>DATGIG010000497.1:0-2180 GCA_035295825.1 Chthonomonadaceae bacterium | reverse complement strand
GAACACATGTCCCGAAAGCGGCAGGCCATCTGAATCCAGCCGGGGGGGCGTATCCAGCGAGCAGATCTGTATCCGCTTCTGGCGGCGGCGCAGATCAATGACCCGGTTGGCGATGATTCTAAACAGCCAGCCCTCGAAGGGGCGGGCTGAATCGTAGCGATCGAAGTGATACCAGGCGCGCGCATAGGCATCCTGGGTCACGTCTTCGGCCTCGGTGGCATTGCGGGTCAGGCGATAGGCGAAATGGTACGCGCGACGGCGCGTGCGCGCATAGAGGCGCTCGAACTCCTGTTGCGCGCGCCTTTCCGAGGCTCCCCGAGCTGCCTTTAGATCGTTGGTGGATTGGATAGCCATGCCCTCAGTATGACCGGCTCTTTCCCGCTTCGCATCCGCGAAATGGCGTATTGTGGGAACGGTTCTCCTGCCAATCTCTGCGTTCATTATAAGGTGGTATGCGAGAGAGGCCCAACCGGCTTCTTTTCTCAAGAAGAGCGCATTCTCACCCCGTTGCTCCCTGCTCATCGAAAGCAGGGAGCCACTTCTTTTAGGCTTCTTCTTTCGCTGTTCTCCTTTTGTTTCCACAATCGGCCATTTGGCGGATGTTATCGCCGCCTGATGGAGCTATGCTAGGGTGGGGGCCCAGGCTCACTCGGCATGCTGTTCGCTGATGCCGGCCACACTTTCTTGTCAAGGAGAAGGAATGTCATGAAGAGCACATTCGGATGGCGGCGCACGCTGCAGCTCGTTATCGTCTGCTGCTGCCTGACTACGCTGGCGTACGCGCAGCTCGGGCAGATCCTTAAGGGCGGCGCGGTCGCTGTCTTAGTCGATAAGTTCGGACCGGACATCAATAAGGCTGTCAACGCCATCACCGACCAGCACAATGCCAGTCCAGAACTATCTACCAAAGTCGTTCCTATCCTCAGTTTAGGCACCGGAGGGTATGTCGGCGCCGTTCAGGTCACCGGGCCGGAATCGCAGTTGCGCAAGGTAAAGGCCGTCGCCCAGGTAGAAGGTAATTTCAAGGTGATCGGTGGCGTGCGCATCCGAGCCCTCATTCCGGTCGAAGCGCGCTCCCTTACCAACCTCCGGCGCGTCCCCAATGTCGGCGTCAGCGCCCTGGTAGATATCAAGCTCTGAGAGCAGGAACGGGCACACTGTTTGGGCTTTTGCTTCTGAACGCTGGGGTGATTGCCAGAAGCATTCCTCTCAAGAAGGCAGCGCTGGCGGTCTTCATCGTAGCCGCGCTCGCCGCTATTCCGGTCTATCTGAGCGGAGAGCCGGCAAGCGTGATGATAGAGAAGGTACCCGGCGTGGTCGAGGCTGGAATCGACAGGCATGAAACGGCTGCCAAAGTCGCTCTGGCGGGGGTGGAGATACTGGGATTGATGGCTCTGGGGAGCTTGATCCTCTCCCAACGGACACGAAGCCTATCGAAAGCGATTGTCTTAGCGGTGCTCTTCGTCGGAATAGGCGTTACCGGGCTGATGGCCTGGACGGCGAACCTGGGCGGCCAGATCCACCACCCGGAGATACGCGGCGCGACTGCACAGGCGTCCGGTGGGGAAACCACAATACCCGGAGCAAGTACGCAAAGTCAGGACGACGACTAATAATGCGGTGGCAACTGAATAACGCTCTCCATGCCATGCATTACGGCGGCAACATGCATGGCGACATGACCCAGGACTGCCGGAAGCGGATTGCCGGTAAGCAGGTAAGCCAGACTCAGGATACCGCACCCGAAACCGGCAGCAGCACCTGCAGGCCGTGGAACTCTGGATACCCAGGTGATAGGCGGCGGTTACCTGCAGGCTGGCTATTAGAGCGAGCGCGCCCGTAGCGAGGCGCCTATACCAACCTGCTGTCCAACCCCGCTTCTCCAGCGCTCGCCGGGTCGCCAGGACCGGCAGCACGGAAAGCAGCAACCCATCTATAGTCCCATAGAGGATTCCCACCCACAGCAGGTTGAAGGCAAGCGCCAGACCTTGCGGACGGGGAGAGGCCGGCTGCCGCAAGACCGAGGGGACAATATAGAGGCTGACCAATAGTGTTCCGAGCAGCCCCCATGTCCAGTGGTGGCGAAAGTGTTCGCGCCAGTCCACGCCACTCCAGCGCACGTACGCGAAGAGGAAGACGCCTGCCAATCCGATGTAGGGAAGCAGGAAGAGATTGCGTGG
>DATGIG010000496.1:0-2505 GCA_035295825.1 Chthonomonadaceae bacterium | reverse complement strand
AAATGGGGCGGCCTGGGGCGCTATAAGCATGCGCCTACCGATGTCCTGCCCAGTTATGGCACGCCGAGTTACTGGCATTCCAACCGGGCAGGTGGGAACCTGCTCCAAAAAAAGTAGCTATACCACGTCGGAGTCCTATCGTGAGCCTTCTAGAGATCAACAAAACGCTCGACCGCGTGGATACGCCGCCATTCTTCGGTCCCACCGCCATCGCTGGCGGGCACGAGACCGTTCGCGACGTCCTGCTGGAAACGCCCGAGCTGAAGTTTCTGATCCGCTATCAGGCGGAAGCCGTCCCGGCGATCTTGTATCGCCTGGAGCGCGCCGGCGGCGTCCGGCGCGAGGAGACCTGCATCGCCTATTTCCTGGTCCTCGAGAAATCCCGTGAGAAGCGGGCGATTCCGGACCTTCTGCGCTATATCGATTCGCTTTCGGAAAAAGACCGGGAGCGCGTGGAATCGCCCTGGCATCCCTTCCGGTATGCCGTGGAAGCCCTGGCTTCTCTGACGGCGCTGCCGCTTCCCAACAATTCCGCCCAGGCCCTGTTCGATAAGCGTCACGCCCTTGTCGCGAAGGCGCGCGCCGCCTGGGAGCATGGGCAGGACCACAGACACCCTTGAGAGGATACGTCCGCCGGCCGCCGTGCGCTTCGCGCTGCCGGGATCGGATCGTCCCGGACGAGCACGATCAGATAATCAACACGTTCCGATAACCAAAGGAGAACTTCCATGCATCGCCCATCTTCCCGCAGAGGATTCCAAACGCTGGCGTCCCTGCTTCTCTTCCCCACCCTCTGGCTGAGCGCCAACCAGCCTGCCAGGGCGGATATCCTCTACCACCAGCCTTCCAACTTTTCGGGAGGGACCGTGTACGCTTCTCAAAACGATTCCGGCGGATTTGGCAACTATGCCACCGTCTACGACGACTTCACCCTGTCCCACTCCAGCGCCCTTACCGATGTCAGTTGGCAGGGCGGCTTCTTCAACCCCTCCACAGCGGGGACCATCACTGGCTTCACGCTGACGTTCTCTGCCGATAAGAACGGATTGCCGGGGCGTACCCTCCGGACGGAGTTTATCTCCGGCAATGCCAATCAGACCTCCGTGGGAACGGAAGGCACAGTCCCCATCTACGATTATTCGGCGATATTGCCGAGCGTGTTCAACGCGGCCGGAGACAAAACCTACTGGCTTTCCATCGTTCCCGACTTGACCCTGCCCTCCCAGTGGGGCTGGCAGACCGGCACGGGCGGAGATGGACAGGCGGTCCAGGACCTGTTGGGGAGCCGCTCCCGGCTCTCCTCCGATATGGCGTTCACGCTCTCCGGTTCGCCCCGCGCCCCGGCGGTTCCGGAAGGCGACTCGTGGGAGATGCTCACCGCCGGAATGGCGGCCTTGCTCCTGGGCAGCTGCTGGCGCATTCGCCGCTGATCCTTCCACCAACTATGCTCACGCTTCTTTTTTGGAGTGCGGACATTGCGTGCTCCGCAACGCATCGGCTCGCCGCCGCTGTTCTGCTAGGCGGCTTGCTCCCGCACTCCAAAAAGGACCGCCTCCTGCGGGCGCAGGAGGCGGTCCTTTGCGTAGGGAGGAGAATCAGGCGCATAGCGATAAAGAGGATGCCAATCCGAAGGGAATTCCGCATGGAAAGGACGACGATGCCGTCAAGCGACGAAAGCAATCCCCCCGATACCGCAACTCCCCATCACCATATCCCGCTGCAGACGCTCAATCGGGCGGCGCGCAAGGGCGAAGCCACCGAAGATGAGAAGCTGCTGGCGTGTGTTAAGCCCGAGCAGGCGGCATTTCGGCATACAGATCCCTGGCGCGTGTGGCGGATCGCCGGGGAGTTTGTTCAGGGGTTCGACGCCCTGGCGGACATCTGCCAGGCGGTCACGATCTTCGGCAGCGCGCGCACGCCGATAGATGCCCCGATGTACGCCGCGGCCGTTGAGGTCGCTCGCCTGCTGGGAGAAACCGGCTTCGCCATCATCACCGGCGGCGGGCCAGGCATCATGGAGGCGGGCAACCGGGGCGCGCGGCTGGCCGGAACACGCTCCATCGGACTCAACATCGAGCTGCCTTTCGAGCAGAGCCTCAATCCTTACGTGGATATTGCCATTGATTTCCGCTACTTCTTCGCCCGCAAGACCATGTTCTTGAAATACGCGCAGGCGTTCGTCGTCTTTCCAGGCGGGTTCGGCACCGTGGACGAGCTGTTCGAATCCCTGACGCTCATTCAGACTGGCAAGGTGAAAAACTTCCCGGTGATCCTCTTCAACGCCGCCTACTGGCGGCCCCTGCTGGACTGGATCAAAGGCACGCTATTGGTGGAGGGCGCCATCAGCCCGGAAGACCTGGACCTGATGCTGATTTCCGACTCGCCGGACGAGGTCCGTGATATCATCGTCCGCTCGATGGAAGACCCTTCCTGGCGCGAGCAGCAGGAAGAGGGTGCGCGCCAGCAGACAAAACAGGTGCTGCAGACCGGCGCCGGTCCGTCCGA
>DATGIG010000495.1:0-7411 GCA_035295825.1 Chthonomonadaceae bacterium | reverse complement strand
GTGAGGACGGTTAGCCGAAGGCTCTCAAGACGGGTACGTTCTGTACCCGTCTTCAAATTTGACTTCCCCGGTGAAAACCTCGTATAATACCGATCAAGGGCAGAAGGGAAATTCGCGTAACAGGCGAATTTGGACTGTGCGGAGCGCGACCTTGTACCCGTCTGCCATGGGAGGAGGAACCGTTTTTGCGCGTTTTGCACGTTGCCACGGAGGGGGTCGAGGCCGCCTGCGACGCACTGCGCCGCCAGACGCTGCAGGACAATCCCCGTGTCGAAACCGTCGTTCGGGAGATCATCTCGGCGGTCAAGCTGGATGGGGACGAGGCGCTGCTGGCGTTCGGTCGCCGTTTTGATTGCCCGGAGCTTCAGACCCTGGAGGTCCCAAGAGAGCAGTGGGACGATGCGGAAGCGCAGATCTCTCCGGAACTGAAGGACGCGGTCTATCGCGCCGCCTCCAACATCACGAATTTTCATGCGCCGCAGCGCAAGACGAGCTGGCTGGATGTGCAGCCGGGTGAGGTCGTCGGACAGTTGCTGCGGCCTCTGGATCGAGTGGGCGTCTATGTTCCCGGCGGGACGGCGGCCTACCCCAGCACGGTGCTGATGACGGCGATCCCGGCCTATGTCGCCGGAGTGCGCGAGATCTACGTCTGCACCCCCGTGCAGCGCGATGGGAAGGTCCCGCCGCTGGTGTTGTTCGCCTGCAAAGTGGCGGGCGTCCATCGGGTCTTTACCGTCGGGGGGGCGCAGGCGATTGCCGCGCTGGCCTTCGGCACGCAGACCGTTCCGGCGGTGGATAAGATCGTCGGGCCGGGGAATGTCTATGTCAACATCGCCAAGAAGCAGCTCTGGGGCATCGTGGATATAGATATGCTGGCGGGGCCGAGCGAAGTCTGCGTGGTCGCCGATGAGGGCGCGAACCCGACGTTTGCCGCGCTCGATCTGCTGACCCAGGCCGAACACGATACGGAGTGCGCCGCCTTTCTGATCACACCCTCGGCAGCCTTCGCCGAAGCCGCCCTTGCCGAGATGGAGCGGCAGTTGGAAGAGCTGCCCCGCCGGGCGATCCTGCGGAAGGCGCTGGACAATCATGGGGCGGTGATCGTTACCGAATCGCTCCGGCAGGCGTTCGATCTGGCGAACGTCTGTGCTCCGGAGCACCTGGCGCTCATGGTGCGCGATCCCCTCGGCGCACTGGGCTTTATTCGCAATGCGGGGGCGATCTTGATGGGCGACTACGCCCCGCAGACCCTCGGCGACTACATGGCCGGTCCGAGCCATACCCTGCCTACCAGCGGCACGGCCCGGTTCGCTTCGCCGCTGAACGTGGACACGTTTATGAAGAAGACCAGTTTTATCTACTACACGGCGACTGCACTGGGCGGAGTCGCGAGCGCTCTGGACACTTTTGCCCGCGCGGAGGGTTTTGACGCCCACGCACAGGCCGTTGTCGCCCGGCAGGCGCCGAAATGAACCCAACGCGCTCCGCAACCGTACATCGCAAGACCCAGGAAACCGATATTACTATAAGCCTGAATCTGGATGGTGCGGGAACCAGCGACATTGCGACCGGCGTGGGGTTTTTCGATCACATGCTCACCCATATCGCCAGGCATGGGCTGATGGACCTGGCCGTGACGGCGAAGGGGGATCTCCATATAGATGATCACCATACGGTGGAGGATGTGGGGATCGCGCTGGGCATGGCATTGGCGCAGGCATTGGGCGACAGGGCCGGCATAACGCGCGTGGGCAACTGCGCCGTGCCGATGGACGAGGCGCTGGTGGCCTGTTATATCGATATCAGCGGGCGCGGCTTCCTGGCCTGCGACCTGACGCCCACCACGCCGAAGCTGGGCGATTTTACCACGGAATTGACGCCGGAGTTCTTCCGGGCGGTGGCGATGCATGCCGGGTGGACGATCCATCTCCGGCAACTGGCGGGCGCAAACGCCCATCATATCATCGAGGCCGGCTTTAAGGCGTTTGGACGGGCGGCGGCGCAGGCGGTTGCGCGCGACCCGCGTGTGAAAGGCATCCCCTCCACAAAAGGGGTCCTCTGAAGGTAAGTAAAGCTCTCCGTGAAGGTAACTCGAATCAGACCGGAGCAGGAGAGAGACAATGGATGAGACAAATGCAAAGCGGGGGCTGGTCGTTCGCATGGTGCTGGTAGCCGTGCTGGCACTGACGCTGGTCGGGGCCTTGCGGTGGGCCATGAACGTCACCAATGCCAACGCCAAGCAGATTTCGGATAATATCAGAAAAGTCCAGGAGAACCTGGATTCCAACACGGCTCAGGGAGCGCAGGGTCCGACCAAAACGGACGGCAAGCCACTGGACAATCTGAGGGGCCAGGGGCCGGTCATCGGTCCGGCGACCAACAAACCCTGATGTACGCATAGAAAGCTACCCGGATGATCGCGATTGTAGATTATGGCATGGCGAACCTGCGCAGCGTCGAAAAGGCGCTGGTGAAGGTCGGCGGGGATCCGGTGATTACCGGCGACCCCGACGTGATATCCCGCGCCGACAAGGTCGTGTTGCCAGGAGTGGGAGCGTTTTGCGCGGCGATGTCCAACCTGACCCGCAGCGGCCTGCGCGATGCGGTGGTCGACGCGGTCCAGGCGGGCAGGCCATTTTTAGGGATCTGTCTGGGATTGCAGATGCTGTTTGAGACCAGCAGCGAAATGGGGGCGACCCCTGGGCTGAGCCTGCTGCCGGGGCGCGTGGTACGCTTTTTTGAAACCGAGACCCCGGAGAAAGCCGCCGGCCTGAAAGTGCCGCACATCGGCTGGAATGCCCTGCATTTTCCCCGCGCCTCCCGCCTGATGCAGGGGCTGGAAGAGGGCGCGCGGGTCTACTTCGTCCACTCGTACTATCCGGAAGTCACCGATCCTGGCCTCACCATCGCCACCAGCGACTATGGCGTGGATTTCTGCTGTGCCGTGGAACACGGGAATATTGCCGCCACCCAGTTCCATCCGGAGAAGAGCGGCGCGGTCGGGCTGCAAATCCTGCGAAACTTTGTCTCCTGGGAATGAGTAGTAGCGTGGTAAGATATAAAACAGCATGAACATCTATCCGGCGATTGATTTGAAGGGCGGTCACTGCGTGCGCTTAAGCCAGGGGCGTTTCGAGGAGGTAACGACCTACTCGGAGGACCCGGTCAAAATGGCGAAGCGATGGCAGGCGGAGGGGGCGCAGTGGCTGCACATCGTGGACCTGGATGGCGCACGTATGGGCCAGCCGAATACGCAGAACCTGGAGGTGTTGCGCCAGATCCTGCGGCAGGTGGGCCTGCCTGTGCAGTTTGGAGGCGGCGTTCGGAGCGCAGAGATCGTGGAGCGCCTGCTGCGTCTGGGCGTGACGCGCGCCGTGGTCGGTACGGCGGCGGCGCGGGACGCGAACCTGGCGGAGGGACTGTTCACCGTCTATGGCGAGAAGGTCGCCGTGGGGGTGGATGCGCGGGACGGCAAGGTCGCGGTGCAGGGGTGGGAGCAATCTACCGGTGAGGATGCGACCGCCTTTGTGGCCCGCATGGAGGCTTTGGGCGCGAAACGCTTTATCTTTACCGACATTGCCCGAGACGGGATGCTGCAAGGGGTCAATATGGCCTCCCTGGCGCAGGTGGCGGCCACGGTTCCACAGGCTGCCATCATCGCATCCGGGGGCGTCGCAACACAGGCCGACATCGAGAGCCTGCTTCAACTTCGCGCCGAGGGTGCGCCGAATCTGGATGGCGTGATCATCGGGAAAGCCCTCTATGCGGGGACGGTCCATCTGCCGGAAGTGCTTCGGATCGCTTCCCATTGAGGACGAGATGTTCAGGAGGAAACGTTTATGCCAGGTGAATTCGTAGGATTGGTTGCCATCCTATGTGTCTTTGGGATCCCTCTCTCTGCAATCTGGACGCATCATCGCCGCAAAATCCTGGAGATGCAACTCCAACTGAGGAATACCGGCGACGTGGGGACCCGTGCGGAGATTGCCGCGCTGCGGGAAGAGGTGCGTTCGCTGAAAGAGACCACCATGCAGTACGATCTCAGCTTCGATTCCGCACTGCAAAGATTAGAGCGCCGCGTCGAGGGAGTAGAGCGGCGCGTCAACGGTGTAGGAACCTCATCCTCTATCGAGGGAAGCGTGGTCGAGGAGATGCGCGTCGGGCGTTAGGGGGTAGCGAATGGGTCCTGGAGAAGTAGTAGCACTAATTTTCGGTGTTCCCGCCATCGGGATCGTCGCGATCCCGTTCGCGCTGATCTGGACGACGCACCGGCGCAAGATGGAGGAGCTGAAGTTACAAAAGCAGCGCCTCATCGCGCAGGACGTCCAGGCCCAATTCGATGCTCTCCGCGCCGAAATCCATGACCTCCGCGATACCGCCATGCAGTACGACCTGAGCTTCGATGCCGCACTGCACCGCGTGGAGAGCCGCCTGGCTCAACTGGAGCGGCCCGGCGTCACACGTGCACCGGAGATCCCGCAACAGAACACGTCTTATGGAGGCCGTGGATGAACTGGCTGCATGAAATCGGATGGGGTTGGGGCGTCCTTGGATTTCTCACCCTCTGTTGCGGCGGCGCCATGGTGACCAGCATGGTGGAGAATTGGAATAAGACGCGGGTCGAACTGGCGAAACTGCGCGCCAAGCAGAAAGGCAGCGAGGGGCTGGAGCGCGAACTGGCCGCCATGCGGAGCGAACTGGAGGCGTTGCGCAAACAGATGACCGATTTGCGAGATACCACGACCCAGTACGATTTGAGCTTCGATACCGCGCTGCAAACCATGGAGAAACGGATGGCCTTCCTGGAGAGAAAGACGCACGTCAGCGAGGCCGAAACCCAGAACGTCACCCTGCGTGGGCGTTAAACATGAGCTTTTTCCAACCCCTGCTTCTACTCTTGCTGCCGGTGATCGGCGGGCTGATCGTATTGATGTACATCCTGAAGCTCAAGCGCAAGGATGTCATCGTCTCCTCGACGTTTCTCTGGCGACAGGTCATCCGTGACGTCCAGGCCAACGCCCCCTTCCAGAAGCTCCGCCGGAACCTGCTGTTGCTGCTCCAACTGATCATCGCCACGTTGATTATCTTCGCGATGGCCCGCCCGTTTCTGAACCTCGCCGGTATCGGGGGGCGCAGTATCGTCGTCATTATCGACACCTCCGCCTCGATGCAGTCTACCGATGTCTCCCCCTCCCGATTGGCCCTCGCCAAGCAGAAGGCGCACGAACTGGTCCGCAGCCTACAGCCCGGCGATATGATGATGATCCTCTCCGCATACTCCAAGCCCGACGCGGTCACGGGGTTCACCAATGAAGCGGATCAGCTCCATCACGAGATCGACGCTCTCCAGGCGCACGATACGCCCACGAATATGCGCGATGCCCTCAATCTGGCCGCCAACCTGGTAGCCTCCCGTGAGGGCGGGACGGGACGCATCGAGCTCATCTCCGACGGCGGCTTCGAGTCGCAGTCCGGCGGGAATGCGACGGAGCCGCAATACACGCTCTCCAATCTGAACCTGGGCCGCACGCACCTCGAATTCCATCCCATCGGCAAAGGGCACGACAACGTCGGCATTACGGCGGTGGACTTCCGGCGCAATCTGGGCACGGAGAAGAAGACGGTTCAGTTGCTGATCGTGACACACAACTACTCCAGCCAGCCGAAGCGGTTCAACGAGGAGATCTACGCCGAGGACAACCTGGTGGAGGCGCACGAGGTCGAACTCCCCGCCAATGGGGAGGACACACAGCCCTACGATCTGCCGGAGCCCGACTCCCCGACGCGGATGCGGGTGAAACTGGATCTCAAAGACGACCTCGCCGCCGATAACGAGGCCGCGCTGATCCTGAAGCCGCGCAAGACCCTGAAAGTCCTGGTGGTGGGGAAAGAGAACCTGTTCCTGGAAAATGCCCTCAAAGTGGACCCCGGCGTGGAGGTGAGCAGGGCGGAGCAGTTCTCCTCGGGCAAGGGCTTCGATGTGGTGGTGTTCAACGATTCCGCGCCTGCGAAGCTGCCCGAAGGCAACTACCTCTTCCTCCACTGCACCAGCGATCAGGCCCCGGTAAAGGTGACCGGCGTAGCGGACAATGTCGCCGCCGCCGACTGGGAGCGGGACCATCCGGTGCTGCGCTATGTGGATTTCGGCAACGACCGTTTCGGCAATGCGCTGAAAGCCGATCCGGTAGGGTGGGGGCGGCAGCTCGCCGTCGCCGAGTCGGGGTCGCTGGTTGTAGCGGGCGAGAAGAACAAGATGCGCGCGGTCTTCGCCGGCTTCTCCCTCACCGAATCCATGTTTCCCCTCCGCGTCGCCTTCCCGATCTTTATCTCCAACAGCGTGCGCTGGCTCGGCACCGGCAACGATGACAGCGAGCAGGGGCAGGTTCGGACGGGGGACGCCGTGACGATCCCCGCGCCGCCGGGGCTGAAGCGGCTGACCATCACCCGTCCGGACGGCTCGACACGGAGCGTCAATGTGGGCGAGCGAGGTGGCGCGGTCTTTGCCGAGACCGACCTTGTCGGTCTCTACACTTCGCAGGGTGATAATTTCTCGTTTCCGTTTGCAGCCAATCTTGCCAGCGCCAGTGAATCCGATATTACCCCGCACAACTCCCTGACCATCACCGACAACCCGACCGCCGCATCCGGGCGCAAAGTGATCGACAAGCATGAGCTTCTCCCGCTGCTCGCCCTCCTGGCCCTGGTCATCCTCTGCATCGAGTGGTGGGTCTTCCATCGCCGGGTCTATGTGAATTAGATGAGACTTGGTCATAAATCCTTCCCCGACCTTGAATCCGGCGTTCAAACGCCGTTCTGAAATACGAAGTCCGCCTCCGCGGACTCTATATGGAACCCGCGAAGGCGGGTTTTGTGTATCAGAAGGGGGATTGATCCCCGTGGAATCTGGATGAAGGAGAGGCGCGTTTCAAAGTGACCGATACGAGGAAGGAAAAAACTCCGCCGAACCGGACGAGCGTGATCCTGGCGCGGCTGGAGAGGCGTTACGGGATTCCGCACTGGTTTCAACGCCTCGATCCGCTGGAAGAACTGATCTCCTGTATCCTCTCCCAAAATACGTCCGACGCCAACTCTTTCCGCGCCTTCGACCGCCTCAAAGCCGCCTATCCGACCTGGGAGAGCGCGCTGGATGCGCCTGTCGGGGAACTGGCGGATTCCATCCGGATCGGGGGATTGGCGGACAGCAAAGCGCCCCGCATCCAGGCCGTGCTGAAAGAGATCCTCAAGCAGCGGGGCGATCTCACCCTCGATTTTCTGGAAGCGAAATCGGATGCGGAGGCCCGCGCCTGGCTTATGGCGCTGCCGGGAGTGGGGCCGAAGACCGCTGCTATCGTCCTCTGCTTTGCGATGGGGCGGCCGGTGCTGCCAGTGGATACGCACGTTTTCCGCGTCG
>DATGIG010000494.1:0-8717 GCA_035295825.1 Chthonomonadaceae bacterium | reverse complement strand
GCGAAGAGAAATTTCGCTCTCTCTTCGATGCCAGCCTGGTCGGCGTGGTGATCGCCGATCTCAACGGCAAGATCCTGGAGGCCAATGACGCCTTTCTGGAGATGGTGGATTATACGCGTGAGGATCTGGAGCAGGGCAATCTGACCTGGATGGCGTTGACGCCTCGGGAGCTTCTGGCGCGCGATGCCGATGCCATGCGCGAATTACAGACCCGAGGGAAGATTACGCCGTATGAGAAGAAGTACCTTCGGAGAGATGGCACGCTGGTTTCGGCGTTGACAGGCGCAGCCTGGATGGATCGCTCTCAGGGGACGTGTGCGGCCTATGTGATCGACATTACCGAACGCAAGCGACTGGAGGCGCAGTATCTGCAGGCGCAGAAAATGGAGGGAATGGGGCGGCTGGCCGGGGGCATCGCCCACGACTTTAACAATCTCCTGGCGATTATCATGGGTTATGCCGAAATGGTGGAGACGGAATTGGCCGCCGGAAGTAAGGCGCTGACAAACCTCCAGCATATTCAAACCGCAGCGACCCGCGCCGCAAAGTTGACATCGCAACTCCTGGCCTTTTCACGCCGTCAGGTGACGGAGCCGAAGGTCGTCCATCCGAATGTCGTGCTGACGGGCATGGTGGAGATGCTCCGCCCCCTGATCGGCTCTGCGGTTCTTGTGGAGACCCGGTTCGATCCGGAATCGGGATATATCCGTATCGATCCGAACCAGTTGGAGCAGGTCATTGTCAACATCATCGTCAATGCATGCGATGCGATGCCAAACGGCGGAAAGTTAACGCTCCAGTCACAAAACGTCTTTCAGGATCATCTCGCATCCCGGCATATGTTCACAGTTCGACCGGGCGCCTATGTCCTGCTCACCTTCCAGGATATGGGCGTAGGGATGTCCGAAGAGGTCCAGAGCCGGCTGTTTGAACCCTTCTTTACCACCAAAGAAGTGGGGAAGGGGACAGGATTGGGGCTCGCCACCTGTTATGGCATCATCAAACAGGCGGGAGGATATATCTGGATAGACAGCGCGCCGGGGGCGGGAACCACGGTAAGCATCTATCTGCCGCGACTGGAGCAGGGGGGGGCTACTGCCGCCAGGTCGGCAGAGAAGCCGAACAAGGTGCATGGGGATGAGACCGTCCTGCTTGTCGAGGATGAGCCCCTGGTCCGCTCCCTGGCGGGCAACACACTCCGGAAATATGGGTATACCGTGCTGGAAGCCGAGAACGGCCTGCACGCCCTGGAGGTGGCGGGCGCCTATTCGGGCACGATCCATCTCCTCCTGACGGATGCCATCATGCCGCAGATGGGGGGGATTGAACTGGCCGACCACATGTATACGCTACGACCGGCAATTCGCGTCCTGCTAGCCTCGGGCTATGCGCAGGAGGCGTTTGAAGAGCGCCACCCCATCCCAGAGCAGATGGCATTTCTGCAGAAGCCCTTCGGCTCCCAGGTCCTTTTGAGTAAAGTGCGGGAAGTCCTGGATAGGAAGGAACTCTAAGCATTGGTACAAAAAGCGCGCCGTAGGCGCATTCCTTGTCCCGTCCGTGAGGACGGTTGGCTGTCGTAAGGCGGAGGCGCGAACCATTGCAGCGCCGACCCTTGCAGTGGCCCCCTAGACGGGGGTTTTCGACCCCCGGCAACAGGGATCATCGAGGCTATCGGATCACCCGGAGAGGGTGAGGACATGGATCAGCGCTGCCATATCGCTTGTGCTCTCCAGGGCTTCCATTAAAATCTGGTAGCAGGCGAGGGGATCACGGCTCGGCAGTCGGGTTCTGGCGCGGAGCAGGGCTTCAAAGTCCGGTGGGGAGAGAAACCGCTCTTCGTGGACGGAGAGACAGGCTTTGACGTCCATCGCGGGATAGAGCCGTTGGCGAGCCAGCGGCGCAGAGAGCGCCACGCGCCACGAGGTTTCGTGCAGTAGGTGCTCCATCAGGCGCAGGTGCGGATGGAGATCGCGCTCCTCTTCCGCCTCCGCGTCCACGGGTTGATCCCATACCGTACCGATGAGGGTCAAAGAGCCGCCCAGAGATCCGCCCAGCGGCGTCTCCCCATGAAAGCAGCCCGCCCTCTGGACCCAGGCGCGCAGCCGCTGACGCGCCTGCGCCTGGTCCGCCTGCGCCTGAGCGTCCGCCTCCTCCGCTTCCAACAGCGAACCCCATAGCCCGGTCAGGGAATCGACCAGCAGGACCACATCGCGGCCTAACTCGGTCTGGCGCTGCGCCGCTTCCAGAACCAGGTCGGCGATGAGGAGCGTCTCTTCCGCCATCACCTCACCGAACGCGGAGGAGCAAACGACGACATCCGCCTGGGGAAACTGTCGTCGCCAGTCGGTGATCTCCTCACCCCTGGCCCGGAGCAGCAGCACCATAGGCACGCAATCGGGAGCATGGGTCACAATACCGTTCAGCACGCTGCGCAGCGTATAGGTCAATCCGCTGCCGTGCGGACCCCGGATCACTCCCATGCAGCCGATCCCCAGCGGTGCGGCAAAGTCGAGCACTCTCCCCGTATAATCGGTCGCCGTGATCGCCAGCGTCAGTTGGCGATCCGGCGGCGTGCGTTCGGAGTTACTGCGGCGTGAGCGGGCGGAGGGGCGCTCCACCGCCTCCGCGATAGCCAGGCCATTGATCCGGGTGGCGTTCGTAAGTCGCTCCGTAGGAAAACGGTGGGTTGCCAGCCAGACCGGGACGGAGGCGTTCCGGGCGGCGGGAGGCTCATCGATCTGCTCATCCCATCCTATCTCATCCTCCATCACCTCGTCACTACGCCCCGTTTCGGGCTCTTCCGTCATGATGCGGACCGCTGTGCCCTCCACCACATCGCCCGTCGCTAAGCGATAGGTATCCGCTATATCCTCCGGTACTTCGATCTCCGTGGCCGGTCCGCCACTCTTGCCGGGACGCACAATCGTAGTCGTCCCGTCATCCTGCCGGCGCACCATCCCGTGTTGAACGATCCCCAACGCCATTGTCTGCTCCGAATAGTATCTGCTGCTCCTGGTGTCTTCTGTACAAGAGTGTATCACACAAAGGCGGGTTCCGCAAAGCAGCCCGGCGGTTCGGGTTCTCTCGAATGGAAGCCGGATGGGAGAGGAAATCACGGGCGTTGTGCCGAAAGGGGGGGCAGCGGAAGATGAGAGAACGACCTGCTCGGAGAGGAGAGAGAGATGCCGGAAGTAAGGAACCGACGTGAATTTCTAAAAGATGTCACGCTTGCCGCCGGGATAGCGACGCTGGGTGGTGTGTGGACGGAGGGGGCGCGGGCGCAATCGAAATCGCCCAATGACGCTTTGAATGTGGCCCACATCGGTGTGGGCGGGCAGGGAGGAGGCGACCTGGGGACCATCGGCTCCATCGATGGCGTCAACATCGTGGCCCTGTGCGACGTGGACGAGGACCGGGCTGCCGGCTCCTTCCGGCGCTTCCCGAAGGCGCAGAAGTACAACGATTTTCGGGAGATGCTGGAGAAGGAGCAGAAGAACATCGACGCCGTGGTCGTCAGCACCCCGGACAACTGCCATGCCGTCGCGGCGGTGATGGCGATGAAGCTGGGCAAGCACGTCTACTGCCAGAAGCCGCTGGCGCACGATGTGTATGAGGCGCGGTTCATGACCGAGATTGCCGCCAAGCATAAGATCGCGACGCAGATGGGCACCCAGGGGCGCCCGCAGTATGTCCGCACCGTCGAATTCATCAAGCGGGATGTCATCGGGCCGGTGCGCGAGGTCCATGTCTGGACAGATCGACCTGCAGGGTGGTGGCCGCAGGGGATCGAGCGCCCGACCGACACGCCACCTATCCCCTCCACGCTCCACTGGGACCTCTGGCTGGGCCCCGCTGCGGAGCGCCCGTACAACCCCGCCTATCTGCCGTTCATCTGGCGTGGGTGGTGGGACTTCGGCACCGGCGCGCTGGGCGACATGGCCTGCCATCTGATGGACTGCGCGTTCTGGGCGCTGGACCTGAAGTATCCGCTCTCCGTGGTGGCGGAGAGCGAGGGCGCGACGAAAGACAGCCCGCCGAAGTGGTCCGTCATTCACTATGAGTTTCCGGCGCGCGGCAGCCAACCGCCGGTCACGCTCACCTGGTACGATGGCGGGAAGCGCCCCTCCGACGCGCTGCTGGAGGGCCATCAGGTCGCCCCGACCTTCAACGGCTCACTCTTTGTGGGCGAAAAGGGCAAGATCCTGGTGGAGCACGGCGGCGATCCCATGCTGCTTCCCGAGGAGCGCAACAAGGGCTTTAACGGCCCCGACCCGTTCCTGCCTCGCTCGCCCGGCCACTATGTCGAGTGGGTGAATGCCTGCAAGACCGGCAGCCCGACCGGCAGCCACTTCGGCTATGCCGGGCCGATGACCGAGACGGTGCTGCTGGGGAACGTGGCGCTGCGGGTCGGCAAGAAGATCGAGTGGGATGCCAGGCACCTCAAAGCCGTCCACTGCCCGGAGGCCGACGCCTATCTGCGCCGCAAATACCGCAAGGGCTGGACCCTGTAAACTCCACCGTAAAGGAGAGAAGCGCGCATTAAGGGACAATATTCCAGAAAGCTTCCGCGTTGGGATTGACCTGATCCGGACAGCCAGGACAGGGAAGGGTTGGGTCGTCGTCCGTCTCCATCGGGCTCACCTGGCTGGGAGAGAGTGTCTTGACATGCCCGTCCAGCATGATGTAGTTGCCCTTGCCACTATGGCGGATCGCCTGGGTGTGATCGCTATGACGGGTATAAAACTGCTCCCCGATCAGCGCCCCGCCGATGGCCGTGTTGTTCTCGATGTTGGTGCCGTCGCTGGCATCCCCATCTCGTGCGAGAATGGTCTCGGCGACACGGGGCACGGCGGCATAGGACAGTCCCTCCCCGGAGGTGGTCTCATTGACGCCATCGACCTGCGAGCCGGTGAGATAGAGGCTGAGGTGATAGCTGGTGGCATTGGCGATACAGAGCGAGGAGTTGGTGTTGAGGGTCTTTTCATCGCAGGCGACCGGGTCCTGGAGGCATCGCCAGACGGGCAGGTTTTTGAGATAGGGGTAGAGGAAGCCGGAGGGGCGACCGAGAGTGGGATCTTCGGATGAGAAGGCGTTATCCCCCACGACATGTGGCAGGAGCGGAATGTTGAGGTGGGGGCTGTTGGAGGCGTTGTTGACGGCGCGCGGACAGCGCTCATCGTAGTCCTGGAAGTACATCAACATGGCATTGGCGATCTGCTTCTGATTGCTCATGCAGGCGGCTTTGCGCGCTGCGGCTCTGGCCTGGGCGAAGACGGGAAAGAGGATGGCGGCGAGGATGGCGATGATAGCAATGACGACGAGCAATTCAATGAGGGTGAACCCTCGGTGCATCGAGCGCGGCATGCAAGCGGTCCTTTCTAATTGCGGCAGCATTATATCGAGCAGGATCAGGTCGAAGTTCTCCGCCTGGACGATCTCCAGGGCGCGCTGTCCCTCTCCGACGACCTGAGTGGTATATCCGGTTTCGGTCAGGGCCTGGTTGATAAACCGTGCGACACTGGCATCATCCTCCACGATAAGTATCTTCATAGCTGCTCCTGTTTGGAATGTACACCGCAAAGCCACACGGAAAGAGCCTCGAATGCGCTCAATTCTTAGAATACTCTCATGATAATTCTACGCATAAGTATATACTTAGTTCGGAGAAAAAGCAAGCCGCCGAACTCATCTTTTTCACGATTTTGGAGAATTTTACTGGAAGGTGATCTTAAGCCACGTCATAGAGGAGGAGATTAGAACGAAACGCACCCGACGTCGGGGACGAACATCAAGAAGGGCTTGATCGCTCAAAAGAGGATTTTCATCGGACCACACATTGTTCGTTCGAGCGCCCTGTGCTCTATGGGGAGGAGATATGTTGGCTACCGGTGAGAGGGCTCATTTCGCCCCGCAGCGCCTCCGCCGCCAGCGTCTGTTCGTCGATCTGCCAGTAGCGGTGCGGGTAGTTGAAATAGGTGACCAGCACAAAGCCGTTCGCGCGGGCAAATCCAAAGGCATCGCGCAGCCACTTCGCCCTCCGCTCGTCCGAAGCCTGGTTTGAGATCCCCATCTCCGGTACGGCGAGCGGGATGCCGCGATGCCTGGAACCGGCGAGCAGGTTCATCCAGGGCTGCGCCAGCTCCGCGAAGGAGATCGGCTCCTGGGAATCGCCGCCGTAGGCCAACCGGGGACGGGAGTAGACATTCAATCCGAAGGCATCGATGTAGCCTTTTGGGATCAGGTTCAGGGTGGCGAGTACCTGGCTCTCCCGATGGACCTGATGCGCCGCCAATGGGCTGAAGACAAAGATCGCATTCGTCGCCCCCTCGTCATTGAACGCCTCGCGCAGCAGGATCCAGGCAGTGGCGAAGTCCTCGGGTGTATTGGCCTGGGTTTTGCTGCCGAACTCCCAGGGGCAGCCCTCCGTCGCATCGTTCATCTCGGAGAAGGGCCGGATAAAGAACCACTTCTTGCGGTTCCTGTAGCGGGCAATGGCGCGGGCCAGGGTCCGTACGCTCCGATCCACCTGGCTCCCCGGCAGAGAGAGCGCCTTATTGAAGGCCGCCAGGCTGAGTTCGTGCGTCTCCAGGGCGATCTGAGGCCAGAACTCACGCCCCATCCGCTCCTGAACGTCCGCCTGCATCCGCAGATACTCCACCATCTCATCCACCTGTTCGCTGTCGAGCTTTAAGTAGCAGAGAATGGCAGTGCGGCTCTCCGGGTAGGTCTGAAGGAAGTCCGACATGTGCATGCTCTGGCCCATGCCGACGGCCACTGCGCCCAGGTGGGAGGCGCGCGTCTCCGGCGGCCCGGCGAGAGCGCGCTCTGCGGGCTGCAGCAGGGTGACGCAAGCAAGGAGGCAGGTAAGCAGAGAGCCTGGAATTTTCATGGCGGTTCGGTCGCGAAGTGATACCTATACTTACCGGACTATTCCATATTCGTGACAGTCTTTGATGGAAAATAGGGGTTCTTTATAAAAAAGAACCTCCCAAACCGTAGATAGCGGGGTAATTTGTGCTGATTGGCCCGAGTGTGTGTGATTCCTGGGAACCGCGGAAAGAGGGAGCAGGGCGTGACGTTAGGTCACGCCCTGCTCCCTCTGGCTGGTCAAAGAGGTATCGCACATGAGAGGGGAAGAGCGTGGAGGCAGTCCCTCTACAACTGTGGGGCAGGCTGTTCCCGTTTCTCGCGTTGGTAACGTCGCACCGCCACCGCGCTTACCAGGATCAAGCCAGGGAGGATCAGCCATACGCTCCCCGATTCCGGGGCCACCGTCGCATCCGAAAAATCGAGGACCGTTGTGGTCCCATTCGGCTGACCATCGAGATTGTCAAACCGGAAAGTCAAGCCCGAGATCGGCGCGGACGGCGCGATTTCGTACGTGGGATTACCGGTGGTCGTGAGCGTGATGGTGTTCGTTCCCGCGCCGACAATGTTCAGGTTGGTGCTGGAGATGACATCCCAGACCGCGCCTCCGCTGAGCGTGAACGTCTGTTTGTCATCGGGAGTGAAGAAATTGGTACTATTGGGAGGGTTGCCATCGTAGAACAGGGTGACCCCATTCCAGGTCTTGTCAAACGACATGTCCAATTGCATGAAATTGGCGCCGGGGTTCACACGCGGGCTGACCGCCCCCTGTTCGCTGGTGGTGGTACTGCCGAACAAGCCGATGGGATTGTTCACGCCCGTCACGGTAATGGTCCAGCCACCCACAGGCGTCATGCCGTTCACGATGTTGCCGTGGAACTGGTCTCCGGCCATCAAGGCGCTGTCAAAGCCCGGCAAGCCCGTTGTGGTGTCCATCCGGATCTGCGCGTTCGCAACACATGCCGACACGGCTGTGACCAGAATGGCCATGAGCAGCCACCTGAGCGTGGAGGCAACACAACCACACCGACAGGTGAGGTCCTTGAATCCGTGTAGGCACTCCGATTGAACCGCTGCGCCCGAAGCGGTCCGCCACGATGTAAGCCGCACTTCTTTCCACATAACCGATCTCCTCCAGAGGAATAATTAACGATTCTACGACAAGGAGAGAGGTTGCAAGATTGATACCGTATTGTCCGGTGTTACAGGAAATATGCCGCTTGGTCGGTTCTTCTTGGACGAATTCGATGTAGGGCCCTCGTTCGTTGGAAAGCTTCTGACGCACTTGGGGCTATAAAGTCTGAAACTGCCATTCCTGGAGGAGAGTTTACGTTTTCGCCAGGAACCATGTGGCTACGTGATCCAGGACACTCTGAAAGCCTGATATAGGGTCCTGGTCCTCTTTTTTTCGATAGCCGTGATCGCCTCCAACAAGGCGTTCTCCCGTCACCTCCCGTTTCTGTGTCAGGAGGTGTGCGTAGAGCATGTCGAACGACTCCGGCGCCACACTGCTATCAGCCGTTCCCTGAGCGATATAGATCTTGGCTTTCGCTCGATCGAGTTCAGCGAGTACGGAATCGGAGAGAAAACTCGACCAGCGGCGATAAGGGTGGCCCAGGAAGAATTTCTGGGTGCTTGTCGGATCTTTCAAGATATCCGCCCACCCGTCGTAGATGGCCTGAGCGCGGGCTTCCTCTGTTTTGGCTGGATCGCCAAAGCCCTGAGTGCGTGCCAAATGCACCAGATCAAACAGTTGGGTCGGGCCTCCGCCCGACAGGCTTGCCACATGCGTGATTTGGGGATTCTCTGCCGCCACCCGTGCTGCGACAATGCCACCTTCCGAGTGACCA
>DATGIG010000493.1:0-3537 GCA_035295825.1 Chthonomonadaceae bacterium | reverse complement strand
GAACCACATGGGGCTGCGGGTACGCACCGCCAGTACCGTACCCACATAGTGGCCTTTCCCCCTGGTATCCAGAAACACATAGTCCTGACCCTTCTGCACCGGATACTCCTGACGATATTGTGCGTAGAAGTAGGGCGTATCCTTTGGCAGGCGATCCTTTTTGATCCAGTCGATGTTGTAGTAGAGCAGGTTGATGGGCTTGTCGCCCTGGTTGATGATCTCCACGCGCGCCGACTTGCGAAAGGGCATATTCCAGAAGCAGTTGTAGGAATTTCCATGGTCGACGATCACGGGCAGGCTGACCACCTCGCTGCGAATGCCGAAGCAGTTCGCAAAGAAGTCTCCCACGGGCGCTTCCACGCCGGGACGCTTGCTGCCGTCCCAGTAGATCCGGAGCAGCATGTCCTGGTGATTGGCAGAGCCGTTGCGCGCCCACTCTTGCGGCTCCGGCCCGAGGAAGGTCATCCACATATGCGTAATGACGCCAGGGCCGGTGACATCCATCACGACGTGCGTTTGGCCCGGCCCGACGCGAAAGTTATCCCAATTGCTCTTCTCCTCGTAATCTCCCTTGGGAAACGCCTTCGGGTCGTACTGGCCGTCGGCGCCTTCCCGAAACGTCGAAGAGGCCCGCATACTGCGTCCATCCTTCGGTTTCGCCAGGTCGCTCAGCGTATCGTCCGCAGAGGCATTACGTGGAAAACTGCAAAGGCTGGCCGAGAGAAGCGCCAGCATGAGAAGGTGGCAATTCTTGCGGTTTCGGGTTCGTTTCATCGGCGTGCGTCCGCTCCCAGCCAGCGATGCTGCCATCGGTCCGGCCCTGTACTCTCCACCACCAGGTAGTCGCCCTCGCGCCTGTCCGTGAGCGGATAGCCGTTCTCATCCTTCAGATAGCGCGCGTCCATAATGCCGGCATCTACAAGGGTTTGCAGCGATTCGGGCAACTCGCCGTAGGCCAGCCGGTAGGCGTAGGTCGCGCGCCCGATGCCCAGCCGGATAAAGTGCGCCTCGTTGTGGTTCTTGACCTCGCGGTCGGCCTCCGGGGGCAGCTTGAGCAGCCGTAGCATCTCCAGCGCCAGCGGGCGGGCTTCGCCGTACAGGGTGGGGTGAGCCCGGAACGAGAGCTTATGCTCTCCCGCACCCAGGTGGTGCGTGCCCAGCAACAGGTCCGTCTCCGCCTCCTCGGTAGAGGCAAAGTTGACGTTGGTCAGAACGGGCGCGCCGTCGAGTTCGATGTCGAAGATCCCGTAGCCGGGCGCATTGAGGGCGATGAGGCGGACAGCATAGCGCTCCGCCCTCCGCTCGGCAGGCGCAAGCGCCGCTCGCTCCGTCTCCGCGACCGTGAAGGGCAGCGTGAGGCGTGCCTCCGGCTGCGTGACGGGCCAGGCCAGCGCCGGCCTGCCTCCGAAGAAGCCGGTGGTCTGCACCTGTACCGGGGTTGCCTCGCCGCCATCCGGGCCTGGAATAACAAGGGCCTGCCGGAACGTGCGCACCAGGTGGTGGTTCTCCCAAGGCATGCAGCGCTCCGGCCAGGGCGGCAGCGATCCGAACGGCTTGGGCTCTCCTGTCTGGTACCAGTAGGCAATGCTGTTGAAGAAGTCGGGGCGCTCGATATACCAGGCTTCCGTGGGATCGTCCCGGTTGCCCTTGTGCTCCATGGTCACTTTG
Organism: Chthonomonadaceae bacterium; assembly: GCA_035295825.1. Lineage (GTDB taxonomy): Bacteria > Armatimonadota > Chthonomonadetes > Chthonomonadales > Chthonomonadaceae > DATGIG01. The sequence goes on along the minus strand of DATGIG010000493.1, from coordinate 1,869 downwards.
AGCGACCTGGTGAAGCCGACCGGGTCCAGCACATGCCAGCGGTAGCAGATGCCGCTGTCGCCCGCTTTCCAGCCCTGCCAGCGGGGTTGCCCGAACCAGAGGCTGTTGCGGGGCCGGAAGCCCCAGGCGTCGTTGAAGTAGTCTTCGCTCCCGGTGCCCTGGAGGCTGGGGACCTCCTCGCCGTCGATGTAGAAGAAGTCATCGCCCTCGCCGAACCAGCCGTCCTGCGCCATGGCGACGCTCATCACCGTGCCCACGTACTGTCCGCGCCCCTCGATGTCGGCGATCAGATAGTCCTGACCCATGATCGCCGGATACTCCTGCCGGTAGCGGGCATGGAAGTAGGGCGTATCGGGCGGCAGGGCGTCGAATTCGACCCAATCCACCTGCCAGTAGAGGCCGGAGGTACGGTTGGGATTGTCATTGATGACGACGATGCGAGCCGACCTGGCGAACGGCATCCGCCAGTAGCAGGTGAGGCTGCCGGTGGGCGAGACCTGGACCGGAATGCTGTCCACCACGGCAGGCTTGCCCTGCCCGACCGCGAAGAACTCGCCGAGCGGGACCTCCACGCCCGGCTCTTCGCGCCCGTCCCAGTAGATGCGGAGGCTGAGAGCGTTCAGTTCGTTGACCCCGCCCGCATGGCTGGTGAACCAGATGTGGTTGATGACACCCGGTCCCTTCAGCACGGGCAGTTGGAGGACTGCGCCCGGCGGAAGCGGGGTCATGTCGAAGTTGCCGTCGTTCCAGTTGGGCTGTTCGTTGCTGGAGATGCGGCGGTTACGGCCCTGCGGCGGGGTCGCCAGCGCGCCCAGCAGATCACCGAAGAGAGACAAGAGAGACCTCCAGAGGTAAGAATTACTTCCCAGGTTCCGTAGCGCGTTGTGGATCTTTGCGGGGTTTGCTCTGCGTTCCGATCCAGGCGGCGTCGTTCATGTACTCCTGAACATAGGCGTAGGGCATGTAGCCGTCGCTGCCATCGCCGCCGGAGTTCCGCATGAGGAACACGCCGCCGCCCGGCTGCTGCGGATCGTCACGGTAGCCGACCAACAGGACGCTGTGCCCATCAAAGACCTCTTCTGGCGGGCACATCTGCAAAACGCTCTCTTTCCAGACCGCCTGTTTCGGCCAGCGAAAGCCGCCGCAGACCGGCCACTGCTTTGCCAGGGTCGCCTTGATCTCCGCTATCTGGGCGTCGGTCAGCCCGGTATGGACATCCCACTCCTTGATCCAATGGAGCGTCAGGCTGAGCGAGCGCAGCTTCTCCGCATGCTCCCGCGTGGTCGCCTCCGGTTGTAAGTGGACATCGAAGTGGTGCTGGTAGGGCTGGTCCTCCTCCGGGCAGATGCCGAAGGCTTCATACCCCTTCCAGAGTTCGGAGAAGAAGCCGCCATCGGCAGTCCGATTGACGGCTTTATGCCCCGCCCAGTTCAGAAATTCGACGCTGAGGCGCGTGCCCCGCTTCTGCTGGTTTGCCACGGCGAACTCCAGTGCGCCCGTGACGGCAAAGACGGAGCAGGTGCCCCGGCTGCCCTGACGCCGTTGGGACAGCCCATATTTCTCAAAGATCGGTCGCAAATCCGTAGAGGCTGGGAGCGCTGCGGGGGACTGTTTCTCCACCGTGGGAGGAGCGGAAGGCGGATCTGTTTCGGCGTGGGTAACAACCACAGCGAAGGCATTGAGCAGAACCAAGCCCAGACAGAGCGTGAGTGGGAGCGAAAACAACGCTGTTATTTCCTTTCCTGATGGATCGCCCGAGGCGTGATAATGAAGGCGAAAAGTAGCATCCAAGGTCAATTCAGCAAACGGGAAACAATTCCCTTCATCATGCCACAAGGGAATAAATTCCCTCGCTGGTGTCCTTCGGCC
>DATGIG010000492.1:0-2783 GCA_035295825.1 Chthonomonadaceae bacterium | reverse complement strand
AGACGGGCTCCCGCTCAGGGACGAGCTGCCGCCCAACCCGCCGCCGCTGCCGCCCAAGGATGGGCTGCTGCTCCCTCCGGTCATTCCGGCGCTCATGCTGGAGGCGCCCATGACCATGCCGACGGCGACATTCGGACGGATGTGGCGGTTGCGCACGAAGGCCATCAGGGTATTGACCGAAGCGTCGTAATCCTGTCTGGCTTTCTGAACTTCGGCATCCGCGGCGCGCAGCAGCACCAACTCCTTGTCGTCGTCCTGTGTTTTCATGAATTGGAGCAGCAATTCGGGGTACATGTTGGTGATCTGCACCACGGCTTGCCGGATCTGTTCGCTCTTTGCCTTATCTTTGGGGATAGGGGAGAAGCGTGCGGGGGCGTCCAGGGTGACTTCGATATAGATCAGTCCATCCGTGGCGTTGTCATCGAACTTGGTGGCTTTCTGGATCTTTTCGATGGCGTCGGAGTGCCTTTTCAGTGCGTAGAGTTGTTGGAGATGGACCTCTTTTTCGATGTCTTCCGCGAATTGGCGGCTCTTCAGAATGCCCAGGTATTTGCGCGCCCCCGTGGGCATGCCCATCAGCGCCGCAATGCCCTGCATGGATGCCGAGGGCTGCGCCATCGAGAGGGAGGCATTGGATGTAAAGTATTGCGGGAAGACATTCAGGGCAAGCACTAGGGAGACCAGGAAAGCAACCACGCCGGTGAAGATCCAGGCGCGGAGCCTCCGCTGGAAGAGCGCCCGCAAGATACCTGGTTTATCCGATGAGGGTTGATTTGCAGGGGATGTCCCCGATTCTTGATTTTTCATCATTGCTTTTTACTGGAGCCAAGGAGATCGGTATGGCGAATACGGCGATAGCGGAGGGGGTTGGGGGCGCAACCGGATCTCCGGATAGAAACTGGCGCTTACCGAGCAGAACGTACCTGATCCAACCCGCCTGTTCCCTTCCGTTGGGCTCCAATCCTTGTGGGTCGGTCCAGAGCGCAGCGCCGATGCAAGTCGGGGCCGGTCCGGGGCGGCATCTCCACCCGACAAGGGCAGTATAGCAGATTGACTTCCGGACTGTCAAGGAAGAGAGGAACTCTGTGCGCTTGCCTTACAGGGTTCGTGCGCGTTGCAAAAGCGGGTAACCGTGTGGTATACTCAAAAAAATAGCAACGTACCGCACAAATGAGCCGGCATGCGGCCCGTTTTTGAGGGTAAGACCAGGCAATGGAGAGAGCACGATGGAGGCGCAAAAGAGTGAGAGCTGGGTATATCTGAACGGGCAACTGATACCGAAAACAGATGCCCATATCTCCATTTATGACCATGGGTTCCTCTATGGAGACGGGGTATTTGAAGGTATTCGCGTCTATAATCGCAATATCTTTCGCCTGGAAGCGCATCTAATTCGCCTCCTGGCGTCCGTAAAGGCCATGGGCTTTGAACTGCTGGGAGATTATAACACGCTCCAGAGTGCGGTGGTAGAGACCGTTCGGGCCAACGCGATAGAGAGCGGTTATATCCGGGTAAGCGTCTCACGCGGTTTCGGGCTGGGCTTGGACCCCAGCCATATTTGTCTGGAACCGACGATTGTCATTTCCACGGAGCAACTCCGTCTCTATTCACAGGAGATGTATGAGACGGGCCTGACCGTCATCACCGCCTCCACGCGCGTTCCGCCTCCTGTCTGTATCGACCCGCAGATCAAGTCGCTCGGGCGCTACATCAACAATATCAATGCCAAGATGGAGGCCAACCGGGTGGGCGCGGGCGAGGCGCTCATGCTCAACATGCAGGGCAATGTGGCGGAAGCGACGGGGGACAACATTTTCCTCGTGAAGCACGGGGCGTTGAGTACCCCACCGACCAGCGAGGGCGCCCTGCCTGGCGTGACGCGCGCGGCAGTCATGGACCTGGCAAAAGAAATGGGACTGCACTGCCGACAATCCGTAATGACGTTGTATGATGTGTATAATGCCGACGAAGCCTTCCTGACAGGCACCGCCGCGGAAGTGATCCCGATGGTGCGCTGCGATGGGCGCACCATCGGCCAGGGCAAGCCGGGGCCGATTACCGCACGGATCATCCAGGGGTTTCGCAAGCTCACCGTGCATGACGGCGTCAAGGTCTGAAACGACGCGGGTATATAAAGGTAAGCGCGTTTCACGCGCAATCCCTCCCGCTAATGGGTAGGCCTACGGACATGGGACTAGCCTTTCGGTCAGGAGAGGGGACGGAACGGAACTTTTGCGGATGGACTGCGCCTAATACAAAGTGACAGCTTCCTCATAAAATGGACACGATTACAATTACAAAGTCAATCTAAGCGGTCGTTGAAGGCCCGGAACCAGGGCTGTATCGAGGGAAGGGAACGATCTGTTCGCCAGGGACACACCCGTCGCTACGCTGTAAAGTGTGGAGACGGCTGCCACGACGGACAGAGGGAGGATGATAGACCATGTGGCAGCGATTTACAGAGCGTGCGAGGCGAGTGGTATTTTTCGCACAGGAAGAGGCAGGGCGCCTTGGGGAGAACTATGTCTCCACCGAGCATCTGCTATTGGGCCTCGTGCGCGAAAACGACAGCGTCGCCGCCCGTATTCTGGATAGGATGGGCGTGTCGCTGGGACGTATCCGCAGCGAGATCGAGCGGCAGGTGACGCGGGGCGATGGACGCCTTGGCCACGACATGCAACTCACTCCGCGCGCCAAGCGAGTGATCGATCTGGCGTACGATGAAGCGCGTCAGCTCAACAACAACTACATTGGAACCGAGCATCTGCTGCTGGGCCTGATCC
>DATGIG010000491.1:0-3010 GCA_035295825.1 Chthonomonadaceae bacterium | reverse complement strand
TTCGAGCGCTTCCTGAACCCGGAGCGCGTCCAGATGCCCGACGTGGACATGGACTTCGAGGACACCCGTCGTGGGGAAGTCATCGAGTACGTAACCCAGAAGTACAGCCCGAACCAGGCCGACCCGACCCAGGCCCGTGTAGCGCAGATCATCACGTTCGGAACGCTGGCGGCCCGCGCCGTTTTGAAAGATGCGGGCCGGGCGCTGGGCATGCCGCTGCCCGAAGTGGAGAAACTGGCGAAACTGGTCCCCACCCTGCCGCTCCACATGACCATCGACAAGACCCTGGAGGCCGTGCCGGAGTTCAAAACCGCCTACATCCGCGACCCCAACGCCCGCAAGCTGATCGATACCGCCAAGCGCCTGGAGGGGATCTCGCGCCACGCCTCGGTCCATGCGGCGGGCGTCATCATCTCCCACGACCCGCTGGTGGAGTACACTCCGCTCACCCGCTCCGCCGACGGCGGCTGCGTGACGCAGTACATCGCCGGGACCCTGGAGAAGATCGGCCTGCTGAAGATGGACTTCCTGGGCCTTATCAACCTCTCCATTCTGGGCCAGGCCATCAAGAACGTCGAGCAGTCCACCGGCAAGCAACTGGACGTGCGCAAACTCCCGTTGGAAGGTGATACGGAGGACGTGCGCAAGACCTACGAGCTGCTGGGCAATGGCGAGTGCGTCGGCGTGTTCCAGTTGGAATCGCCGCAGATGCGCCGCTATATCCAGGAGTTGAAGCCGACCACCGTCCGCGACGTGGCGGCCATGGTCGCGCTCTATCGCCCCGGCCCCATGGCCCATATCCCCCGCTTCGTCCGCTGTAAGCACGGCCTGGAGAAGATCGAATACCCCCACCCCTGGCTCAAAGAGCTGCTGGAGGAGACCTACGGCGTCATCGTCTATCAGGACCAGGTGATGCTCATCGCCCAGATCATCGCTGGGTACACGCTGGGTCAGGCCGACATCCTGCGCCGCGCTATGGGCAAAAAGAAGAAAGAGGAGATGGAGAAGCAGCGCGCCAACTTCCTGGAGGGCGCGAAGTCGAAGGGCGTGACGGAGAAGAAGGCCAACGAGATCTTCGACCTGATGGAGCCGTTCGCGGGCTACGCCTTCAACAAGGCGCACGCCGTCTGCTACGCCATGGTCGCCTACCAGACCGCCTACCTTAAGGCGAACTACCCGGTGGAGTACATGGCGGCGCTGATGGCCTGCTTCATCGAAAAGTCGGATAAGCTCGTCACCTGCATGGACGAGTGCAAGCGGATGAACATCTCCGTGCTGCCCCCGGACATCAACCTGAGCCTGGCGGACTTCGTGGTCGAGGGGAAGATTTCACCACCCGCTACGCTAGAGGCACAGAGACACAGAGAAATACAGGAGAAAAACGGAGAATTGGATTTGCCTACTCCCTACCCCCTACTGCCTACTGCCTCTCAAGCGGTTCGGTTTGGATTGGCGGCGATCAAGAATGTGGGACGGGCGGCGGTAGAGGTGATCTTGCGGGTGCGTGAGGAGGGCGGGCCGTTCACCAGTCTGACGGATTTCTGCTGCCGGGTGTTGGCGAGCGAGGGCGGGGTCTCTCGCTCGACGATGGAGGCGCTGGTCCAGGCGGGCGCGTTTGCACGGCTGCCGGGGCATACGAATCGGCGGGCGCTGGTGCAGATGCTGGATGAGGCGTGCCAGAGCGCGGCGAAGAAGCAGCGGGAGAAGAAGGCGGGACAGGCATCCCTGGCGGAGTTGTTCGGGGATGCGGATGATCCGGGCACAGGCACGGAGGAGATCCCCATTCCCAACGTGCCGGACTATCCGCGCGATCAGTTGCTGGGCTTCGAGCGGGAGTTGCTGGGGCTGTATATCTCGGACCATCCGCTGCAAGCGTATCTGCCGCGCTTCGAGCGAGCCAACGCCCTGCGCATCTCCGACCTGCCGGAGATGCCGGACCGGAGCGACATTCTGCTGGGCGGCATCATCACCAGCATCAAGCCGTTCACCTCGAAGAAGAGCGGCGAGCCGATGGCCTTCTTCACCCTGGAGGACATGTCGGGGACGGTCTCCTGCACCATGTTCCCGTCCGCCTTCGCGGCGCAGGGCGCGAACCTGCAGAAGGATAAGATCGTCCTGTTGCGCGGCAAGGCGAGCCATCGCGACCGGGTGCGCGACGACGACGAGGGCGGGCACATCGTGGAGGTGCTGGCGGAGCAGATCACGCCGCTGGCGGATGGGGGAGGCGGCGCGAACAACGGCCCGCGCAAGATCGTGGTGCGGCTCGATCCCTCCAAGCGGAGCGTTTTTCGGTTTGTGCGCGAGACCATCGAGCAGTATCGCGGCAACGGCAACGCCTGCCCGGTCTATGTGCGCGTCCCCGAGGGCGGGCAGATGCACGAAGTGCGCACGGAGCTGCTCGCCGAGTTCAATGAGCCGTTCCGCGCCGCGCTGGAGAGGCTCTTAGGCCGCCAGTCCGTCTGGCAGGAATGATCCACAGATTGACACAGATTACCGCAGATTATAGGCCCTTGAGGGCGGCGGTCAAGGGATACAGAGAGGGGCAAGCGCCGGAGCCGGTGTTGCTGGAGCGGACAGGCGGGATTGGGGCCCCTTTCGAGTGACCATGTCGAGTTCTGCGTTGAGACGGTCGCTTAACTGCTGCAACTCCTGCTGCACAAAGGCATACGCCTCCGTGCCGTTCTGCAGGTACTCCTCCGCCACGGACAGCGTCGCGGGGCGCGTGCGCTTGTAAACGCGTATCCCCGCGCAGAGCGAGTCCAGAACGGAATTGATCTTCCCTATCACCAGTTCCAACCCCAGGTGCTTGAGCAAGGAATCGTAGATGGTGGCGTAGAAATCGTTTGCGGGGCGATGGGTTGGGATCGGGTTGAACAGGTCGAGCGAAGTGCAGAGCAGCCCGCCCGGTTCCAGATGGGTGACAAAACGGACCATCAACTCGACCGGATCCGGGACATGCTCGAATACATCGTGGCAGCCGACAATGGTAAACCGCTCCTCCGGAAGCTCC
>DATGIG010000490.1:0-5245 GCA_035295825.1 Chthonomonadaceae bacterium | reverse complement strand
GAACCATGAGCCTGATGATTGACCTGACGCCGGAAGAAGAGGCCCGGCTTTCGGAGCTGGCAAAGCAGGAGGGCCTGCCGCCGGAAGAATACGTGCGCCGCCGCCTTTTGGCCGACCTGATCCGGGGGGCAGGTCCCGACCCGAAAGGCGAGGCGCTGGCCCGACAGATGGAAGCCTGGATCGAGGAAGACAGCGCTGCTACGCCGGAAGAGTTGGAAGCGCGCGAAGCGGAATGGCAGCAGCTCAAGGCCGATTTGAACGCCAACCGTAAAGCCAGCGGGGAAAGGCGCTTGTTCCCATGATCCTGGCCGTGGTCTTAGACAGCGGACCGTTATCCCTGGCCGCTTCCCGGCGTGGCAAGTCCGCCGACGTGGACGCCTGCAAGCGTTGGATCGCCCAGCAGCCGCGTGCCGGCCGGCGTGTCTATGTGCCGGAGATCGCCGATTACGAGGTGCGCCGGGAGCTCTTGCGCGCCAGGAAGACGGCCAGCATCGCCCGCCTGGACATCGTGAAGCGGGACGCCTACTATCTGCCGATCACGACCGAGATCATGCTCAAGGCGGCCGCGCTGTGGGCGGATGTGCGGCTGCGCGGGCTCTCGACGGCCGATCCGCACGCGCTGGACGGGGATGCGATCCTGGCGGCGACGGTCCTCTCGTTGGGCCTGGCGCGCGAGGAGGTGATCGTGGCGACTACCAACGTCGGACACCTGACCCGCTTCGTCGAGGCGGACCTGTGGAGCAACATCGTTTAGCCCTACGGGCTAACAAGGCAGCAGCAGACTGCCATCTACACCGATCCCGAACCGGAGCAGGGAAGGGATCCATGCTCAGAGTGTTGGAGACAGACGGCCAGCCGGCGCCGGAAGAGTGGGTGACGATCCGCGAGGCGGCGCGCCGGCTCTCTCTTTCGGAGCGCCAGGTCCGCCGGCTGGCACAGCGCCTTCCAGACGCGGACCGGCGCGTCGTGGAAGGGAGTCCGGCCTGTGTCCGGTTTTCGGCCCTTCTTGACCGGCGCAGGCCGGACATACAAGCGAGCGCAAGCACGAAAGAGCCGGACACAGGTCCGTCGTCTGTCCGGCCTGAGTCCGGCGTGGTGTCCGACCAGCAGGCCACCGACTTGCTGGAGCAGCTTCGCTCTGAAGTGGCTTTCCTGCGCGCCCGGCTGGAAGCGGCCGCCGTGGTCGAAGCAGAGCGCGGGGAAGACGGCGGCCTATCCGAGATCCTGACCGGCTATGCCGAACAGCGGGAGATGGAAGTCTTTGGGCCGGCCGGCCTGGAAGGCTGATGGCTGGCTCGACTTGACAGAACACTTAACAGGCGAGACCTGAAAAGAAAGGAGGCTCTGATGGCTACTGTCGAAGCGATCGGTGTTGTTTCCCTCAATGAGAATCAACTCACCATATCCCCTGACACGACTAGAATGACTCGCGAAGGGTTTTTCTATGTCCTAGTGGCCGCCTTCCAGGCAACCCACGGGACGGAGCCCTTACCCGATGCATTGCAAGGCGGCTCCGTACAGATCCCTCTAACGCCGGCCAATATCGCCGCCTTGACAGCTTGCCCGCTCAAGTGGCATCCGGACGCGGCTCAGGCCGCCCTGCGTGCCGTGGCGCCGCTCCTACGCCGTCAATTAGCCGCTGAGAGCGGAGGCGGGGGCAGCTGGGACACGCGAGGTGGATGAACGGGACGCGCTGGGGTTTTGCGGATTATGCGGATCCCCTGCGCGCAAAGAAGGGCGAACGTGACCGGACAGGCTATTGCCGAGTATTGCCGATCTGCGCGGAAAAGTGGGTAAAATGACGACAGCCTCTCCCTGCCCGGAGAGGCTGTCCCTGTTTTTTCATACGGGCGCCGGGGATGGGCGCGGGTCGTACGTCTGCTAGTATACCCCAACCTCACGGCGCGCATATTCACTCAAGAGGTAGGGAATGCGCCATGAGACGTAGTCGTGACATGCAAGAAAACATTCGCGCAGAGAAGCAGTATTGGATCCAACGGGCGAAAACCCTCAAAGCCCTAGAAGAGCCGGTTATCTGTCCGGACGACGAAACAGCCGTTAAGAGGCTAGGTGAACTCTGGAGGGAGTTGAATACTCGTCGCCGGTTTTGGAGGCGCTATCTCAGGCATCAATTCAATCTCGATATACGTAGCCCTTTCCTGGGCCAGCGTTCTATCCGATTCATCGGAGGAGCGCCTAAACAGGTGCCTGACCTCCCGTTCGTGAACGCCCTCACTCCTTTTGCCCGTTGTGATCACATGATTCATTTATTTTCTATGACCGTTGAGCAGAGAGGGAACGGTAAGACCTGGGAGGAGTGTTACAATGAAGTCCGGCGGAAGCTTGTAGGATTCGCCCAAACCGACATCCGACAGGACTTTAATATACGGAAGATCCGAGCTGCCTTCTCTTCGCGCCGCGAAGCCGCTCGGTCATTAGAGGATGCAGCCAGCGAAACTCTGAGCGGCTATGTGTCCTCTCGTATCAATCGAACGAGAGATCCCGATTTGCCAAAGGATTTTGACACAGACCTTCCCGGCGCAGTCCTCCAAGCCCTGGCTCCCCTGCTTCAGGATAGGAATAATATACTACTGATCTCAGGGGAAGCGGAGGCCGTACAAAAACTGCTTACTCTCCAAAATTCCGTCACCGCCCTTCTGAAACCAACCAATAAAAGAAATGACGCCATGAATAGAGCGGAATCAGACCCGGATCAGATGGAGAGGGCGGAGAATCCCGCAGGCCAGGATTTTGCACGGGCGTTCATAGAGCGGGAAACCCGAAGGGCGATTTTTAATCAACTGATGAGCACGCCGCTCCCTGACTACCTACAAAAATTGATGGCCTGCTTGCAATCGGACCCAGAACAGACGAATGCCGAACTCGCCAAAAATCTCGGTTGGGAAGAAGGTTCCGTCAAATCTGCAAAGAACCGGTTGCGGAAGAAATTCCCCGATGCCGCCGACCTCCTCAGATAATTTTTGAAAAAAAAATCCGCTGGATTTGTAAACCCTCTTCCTCTCCCTGGGCATAGCGGGTGAAAGGAGGGGCTATTTTCATGTCACCCCAACACGGTTATATCGTGGCGCTCTATAGCGGGCACGGGGAGGACGCTCAAATCATCAGCGCATCCTCTGACCCCGAACTCGTTGCCCGTGCTGCCGCCACCATGCTGCACGAAAAATTAGGGCAGGAACCGAGGAATGCTGCAGAGCAGGCGCTAGACCTTGGCCGCCGGGCGGCGCTCCGTGCTATTGTCGGCTCGGATAGCCAGCCCCGCCCCGCCCGGAGGTGCCGCGATGCGCGCCGCTAACACGCCAGACCCTCCTGCGCCGACAACTCCCCTACCGGTTTCCCCCCGATGGCTCGGCGCTCTCGCGGAAGCCCGCCAGTTGCTGGCCGTGGCCGAGGCGCGCCACCGTGAGGCGGAGACCGCTGCCGGGAACGCGGAGGAGGGACGCAGGACGCCATGAAAACAGCAGTCCGGCTTCCGTATGAACCACGGAAGCCGGCGCGGGAACGGGGTATTAGAACCAGCCAGTCCTATAGTACCACACAACCCGCGCCAATCAATAGCCCTCGTCTAAACGTCGGCCACTACGCCGGTCAACCCCTCAGCGCCATCCCAACGCAATATCTCCGCCAGGCGCTCGCCACATTGGGCGATGAACGCTGTCCCTACGGGCAGCCGGGCATCCTGCCGTGCATCCGTGCCGAGCTGCAGGGGCGCGAGGAGGGAGGGGAGCGGCTATGAAAAGCAACACCCTCTCTGATTCCGAGATTGCCCGCGAGTGGGCCGCGACGGTTATCGATCAATATCGCTATTTAGTCGTGCCCGGAAAGCGCCGCCACTGGCAGCAGCGCAAAGGGAGCGCCTGGATGGACTGCGCTGTCGCGTTTCCGCAGAAGGCTGTTTTCCTCTTCCTGACCACTCTGAAGAATGCTGGATGCCCGGTGACCATCTCCGCGGCAAGGCTGCGAAATGTTTTGTGGCTGGCCCGGCTCGAATTGCTTGAAGGGGGGCATGTCTGATGAAAGCGACCTTCCAGCCCGCCAACATTCCAGAGGAGTTGAAACGGCTCCCCCAATGGGTCTGCTTCCGCCTGATCCCCCAGCCCGGCAAGAAAGACCGCAAAACGCCGATCAATGCGCACACGGGCGCCGCGGCCCGCTCGCACGACAAGGAGGAGACGGCCTACTCCGACCGGGCACAAGACACCTGGGCAACGTTCGAGCAAGCGCGGGCGGGAATGCGTCGCTTGCGGCTGCCCGTCGTCGGCTTCGCCTTATCGGATCCCTACTTCGGCAACGACCTCGACCATTGCGTGAATCCGGATACCCTGGAAATCGCGCCGTGGGCGCAGGCGATCCTGAAAGCGTTTCCCACCTATACCGAGTTTAGTCCCAGCCTGACCGGGATCAAACTGATCGGCCGGGGCAAGAAGCCCGGCGATCGGTGCCGGACGAAATACGAGACGGGTGAGATCGAGATTTACGACCATGCGCGCTTCTTCACGCTGACCGGCTGCCGCGTGCCCGGCGCGCCGTCCACCCTCCACGACTGTCAGGCCGCCCTCAACACGCTCTATAGCCGCCTGTTCCCCGCACGTCCCTGCCCGCCACCGGGGGGCGTGCGCACGTCCTACAACCCGCCTCCCGGTGTTCTGGAGATCATCCAGAAGGCTTCGACCAGTCGGGGCGGCGCGAAGTTCGGTGCGCTCATGGGCGGCGACTGGCAGGGCTTGGGCTACGAATCGCAGTCGCAGGCGGACCTCGCCCTGTGCGGAGCCATCGCCTTCTATGCCGGCCCCGATGAAGGCTTGATTGACAGTGTGTTCCGATCCTCCGGCCTGCTGCGCGATAAGTGGGACGAGCGGCGCGGCCGTTCCACGTATGGCCGGCGAACCATTGCCAGAGCCTTAGACGAGCGAACGCAGTTTTATCAATGGCCGGGCCCGGGGCTGCGACCCTACCAGGCCGGCGACCACGCACGCAAGGAAAGGCCCTTCTAATGTCTATCGTCTATGATGAAATCCTGGGTTCTCTTTCCGCGCCGAAGGGATCGGAGGCGTGGTCCATTGCTGTTCGGCATGAGATACAGCAATGCCTCCGGGAGCATACGCCTCTCATGTATCACCTGGAAGTATGGGTTAAGGCTATGCGGGAAGAAGAAGGCTGGAGGCAGTTGAAGTCAGCCAGTGGGCAACTGTTTGCTACCTGGCACGCCTTCTGTATTGAGGAATAC
>DATGIG010000489.1:0-22335 GCA_035295825.1 Chthonomonadaceae bacterium | reverse complement strand
AGGGTGGGCGGCGGGGGCGCATCCGGCAGCGCGTCCCGCTGCGCAAACGAGAGCACATCGGTCGGTTTATCATAGCCGCGATAGTGCCGGTTCATGGCATGAACCTCCGCATCATCCGTTAGCAGGATGCTGACCTCGTCCCGGGTCCGTCCTTCCGATTTGAGCAGGCGATTTGCTGCCCTGCGGAGTTCGGTCGTCCGGATCCGGTAGGGGAGGGCGTTCAGCAGGGAAACCGGCATAGCGTACCTCAGGTTCTAGCGATGGCAGTGGGCGCGCTGTGCGCAGCGCCTCCGCAGGCGCATTGCTGGCGGCCGTTTCGCCGCCTTCGACCTCCGTCGAAGGCCCCAATCCCCCTACCGCGCCGAGAGAGTCCTTGGTAGCCAGATGGACGGCGAGGATGTGATCGGTCTCCCGGTCTTCGCCCATCCCGGCGGCGAGGCGCAAGAAGTTCTCCGAGGCGCTCTCTATCGGCAGGGGCAGCGGCGGTGCAATCGGCTTGAGGTCGGGGCGCGAGACCTCCATCGGCTGCCCGCTGCCGGTGCGCACCGGGGGCTGCGGATACTCGATCCGCTCATGCATCATGGCGCTCAAGATATGGACGAAGGCGTCGCCGATGCCCTTGATGTCTTTGAACGTGAGGTCGCACTCATCGAACTGCCCGTCTTCCACCTTATCATGGACGATTTTGGCGACGTCGGTTTCCAGGCGCTCCCTGGTGGGGTGCAGCAGGCACCGGGCAGCCGCTTCCACCGAGTCGGCCAGCATAACGATGGCAGCCTCGCGTGTCTGGGGCTTAGGGCCGGGATAGCGGAAGCGGTCTTCGAGGCCGGGAGGCGCCTCGTCACTGCCGCCGCAGTCCGTCAGCGCCTGATGGTAGAAGTAGCGGATCAGGGTGGTGCCGTGGTGTTGGGCGATGATGTCCTGGATCTCTTTCGGCAGGCGTTTCTCCTGCGCCATCTCCAGGCCGTCCCGCACATGCGCGGTGATAAAGAGCGCGGAGACGGAGGGGCTGAGGCGGCCATGCACATTGCCCTGCCGCTGGTTCTCTACGAAAAACTCGGGGCGGCGCATCTTGCCGATATCGTGATAGTAGCCGCCGACGCGGCAGAGCAGTGCGTCCGCGCCAATCGCTCGCGCCCCCGCCTCGGCCAGCGTCCCGACCATCATGCTGTGAGCATAGGTGCCCGGCGCAACCGCGCATAGCTGCTGCAGCAGGGGGCGGTCGGAGGCCGACATCTCCAGCAAGGCGGTATGCGTCAGGATGCCGAACGGCTTCTCCAGCGCCAGCACGCCCAGCCAGAAGAGGAAGGTGGCGAAGAGTGCCGAGCCGATAGCCCAGCCGGTCCCGGTGATGAGTTCCGGCAGGGAGTCGGCTAACAGCAACCCGAGCAGCCAGACCAGCACCACGTTCGCCACGCTCAGCGCGATCGCCGTGCTGAGCAGATTATTCTTCGAGCGGGCATTGCGGACGCTGCCGATCCCCACCAGGCTGCTCATCAGGGTCATGACCGTGAAGCGGATCTCGTGGTTCATGATGAGGCCGGACTGTACGGCGAGGAGGGCGACCACCAGCACCGCCAGGTGTGTATCGATCAGGACGCTGACCAGCATTCCCGCCGCCGCCACGCTCATCATGCCCAGATAGCCCAATTGGCCGCCGGTAAACTGCAGGCCCAGCATGGTCGCGCCGACTTTCAAGCCCAGCACGCTGATGAGGACGATACAGGAGAGCAGCGCCAGGCGTCTGCGGTCGGCGTAGAGCTTGGGCAGGGCGCGCTTGATGGCGAAGGCGACCAGCAACACCATCGCCGCCGCCAGGATACAGATCGCGGCGCCCGTCTGGAAGTCCAGGCGCGGGTCCAGCAGCCCCAGTGCGACGAATTTGTCCAGATGCTCCTGCGTCACCCGCTTCCCGGCGGCGATGATCTCTTCGCCCTGGGCGATGCGCCCATAGACGGGCCGTACCGCGCGCGCAGCAGCATCCTGCGCCAACTCCGTCTTGTGCCGGTCCAGCAGGCGGTTGGGCCGCAGGGCGCGCTCCGCAATCGCCCGGACGAGCAGGGCGTTCTCCTCGGAGGAGAGGGCCTCCCGGGCGGCGTCGGTCAACTCCATGCGGGCGTGGCTGAGGTCTGCGGAGGGCACATTGGGGTCGGACTGGTCGCGGATCTCCCGCTCCATGGTCTCGGAGACGAGGCTGGCCGTCGTATCCCGCAGTTTCTGGAAGGCGGGAATGGAGAGCGTGAGCAGCGAGCGGTACTGCCCCTGAGAGAGGGCGGGGCCGAACTCCGCCTCCAGGGCCGATACGCTCTGCGTCAGGGTTTGCGGCTTGATGCCGGGGAGGTGGGGTGGGTGGATCTTATCCCGTTCGCTCTCGATACGGTCGAAGAGTTCCTGGACGGAGCGATTGGCGTTCGGGAGGGCGGTATCATCCGTCTCATAGACCGGACGCGTGGCGAGGCGGGCGGCCTGCTGCGCCTGATCGGTAAGCACGGTGTTGACATAGGTGACGCTACGGGAGGCGTGGATCGTTTGGGGGCTGGTATCCCCCAGACGCAGAGAGAGCTTGTCCGGCATGAGATGCACGGACATGAGGACGGAGAGCAGGGCAATGGTCACCACCACCAGGGCGGTCTTTTGCCAATCCAGGGAAGCAGGCTGTACGGAGCCGTGCGCTTTGCGTTTCTCTCCGGGCTTTTTTCCGGAGGCGTTACGCCGTTGCCGGAACCACAACAGAATATTTGAAGGTTTCATCATGATCGTCGCGCCCTGGGGCCGACTTGCCAAACAACAGCGGCCTGCCACGGTTTGCAGGCCGGGTAAGAGCTTGGGGAGCCATGCGCCCCCAGGAGATATTATAGCGGATGCATCTCGGACTGTCAAGCGGGCTGGTACAGGGTACTGATCCTACAATACGCGGTCGCGCTGAACGGCGTTCCCGTCGATGGCCTGGTGGGCCTGCTCCAGGCAGAGGTTCAGTTTCCGGATCATGACGCCGACAAACGGTTCATACCGGATGGTATCGTGGTTCCCTGGGATCGTATGCACCTCTAAACCGCCGCCCGCCACTTCGCACCACTTCAAACGCATATCCGGCAGGAGCAGAATCTGGGTTAAGGACCAATCTGTGGCGTGGAAGAGCGTGATCTTGCCGGGATAGAAAACAGGCTCATAGGCTTTCCCGGCGTTTAGATTCGTTCTCCACACCTTTCTCATTATCGGTAAAATCTCGGCCCACTCCTCAGGGAGGCCCCGTGTCTCCTTATCCCTGTACCTACGGAGGCCCTTCTTCCAGGCGGTCCAGCGCGCCCGCAGATAGGCGCGGAGGCCCAACCTGTTGCGCTCCATCCACTGCCGCTCGATGGCTTCGATGTTGGGGTAGATGTGGCGCTGGAAGCGCCATATATGGTTCGGGAGCAGCCGCTTTCGGGTCGGGAAATTCGTGTCGAGGAGGGCCACTAACCCCACGGTGTCGCCCGCCTGGACCAGTTGTTGGGCCATCTCGAAGGCGACCAGGCCGCCGAACGAGAGGCCGCCGAGCATATAGGGGCCGCTGGGCTGTACTGTCCGTATCTCCGTAATGTAGTGCGCCGCCATCTCCTGGATGGTGGTGAAGGGCTCCCGCTTTTCGTCCAGGCCCTGCGCCTGCAGGCCATAGAGCGGCTGCTCCGGAGCCATATACTGGGTAAAGAGGGACATATGCAGCACGTTGGCGCCCGCGCCATGCACGCAGAAGAAGGGCCTGCGTGCGCCGCTCGGCTTCATCGGCACCAGCGAGGAGGCGGGCGCATCGGGATCCGCGATACGCAGCAGCGCCGCAAGCTGCGCGATGGTGGGCGCCGACACCAGGGTCGAGATGGGGAGTTCCCGATGAAAGACCTCTTTGAGCCGCGCGAACAGCTTCGCCGCGATCAGCGATTCGCCCCCCAACTCCAGGAAGTTGTCCGTGACCCCGATAGGCCGGATGCCGAGGGCCTCCTCCCACAGCGGGCACAACTGCGCCTCGATGGGGTCACGGGGCGCGACATACTCGGTCTTCGCATCGGAGCGCTCCTTGCCGGGCGCAGGCAGCGCCTTGCGGTCGAGCTTCCCGTTTTCGGTGAGCGGCAGCGTATCCAGCCATACCCAGGCCTCCGGCAGCATGTATTCCGGGAGCCGCTCCTTCAGGAAGCTGCGCAGTTGCGCGGCGGTCGGCTGCTCGCCATGCGCTGTCACATACGCTGTCAGGCGCTTCTGACCGGGAGTGTCCTCTCGGGCCAGCACCACCGCCTCCTGGACGGATTCAAACCCACGCAGCGCGCATTCGACCTCTCCCAATTCGATCCGGAACCCACGGATCTTCACCTGGTGATCCAGGCGGCCCAGAAACTCCAGGTTCCCGTCCGGCAGATACTTCACCAGGTCGCCCGTCCGATAGAGGCGCGCTCCCGGTTCGGCGCTGAAGGGGTTCGGAACAAATCTCTCTGCGGTCAGGTCCGCCCGGTTCAGATAGCCGCGCGCCAACCCGGTCCCGCCGATATAGAGCTCTCCAGGCTCACCGATGGGAACGGGTGCGCGTTGGGTATCCAGGACATACAGTTGCGTGTTGGCAATAGGGCGTCCGATAGGGAGCATGCTATCCGGGCAGTCTCCCGCTGCAAGCGCATAAACGCAGCACCCAACAGTCGTTTCCGTCGGCCCATACTCGTTGATGATCCGTGTCGCAGGCGCATGTTTGCGCCAGAAGGCGAGGCTCTCTCCCAGCAGCGCCTCCCCTCCGATGACAAATCTCCGGGTCGCGCGCGCCGCTGCCTGGGTCGGCACCTGGGCCTGTAAAAGTTCGAGGTGCGCGGGAGTGATCTTGACCAGGCTGAAGTCGGGAGATTGCACCAGAGCCGAGCCGAGCGCGGAGAGGGCCTCCTCCTGGCGCAGGAGAGATACGGTTTTCCCTGCCAGGAGCGGCGGGAACAGCCCCGTAACAGTGAGGTCGAACGCGAGGGAGCTATGGATCGGGCACCCCGATCCCTCCGCAAGGGCATACGCCTCGACCGCCCAGCAGGCGTAGTTGGTGAGCGCCCCGTGGGAGATCATCACGCCCTTGGGAATGCCCGTCGAGCCGGAGGTATAGATCACATACGCCAGATGCTGCAATCCCACGGCGCTGCGGGGGGCGTCTTCCGAGGCGGAGCGCACGGTCTCCCAGTCGCTGTCCAGGCAGAGCCGCCGTTCGGGCAGGCCGGGGAGGCGATCCGAGAGCGCTTGCTGGGTCAACAGCAGCGGCGTTCGGCTGTCTTGCAGCATAAAGGCGAGGCGTTCGGGTGGGTAGGCCGGGTCGAGCGGGAGGTAGGTGCCGCCCGCTTTCAGGATGCCCAGCAGGCCGACCAGCATCTCCGGAGAGCGCTCAACATACAATCCGACGAGCACATCGGGGCCGACGCCCCGCCCTTGCAGCCAGTGGGCGAGTTGGTTGGCTTTGCGGTCGAGTTGGACGTAGGTGAGGGTCTCGTCCCCGCAGGCGACGGCTATGGCGTCGGGAGTACGCTGTACCTGTTGCTCGAAGAGCGCATGGAAGCACTGTGGGGGATAGGCGACGCGCGGGCCGTTCCACTCCTTCGGCGGTTGGCGTCGTTCTGTTCCAGGCTCCCATTTTTGGACAACGACTGCTTCATCGGAACGGAGAGGGTGTTCCGCAATTACTGCGCGTTCGCTATGGACCATGTTGAGAATCTCAAATTGGGTTGTGAGTCGCTCAGTAGAAGCAGTAGTGAGGCGACTTTTATGAGATTGGCTTTCGCTTTGAAGTCGTACTAAGCGGGGGGTCGCTAGCGGGAAATAATCCCAGTAAGATTATGGTCACCGATTCTTAGAAAATACTTAAAATTATCTGAGAAAACTCTAAGCTTTGGAGGGTGTGAAGAGGCATGCAGGGCTATAACACCTCAGCATGGGGAAAGAGGACACGGAAGCAGACCCCGACGGGGTCCTGGTGGAGGGTGAGCTGCCAATGGTTGGCGAGGGCGAGGGCCTTGCAGATGGCGAGGCCGAGGCCATTGCCGCCGGTATCGGAGCTGCGGGATGCGTCCGGGCGGAAGAACGGCTCGAACAGGCGCTCTGCGTCCAACGGCGGAGAGTCAGGGAAGGTATTGGCGATGTCCAGGCGCGTCTTCGTGGGTGTGGAGAGCAGCGTCACATGTACCTCGCCGCAAGGGGTGGCATATTTGACCGCGTTTTCGAGGAGGTTGCGGAGCAGCATCTCCGCATGGAGCGGGGGCGCAGAGATCGTTATTTCGGGTGGGAAATAGGTCTGCACGGTCAGGCCGCGCTGCGCCGCCAGCGGCTGCAAGCCTGTGAGCAGGCGTTCACAGAGATCGGCAAGGTCCACCGGGTGGTTCGGCGGCGGGGTTGCGGCGGTCTCCAGGCGGTTCAGGAGGAGCAGGTCCTGGGTCAGGGAGGTGAGGCGGCGCGTCTGACCATAGGCCTCTTCGAGGACGCTGCGATACTCCTCTTCGGTGCGCGCGCGGCTCAACGCCACCTCCAGATGTCCGGAGAGCGCCTGCAACGGGGTACGCAGTTCGTGCGAGGCCGCCGCATAGAAGCGCCCTTTCAACGCCGCCGTCTCCGCCAGCCGCGCCAGGAAGTCGTTCCAGGTCGCCACCAGATCCACGATTTCCGCGTCACGCGAGGGGGCGGCCAGGCGGACCCGCAGACTGGCGCTCGACGCCGTCTGCGCCAGCCGCGAGAGGGCCTTGATCGGAGAGAGGGTGCGCCCCACCAGCATCCAGGCGCCGACCGCAGAGGCGAACACCACCACCAGGCTCAGCCCGGCCAGGTTCATGCCCTGATGCCATAAGACCTTCTCTTCCTGAAACCAGGGGTAGCCGAGCACCAGCGTCTGCTTTCCCACAGGAACGGTGGCGACCCGCCAGCCGTCTCCCTGCTGCCGGGGCCAATGGGGCACGGTGGATTGCGACTGTTTCAGCACATGCCCGCCCTCATCCACCAGGATCATCGCCATGTCATGCGCCCTGAGTTCATAGCTCATGGACTGGATCACGGCGGCGGGCAGGGGCATCTCCTGGAGTTCATCGTGGGTGCGGTGCAACTCCACGTTGATCTGGTCGGCGACCCGCTGCTCTGCAGCGCGGCGAGCATAGTAGAGCATGCTCCCACAGAGCGAGAGCATCAGCACGGCATTGCTGAGGGCGAAGCCCAGCGTCATGCGGGCGCGGATCGAATTAATCGAATTAAAGGCCATGTGCTCTACTCATCGGGGACGTCCAATCGGAAGCCGACCCCACGCACCGTATGCAGCAGCGGGGTGTGGCCACGGTCGATCTTGCTGCGCAGGTAGGAGATGTAGACATCCAGCACGTTGTCGTTGCCTTCAAAGTCGTACTGCCAGACGTGCTCCAGGATCATCGAGCGGGTGAGGACGCGCCCTGAATTCCGCATCAAGTACTCCAGCAGGGCGTACTCCGTGGCGGAGAGCGAGATCGTCTTCCCGGCCCGCGTCGCCTGCCGGGTGGCGGGGTTGAGGGTGAGGTCGGCGACGCGCAGCGTGGTGGGCGAGGATCCGCCCCGGCGCAGCATGGCTCGCGCCCTGGCGAGCAGCTCCGCCACCTGGAACGGTTTCACCAGATAGTCGTCGGCGCCGCTGTCCAGCCCCTCGATCTTGTCTTCCAGCGTGTCGCGGGCCGTGATGATCAGAATGGGCGTCGTCACGTTGGCGGCGCGCAGTTGGCGACAGACCTCGAAGCCGTCTTTGTGGGGCAGCATCACATCCAGCAGGATCAGGTCGAAGCCGATACTCTGAGCGATCTCCAGCGCTCGCTGCCCATCGCCGACGACCTGCGTGGCATATCCGGCCTCGATGAACGCCTGGTTCAGGAAGCGGGCGACGCTGGCGTCATCCTCCACGATCAGGGCGTTCATGACGCTTCCTCGACTGCCGCTTCCCGATTCCCCTGCATGCGGCGCAGAGTAACGAAGAGCAGGGGCGCGAACACGAGCGTGAAGACGGTCGAGAAGGCCAGGCCGCCGATGACCGCGATGGCCAGCGGCTTCTGCATCTCCGCGCCCGCCCCGATGCCCATCGCCAGAGGCACCAGGCCCAGCAGGGCCGTCAGGGTCGTCATCAGGATGGGGCGCAGGCGCGTCCGCCCCGCCTGGATGACCGCCTCCTCCGGCGTCGCGCCATCCTCCTCCGCCTTCTGCGCCCGGTCCAGCAGCAGGATGCCGTTCTTCACCACGATGCCTACCAGCATGACCGCGCCCATCAGGGAGGAGACATTGAGCGGCGTCTTGGTGAGCCACAGGCCGAAGGTCACGCCGAACATGGCGAGCGGCATGACCAGCAGAATGACGATGGGAGAGGTGAACGACCGGAACTGGAACAGCATCACCGCAAAGACCAGCAGCACCGCCAGGCACAGCACCATCGCGATATTCCGGAACGACTCGTTCTGGCTCTTGTAGGCTCCGGCCAGGGTCGAGGTGATGCCGGCCGGAAGGGGCGTCTCCGCCATCATCTTCTGCACATCGCGCGATACGCTGCCCAGGTCCCGCGTATTGTCCAACTGGCCGGTGACGGAGAGGTAGCGGCGCTGGTCTTCCCGGTGTGATTCGGTCGTGCCGGGAATGCTCTCGATGTCGGCGAGCGCGCTCAGTGGCAGGACGGAGCCGTTGGGGGTGCGAATGGGGATCTGCTGTACCTGCGGAAGGTCGGCACGGTAGGCGGCAGGAAACCGTACTCGGACGCCGATCTGGCGGTCGCCCTGCAGCATCTGGGTGACGACGTCGCCCAGCATGGCGGCTTCCATCTGATCCGACACCGCATCGGGGGTCAATCCCACCCGTCCGGCGCGCACGGGGTCCACATGGGCGGTGAGTTCCGGCCCGGACTGAACCACACCGGGTTGGGTATCCGTGACGCCCTTGATCGTTTTGAGCTTCGCCTCGATTGCCAGCGCCGTCGTATCCAGTTGATCCTTGTTCTCGCCGAACAGCTTGATCTCAACGGGGGCCGCGTTGCCGCTCAGATCGCCGATCAGATCCTGCAATACCTGGGAGAAATCCACATCCAGGCCGGCGACCTGATCCCCGACCTTGCCGCGCACATCGGCGATCACATCATCGATACCCCGTTTGCGGTCCGGCTTGAGCATGATAGCGAAGTCGCCCTTGTTTACCTCCGTGATAAAGAAACCCATCTCCGTGCCGGTGCGTCGGGACCAGCTCAACACCTCCGGCGTCTCTTTCAGAATGCCCTCCACCTTGTTCAACAGGCGGTCGCTCTCTGCCAGCGAAGTGCCGGGCGGGGAGTGGTAGTCCAGGATGAACGCGCCCTCATCCATGGTGGGCATAAAGCCGGTGCCCAGATGCGAGCCGAAGAAGAGGGTGAGCCCGATGACGCCCGCCACCGCC
The DNA here is from genome assembly GCA_035295825.1 of Chthonomonadaceae bacterium. Lineage (GTDB taxonomy): Bacteria > Armatimonadota > Chthonomonadetes > Chthonomonadales > Chthonomonadaceae > DATGIG01. The sequence continues at coordinate 12,936 of DATGIG010000489.1, read as the reverse complement.
AGCGCCATCAGCCACCGTATCCGCAGACTGCCGCGCAGCACCCGCTCATAGAGGCCGATAAAGCGCTCGAATAGGGGGCCGTGCTCATGGTGCTCGCCGGTGACGTGCGACTTTAAGAAGGCGGCGCACAGGCTGGGACTGACCATCAGCGCCAGCGCCAGCGAGACCATGACGGCGATGGTCAGGGTGACCGCCAGGGCCGTGAAGAACGCCCCGGCGACGCCGGAGAGCAGCACCAGCGGCATAAAGACCACGACGGTGGTGAGGGTGGAGGAGATCATCGGGGCCGCGATCTCATTGGCGGCCCGCTGTACGGCGGCAGACCGCGACTCGCCCTTCCCCAGGTGTCGGAAGACGTTCTCAACGACGACGATGGCATCGTCAATCACCAGGCCGATGGCGATGGCCAGCGCCCCCAGCGTCATCAGGTTCAGGGTCATCCCGGCGAGGCGCATCAGCAGGAAGGTGATGAGGACCGTGGCGGGGATGATGGCGGCGGTGACCAGCGTCGCCCGAATATCCCCGAGAAACATCAACAGCACGATAACGGCCAGCACCGCGCCAATCAGTACGGCCTCCTGGACGCTCTGGATCGCCTCATGAACGAGGATGGACTGGTCGTAGAAGAAGCCGACTTCGGCCTCCTTCGGCAGCGCGGCCTTCATCGCTTCCACTTCACGCTTGACGCCATCCACCACGGTGACCGTATTGGCATCCGGCTGGCGCACGATGTTGATCAGAACGGATTCTACCCCGTCGGCGGTCACCACAGTGGTCGGGTCCTGCTCGGAGGGGTGGACGTCGGCGATCTGCTCCAGGGTGACAGGGACGCCGTTGCGCTGTGCCACCGTGATATGCTGCAGTTGGTCGATGCTGGTCGTCTCTCCGGAGACCAGAACCTCGAACTGCTGATACTGGCGGTTGATGCGCCCGATGGAGCGCACGATATTCGCCTGGGTCAGCGCCTGATTGACATCCAGCAGCGACAGGTGGTAGGCCTGCAGCGTCTGCGGGTTGACCTCGACGGCGATCTCCGGAATGCGTCCGCCCTGGATCACGGTCCGCGCCACGCCGGGAACACGCGCCAGGCGGGGGCGGATCGTATAGGTCGCCAGGTTCCAGAGCTGCGATTGCGAGAGGGTTTTCGACTTCAGGGAGAGGCCATAGACCGGGAAGACGGTCGGGTTCATCCGCTCCACAGTGATGCGCGTCTCGGCAGGGAGCAGGGGGCGCGTCTCATTCACGCGGGTGTTGACCAACTGCTGCGAAAGGAGGATATCCGTGCCCCAGTTGAAATCGATGTCGATCTCACAACTGCCCCGCTCGGTGGCGGAGCGGATGTGGCTGACGCCGGGAACGGTGGCGACCGATTCTTCGAGCGGGCGGGTGATGCCGGCCTCGACCATACGGGTCGGGCGATCCCCGGCCTCGGCGATGATCTTGACACGCGGGAATGTGACGTCGGGCAGGATGCCCACCGGGAAGGTGTCGAGCACCCAGACGCCGATGCCGCACAACACCAGCGTGATAAAGAGTACGGCCTTGATATTCTGGGTAGCGAAGCGGCTGAGGTTCACTTCTTTTCTTCCTTATCCGCCGCTTTGCCGGCGGGTGGCGCGTCCTTGTCGCCGCCCTTCTCGGCAGGCTTTTCGGCGGCTTTCGCGCCCTCTTTTTTGTCGTCCTCTTTGCCTGCGGGGGCTTCTCCCTTATCGCCGCCTTTCTCTGCAGACTTCTCGTCGCTCTTGTCGGCGGCCTTCTCGTCGGCTTTATCGCCCTCCTTCTTATCGCCCGTATCCTCTTTCGAGGCCTCCTCGATCTTCGCGCCGTCGGTCAGTTCGAACTGTCCCAACTTGACGACCTTCTCCCCGATGGCCACGCCCTGGGTGATGGCGACCAGATTGTCCTGTTCCGGCCCGACGGTGACCTCTTTCTGGTGGGCCACCTTATCGGAGCCCACCACATAGACCACGTTTTTACCGTCGCGGGTGAGGACGCACTCTTTCGGGACGACGACGGCGTGCGGGTCCGAATGGAGGATGATCTCGGCGGTGGCGAACGAGCCTACCTTCAGCGTTCCTGAGGCGTTATAGACGGCGATGCGCACGGCGAGGAGGTTGGACTGCGGATCTACCTGCCCTACGCTGAGAACGCTGCCCTGGAACGTCTTGTCGGGTGCATCCTGGGAGGTGATCTCCACAGGAAGCCCAACGCGCACTTTCAAGCCTTCCGAGGCGGGCATGTTGGCGATAAGGTTGAGCGATTGCGTGTCGGCGACCTCGATAATGGGGTTGGTGATGTCGGCCATATCGCCGGGGTTCAGCGCGCGGCGGGTCACGACGCCGCTGAGCGGGGCGCGCACTTCGGCGTAGTTGGTCAGCGCCTGGGCGTTGTTCAGGTCGGCCTGTTTCTGGCGGGCGGTCTGGGCCTGGGCCTGGGCGTCCTGCTCCTTTACCTGGACCTGGAGGGCGCTCTCCTGCGCTTGCTTCAGGGTCGCCTGCGCCTGCGCGACCTTGGCATCTCCCGACGTCTGCGCCTGGCGCAGCGCCTCTTGCGCGCCCTCAACCCGCAGTTGCGCCGCCTGTAGGTCTTCGGGCCTTGCCCCGGCCTTTACCAGGCTGGCCTGCTGCTGGGCGACCTTCCAGGCGGAGTCGGCGACATCATAGTTGGTCTGGGCCTCCTCCACCTGCTTCTTCGCGGCGAACCCGATGGCGAGGAGCTTCTGCTGCCGGTCCAGATCGATCGCGGCGTGGTCCCGGGTCGCCTTCGCCTGGACGACGGCCTGATCCGCCTGGGCGATCTCCTGGGGCCTGGCGCCCGCCTGCGTCTTTTTCTGATCCGTCTCCGCCGCCTGCAGGGCGTTCTGGGCTGCTTTGACGGCGTTATCCCGGTCGAGCCGGGCCGAATCCAGCGCCAGTTTCGCCAGGTGCACCGCATTCGCCTGATCCGTTGCGGCGGCTTGCGCAGCGAGCTTCGCCTCCTGGGCCTGCGCCTCCGAGGAGTTTAGCGCCGCCTGCGCACTGGCAAGCGCCGCCTGTTGGGGGCGATTGTCCAGCACCGCGATAACCTGCCCCTGGGTGACGCGGTCTCCCTCCTTGACGTTGACATGCAGCAGGCGTCCGGGTACGGTAGGCGCGACGCGGGCCATGCCGCCCTGCCCCGAGGCGAGCGTACCCATCGCGGTAACGGTGGTCTGCATGGCGTGGACGCTTGCCGCTGCCAACTCCACCGTCACCGGCCCGGTGGCGTCCTCATCGGCCTTGGGCGCCTCTGCGCCCTTCCGGCATCCGCCGGACAGAACCAGGAGCAGGGCCAAAAGTCCCATCAGCGCAGACAGAGAGATGTTGCGAGGAGATAGCAGGCGACCTTTCATACTCGTGTTTTCACCCCGTTGATTTTGAGGAGGCAACCCGATAAAGGCTTATCGAAGCCTTTATCGGGTCGGTTATGGTCTATCTGGTCTCTTGTCGTGAAACCAACTTTTCCGAATGTAGTTTACCCTCTTTCATCTCGCGATCTTTCCGCGCGAGCCGAGGCCGGAATGGGCGCTACTTGCCCTCTTTCTCTTTGTCGGACTTATCGCTCTTGACCCCGAGCGCCGCATTCAGTTCCGCCGTGACCTCTTTGCCCTCCCCTTCGGGGGTCACCTCTTCGACGTCGCCGACTTTGCCGGTATTCGGGTCGATCTCGATCTCATGGATCTTCTTGCCCGATACAACCATGACGCCATAGACCCAGTGGCCCTCATCGAACTCGAAATTGGCGTTGAGCGCCTGGCCGGGGACCTTGGTCGTGGCGATCTTGATAGCCTGCCAGGGGGTGATCTTGCCGGTCGGGGTCGGGATGGCTTTTTTGCCCTCCTGTGCCCGCGCCGCTACGAGGGACAGCCCTCCGGCCAGCGCTGCCAGACCCAGGCCGATCCCCAATACGCTCAGTGTTCGTTTCGTCTGCATCATATTCTTTCTTCTCCTTAGATACGAGGGATGAGGATACCGCTCGTTCCCACAGCATGGCGGTATCCTGCACAGTAGTATAGAGGATTAAGTTTAGAAGCGGCTTAGTGTTCGTTGAGAGTTCGTTAAGGCGCAAACTCCAGGATCATGAACGAGTTCGGCTCCATGGCGGGGCGGCGCTGTTGGCCGCCCCCTGTCGCAGTCGACGCGAAACGCGCCGTCGCCAGGAAGATGGCGTGCGTTTTGGGGTCCAGCGCCATGGTGCGCGCGCCCCGCTGCGTCGGCACGTTGGCGGCCACGCTGAATTTATTCGGAGCCTCCTCCTTCACCAGGGTAAGCGTCCCGTCCTGCCCATTCGAGCTGAAGGCGATGCCTAATGTGGGATCGAAGGCGCTGGCATCCGGACCTTTGCCGATGGCCGGCGTTGCGACCACCTTGCCGCTATCCGCGTCCGAGACGACCATCATTCCGTTGCCGCAGACCGAGAACAGACGGCGATGGACGGTATCCATCGCGAGGCCGGAAGGCCCATCGCCCGGCGCGAGGGACCAGCGGGTTTTCACCTTCAATCCCTTCGCATCCAGCGCCACGACCTCGCTCTTGTCCTCGATATTGACAAAGACGCCCCCTTTCCCGTCGGCGACCGCGTACTCCGGGCGGCCTCCCAGCGCGATGGTGCCGGCCACTTTTCCCGTAGCCGCGTCTATCGCGGAGGTGTCGCTGCTGCCCCCGTTGAAGGTGAAGACGCGGTTGGTGGCCGGATCGAAGAGGATGCAGTCGGGATTTTTACCGACTTTCACGGTATCCAATACCTTGAGGGTCTTCAGGTCGAAGATGGTCACCGAGTTGTCCCGTCCATTGCTGGTGAAGCCCCGGTTCAACTTGGGGGCAAGCGCGATGCCATGGACGCCGGTCGTGTTGGGGATCTCGCCGATCTGCGTCCCCTTTTTCACGTCCACCACGCTCACGCGCGTCCCGCGCGAGATAAAGAGGCGGTCGCCAGTGCCGTCGTAGGTGAGGTAGTCCCAGCCACCGTCGCCCCCGACATCCATCTTTTTGACCTGATGGTAGTTCATTCCCGGCGGGTCGGAGTGCGCGAACCCGCTCGAAAGCAGCAAACCCAATCCTGCCAGTAAGCAAATACTCCGTTTCATGCTTCCTTCCACCTTTCCTGCGTCGTTCCCTGCAGTTTACTTGATCGGCGCGCCGATGGCGCGTTCGAGTTGTGCGATGGCCCGGCGGTAGTCGCCGAGCGCGGCATCGTAGTCGTTGCGCGTGGTGCGATAAGTCTGCTGCGCGTCAATCACATCGAGGATGGAACTGGCGCCCAGCGCCAGGCTCTGCTGGACCCGCTGGAGCAGCGATTCGGCGCGGGGCAGAATGCCGTCCTGAAACGAGGTGATCAGGCGCTGCGCGCGCTTTACGGCCAGGTAGGCCGACTGCACGTCCAGGCGGATCACCTGCCGTACCTGTTCTATCTGGGCGTCCTGCGCCTTCACGTCTTCCTGCGCCTTACGCACCTGCCCTCGGATGCTGCCCAGATCGAAGAGCGGGAAAGACACTCCCAACTCGACCTGTCCGTTGCGCGCGCCCAGCGGATTGACGCCAACGACAAAGTCCGGAAGGTACTGCGAGCGCTGCAGGCCGAGGGCCGCCTCCAGGGCGCGGCGGCTGGCGGCGGCGGCGCGCAGTTCGGGTCGGAACTGCATAGCCTGCTGTTGGAGCATCGGCAGGTCCAGAGTGAGGGGGGTGTAGGTCAGCGGATCGGCGGCGTCAATCGGGGTTTCCGGGGCGCGCCCAAGCTGTACATTCAGGGTGGCGCGCGCCTGCTTGACATCGTCTGCGGCTTTGATCAGGTTATTCTCTTCCTTGGTAAGCTCGATCCGGGCGCGGAGGGCGGTAGCCTCGGAGGCATCGCCCAGTTGGACCTGCTGCTCGGTCAGGTCGGCCAGCCGCTTGGCGATGTCGTAGGCCTGCTTTTCGGTATCCAGGTCGCGGTTCTTCACCTGAAGGTCGATATAGGCGGAGGCCGTCGCCTCCCGCACGCTCAACCGGGTGGATTCCGCATCGGCCTCCGTTCCCTGCAGTTGCGCCCGTGCCTGATGGGTCCGCAAGCGCTGTCGTCCGCTGATCTCGAACGTGGTGACCAGGCCATACTTGGTGGGATCGGAGGGGTCGAAGAAATCGGAGGTGTTGGTCTGCCCGGTGAGGTTGAGAATGGGATTGAGCGGTGCGCTCTGGCCGTGGAGATTGGCTTTTGCGCCTGCGATCTGATGGACTGTTGCGGTCATCAAAGGGTTGCGGCTCTGGGCCAGGGTGAGCGCCTGATCCAGGGTGAGCTGTTGTGCGACAGGAACGGGAGGAGGCAGATCCGCCAGATCGGGCGGAGGCGTCTGGCCGAAGCCGACCGTTTGGACCCACAGCAATAAGAGCATGCCGAGCATGGCGACACGGCCACATGGATAGCGCATAGAGACCCTCAAGAGAGATGAACCTGTAGATATGTCGGGAGCCTGTCTGTTCCTATGGCAGGGGCGGCCCGACACTCGGAGAGGCGAACACGGCAATAAGGTTAGGTAGAGTATGAGGGATAACCTTTAGAATCTCGTAAATATTTGCTGAGAATTTATTAAGAAGCCGACTTATTTAAGAAGACGACAGAGGGCGCATTACGTATTGCGGAAGTCCGGAACCGAGCGCGTCGTCCAGAGCCTGCTCCCGCGTCATCGCTTGCCCCGCCGCCCAGGTGGCATGGAGGAGGAGTACCTGATTCCTATCCCTACAAGGACGGGGGTCAGGTAGATCAGGGAAGCTTTTCCAGAACGAGGGTGACCATATCCAGGTTCAGCGCCTCGGCTTTCGGGTTCTTGCCGATCAGTTTGAAGAAGACCTGGTTCGGTCCCTCGTGCATCTCCAGCACTCCCATCGGGGTCAATTTGCTGCGGGTGCGCTGGGGCGCATAGAAGTCGGCAGGGTCGCCGACGGCGTGTTCGTTCTGAAAGAGCTGGACGATACACTGGGCAGGACCCTGCATCGCTTCGATAGAGACCTGGTAGCGCCCCGCCGCTGGGATGGCGCAGAGAAACGAGATCGAGTGCAGCCCGAAGATGTCCTCCCCCTGGGCATGCATGGAGAGGAAGCGGCTCTCCACATTGTTGATCCGCTCCACTCCTTTCGAGAGCGTCGCCCGCTCGATAGAGAAGGCGTGGAGCGGCATATACCAGCCTGGATTGTAGACCAGGCGTTCCGGATCGTGGACGGCGCGGGCCGCCTGGTCGGGCAGAGTCCAGGGGGTGGTCGGGCGGTTCTCCAGGTAGAGATAGCTGACGCCCACATAGTCCGCGATGAAGTCGTTCTTCTCCGGCGCATGCTCCATGTCCAGCTTCAGGCTCTTATGGAAGGCGTAGGCGTCGGTGAGGAAGAGCCGGTAGCCTCCGCTGCGTGCCTGCGGGCGGCTATAGTCCAGGCAGCCGCTGAGGGGATAGGAGGCGCGCGCCTCCCAGCGGCCGGGCACGTCGTACCAACCTCCGTTGAAGAAGTCTTCGGAGCCGGTGCCGTGGATGGTGAGCTCGCCGTCCAGGTAGCCTTGGTCATCCCCCTCGAAAAAGGGGGTGATGCCGGGAATGGAGCCCTGCGCCTGGAGCGTTACTCCCACCAGGTGACCTCTTCCCTCGACCTCCACATAAGTAAAAGGCTTGCCCTGCGTGGTGGGGTTCTCGCGCCGCCAGGTGGCGTAGAAGCGCCCCTCGTCCTTGCGGCGCGGCAGGTCGGCATGGATCACCTCCGCCTGTACGGGAATGGGCGCTCCGGCGGTCTGTTCGGAGACCAGTTCGATGCGGGCCGCGCGGTCGAAAGGCATGGGGAAGTAGGCATAACAGGTGTCGCCCTGTGTGCCGACCAGCAGAGAGCGGGCGGCAGGCTGCCCCCAGGAGTAGCCGAAGAAATCGCCGACAGGGCACAGGACCGCCGGCTGTTTATCGCCATCCCAGTACATCTTCAGCAGGATCCCCCGGTCCTTGCCTGCAAAGGCGGAGGCGGGTGAGAGGCGGAAGCCGGCGATGCGCCCGCCGCGCCTGGTGTCGAACAGGGTCACGGACTTGCCGGGCGCCAGCGTGCGCGCGGTCCGGGTGGTCTCCCGATGCGCGCCCTCCGGAACCACGTGGGCAGAGAGGTCCTGCCCGGCCATTCCCAGCACCTGCTGCGCCCTCTGCATCTCCTCCCCGGCGAGAATGGGCGAAGTTAGGGAGAAGGTCTCCAGCGGCGTTCCCGCCGGATAGGTGGCGTAGTTGATCTGGTAGAACTGCACCCGTGGCGCACGGATGATGACCTTGCAGGAGACCTTATAGGGCATCGGGAGGTAGCAGTAGAACCCGCCGGATCCGAAGCCCACCAGCGGCGCGACGAACGGCGGCTTGTTGCCGTCGAAGAGCTCCCGGTATCGGATTTTGACCCGTGGCTGCGCCTCGCCGTCGAAGTAGAACTCCATCGGCTCGTCGGTCGGGGTGGGCGTCCAGATCCGATAGATGACGCCCGGCCCCTGCAGGTCGGCGATGACCAGGCCATCGCCCTCCTTGCGGAGGAAGGAGTATTTCCCGGAGAAGCCGTCGTCGTTGCCTCCGGTGCGGTCGTAGCTGGAGATGGAAGCCACCTTGACCGACCTTTTGAAGCGCGGCAGCAGGTCGAGCCGAGAGACTTCCGGCAGCCCGAGAGCCGGCGTCTCCTCCGGCGGAGCGGCCCCTGCCGGGCCGAGGATAGCGCAAATGAGCATGATGATCTCAACAATGAGTAGCGTACGCAAGAATTGCCCCCGTCTACAACGGATCGCCGCCCTTATCCACATTGTCCTTGGTGAATCTTTTCGTTCCGAGGACGATCTTCTTCTCGAAAGGCTGCTTGTTCAGGATCTTCAGGGCGGTCTCGATGGCTTCCGGACCGCCGGTAGGATACTGGAAGGTCGCGGTCAGGATTCCGTCCTTGACGTATTTGACGCCTTCGGTAGGCAGAGCATCGATGCCGATGAACTTGATGGTCTTTTCGCGGCCCTTGCCCTCTTGCTCAGCGGCTTTGTAGGCGCCATGCGCGCTGGGGTCGTTATGTCCGTACACGGCGTCAATTTTGGGGAAGCGGGAGAGCGCGGAGTTCATCTCTTTCTGGGCGTCGGGCTCCAGCCACTTGCAGTCTGCGGCAAAGATGATCTTGATGTCGGTGCCTTTGATGCCCTCCATGAAGCCATCATGCCGGTCCTTGGCGGGCGTGGAGGTGCCCAGCCCCTGAAGTTCGATGATGTCGCCCTTGCCGTTGAGGATTTTGGCCATGTACTTGCCGGCTTCCATGCCGATCTTCTTGTTGTCGCCGCCGATGAAGCAGGTGTACTTGTCGCCCTCGATGGCTCGATCCAGGACGATGACCGGGATCCCGGCATCCATCGCATCACCCACAGGGCGGGTGAGGGGGCGGGATTCCTTGGGGCTGATGATGATCAGATCCACCTTCTGCTGGATAAACTCCTGCATCTGGCTCTGCTGGGTTTCGCTCTTGTTCCCTGCATCTTTGAAGATCATCTTGATTTCGGGATGTTTCTTCGCAGCTTCGTCAATGTCTGTATTCATCTGGACGCGCCAGGGCTCTCCTAGATTGCATTGGGACATTCCGATGGTGAAGGTCTTGCCTGCGGGAGGCGGGGCGCTGGCGCCGGTCTTGTCGATGTTGGGAGCACCCGCACCGGCGGTTCCCGCAGAACCCGCGCTGTTGGTTCCTCCGGAACTCGCATTGCCGGCGCTGGTTTTGTCTATGTTGGGCGTACCGGCTCCTGCGGTTCCCGCAGTGCCCGCGCTGTTGGCTCCTGCAGAACCCGCATTGTCGGCGGGAGGCGTCTCGTTATTGCAGCCGCTCAGCGCCAACCCGGCGACGACAAACGCAAGTGCAAATACCCCGGTTGATGCGAACATCCTCGTTTTCATCCCTATCTCCTTTTCCTTCTTTGAATGAGTACCGCCGCCAGGATGATCCCCGCCTGAATGATCAGGCGCTGCGCTTCCGGAACGGCGTTGAGACTGAGTATCTTATTGATGTAGGCAATGATGAGCACGCCGATAAACGTAAATCCCATGCCTCCCGCGCCGCCAGCCAGGCTGGTTCCCCCGATGACAACAGCGGCGATGGCATACAACTCGAACGTGGCCCCGGCTTCCGGGTCTCCGATGTCCTGCCGTGTGGCGTTGACCACCCCGGCAAGCGCGGCAAAAAGTCCGCAGAGGGCATAGGTGATGATCTTGATGCGATCCACGGCGATCCCGCCCAGTCGAGCGGCGACTTCGTTTCCGCCGATAGCATAGAGTTTTCGCCCGTAGGCGGTGCGGCTGACAATGATGGCCATGATGAACAGAGAGAAGAGGAAGAGGAGTACGGCGGGTTTGACGCCGATGCCGGGCAGTCCCTGGCTCATCCAGCGAAAGAAGGAGGGCGTGTCCTCCTTGAGCGCATACCAGGGCTGGGCGGCGGGCTGCACTTTGATCCCCCCGGAGATCCACTTCGCCAGCCCGCGTGCGCCGGTCATGGTCGCCAACGTGACCACGAACGGCTGCATGTTAAACCGTGCGATCAGCATGCCGTTGAGCGCTCCGGCAGCGAGACCGAAGAGGACCACCATGCCCAATGCCGCTCCGATGCTCCAGCCGTAGCCGATGGTGAGGAGGGCGAAGAGGGTAGCGGAGCACCCCAGGACCGAGCCGACCGACAGGTCGATTCCGCCGGCCAGGATGACGAGCGTCATTCCGGTCGCCAGTAGGCCGTATTCACAATACTCGTAGAGGATGTCGAGTTGCGTTCGGAAGGAGAGAAAGATCGGCGGACCGGTCCCGCCGACGCGCGGCGTGAAGATACACCCCAGAATAAAAACGAACACAAAGGCAAACAGTCCTCGATACTGATTCAGCGTCTCCCAGCGATTCGTTTTCGGCGGCTCTGCCCCTGCTCCGGTCAACCCGCTTCCTCCCCTGGATGTTATGTCGGATATTGTATCTCAAACGGGGGCTATTTCGCTGTTTTGACCGGTGGAAGGGGCGGTTTTATCAGAAATGAGGCCGTACGTGCGGTTTGGACGACGAAATGGAGGTCTACGCTGGTGATGCCAGATGGGATATCAAGGCCGATAAAGTCCAGATTGGAATAGAGCATATTGAACCTTCGCCCCCTGGCGTCCGTCGCCCAGACGGTCAGATGCTGATTGGGCTTCAGGTTCTGAACCACGAGCGTCAGATAGGGCACAGAGGCGGAGACAGTATTCAGATTTTGCATTCCATTCCCAGAACCTGCTACGGAGAAACCGCCTGCGCCATTCTTGATGGGATCCCACTTCGCCAGAAAGGTACCATTCTCCTTATTGACATAGGAGTAGATCCCTGCGCCGGCGATGCTCTTCACTTCCAGGGTAACGCCGTTCTGTGTCGTTTGCCGTGAGATAGTGTTGAGTTGTCCCGGCCCCGGCATCGGGACATCCTTTATCGTCCAGGTCTCCGCAGGAGCGAAGGCGGCTGTATTCTTGCGGAAGAAGCTCGTGGTGAACTTCCATGCAGGCTCGTAAGGGCACAGTTCGCAGGTATCCGTCTTCGATATATTGCCCGTTACATCCTCCACCGAGGCATTGTTCCAGTCGCTGATCTCCCACTCCTCGGTGAGCTTGCCGTGCAGCGCGAACCGAAATTCCGGCACGAGCGCGTAGTTATTGGGGCCGCTGCCGAAGCCATTCTTCCCGCATCGCAGCGCCGTCAGCGTAATCGCGAGGTCGCCCGCCTGCTTTGTGTCAGGAAGCGGTTCCGGCGTCCAGAGTGGGTAGAGTGTGGGCGCGGGATTGGGGACGACCAACTCCGTCAAAGGATTTCCTGTGAAGTCGTTTATGCGTAAAGTCACACTCTTGCTGCGCCGTGGGAAGGAAGAGAACATATAGCCATCTGAAATGGAAGTTATGTTATCGTTACCCGTAAACTGATAAGCGCCCTCGAAGCAGCATCCATGTTCATCAACCGCAGAGACCTTCAAACTGCCGAACATGAGCATTGATGGAGGCTGCTTTACTTGCATAGTCCTGTGCGACTGTTTTTGCTGACGGGTTATCCAGGCTACCATGACGTCAGTGTCTGTGACCAGTGTACTCGAACCGGGCAAAATCCCCAGCCAACGGCCCGTTCCTGCCTCGTATTGATGCTTCTTTCCATAGGTTATATCATCCAGGACGAGGGTCGAGCCATCCGGAAAGGTCTTGCGGATATTGAGGTGTGGCTTATAATGCGACAACAGGAAACCACCTACCAACAAGGCCAGAACCACAGCCGAGACCGTCAGAGTGCGCACCACACCCCGACGAAATGCCTGTTTCTGTCTCCTCACCTCCGCATCCGGCATGTTCTCCCGGATCCACGCCCTATCGAAAACCCGCTCATAGATCCGGTTGCGGACATGCAGCATCCCTTCCTGGGAGCGCACGATCCCCGACAGGCGCAACAGCGCGATGAGCGGATTGGTCTCGTCACTCTTGATCCGCTGCCCTGCCCGTACCCGGCTATAAAGATCCAGCAAGCTGGCGCGGTCTTCCTCGCTTCGGAGCAGGCGTTCCCGTACAAAGATCAGGTTGTCGTCGCGCTCCCTCGCCTGCGGCGAGAGAAACAGGTCTTCGCAGAGACGGTCCACGTCCTGGTTTTCGATGGTCGGCTTTTGCTGAGCGAGTGCGTCTTCGGCGATCGCCTGGCAGAGCCGTTGCGTCAGATAGGGATGACCGCCCGTCCAGTAGAGGATGCGACCTAACCCCCCGGCCGGGGGGTTAGGTTCCAGTGGCGCGGCCTCATCGAGGGTGAAGTCGGTGAGTTCGATGCGTCGTCCGATGTTGAAAGGCGTCATACGGGTGTCACGAATGAGATCCGTCGGAGCAGCCACCCCGAGCAGGCAGAAGGTCAGACGCTCGAAACGGGGGTCCTTTGCACGGCGATTGTAG
>DATGIG010000488.1:0-2532 GCA_035295825.1 Chthonomonadaceae bacterium | reverse complement strand
AAGCGGCGCTCTCTCTCGTGCATGCCCGTTATGCCGCGCTGGGCATCGCCGATTCCAGTGGATCGGGGTGGAGCGAATTTATTACGATCGGTCTGACCCCGGAGGAGGCGGCGGTAATCGGCCCGCATCCGCTGGAACGCGGCATCCTCGGCCTCCTGCTTCAAGCGGACCGCCCGCTGCGCATCGACCGGTTGGCCGCGCATCCGGCCTCTGTCGGCTTCCCTTCCAACCATCCGCAGAGGAACCGCTTTCTGGGCGTGCCCATCCGGCGCGCGGGAGCGATTCTTGGCAGCCTCTACCTGGTGGACCGGGAGGACGGACAGCCTTTCACCGAAGCGGATGAAGCCGTCATCGTGGCGCTTGCGGAGTACGCCGCCGTCGCGCTCCATTTTCAGGAGATATTCACGCTCCAGCGTGCGCTTACCCAGGGCTTTATCAACGCCCTGGAAGAGGAGCGCCGCGCGGTCGCCTACGAACTGCACGATGGGTTGACCCAGTATGTGATGACATCCCACCTCTACCTGGATGCCTTTTGCGAAGCCTACAAGGCCAGTCACACGCAAGGGCTGCCGGAACTGCTGGAGAATGCCCTTCAGTGCCTGCGGCAGGCGGTCCTCGAATCGCGACGTCTGGTCAACGGCCTCCGCTCTCTGGCCCTGGATGCGATGGGACTGGTAGGAGTGCTGGAGCAACTTGTGGGCGAAGAGGCCAGGCGCTCCGGCTGGACGGAGATCGATTTCCAGCACAACATCACCGACCGGCGCTTCGAGGTCGCCCTGGAAACGGCGGTCTATCGTGTGGCGCAAGAGGCGCTCACCAACATCCGCAAACATGCCGCGGCGACACGGGTGCAGGTGGTTCTGCAATGGGAGGACACGCCGTCCGCTCCGGGGGCGCAACTGATCCTGGAGGTGCGGGATTGGGGCATGGGGTTTGACGTGGAGAGAAAGCGAGGGAACTACGACCACCTGGGGCTGAACAGCATGGTCGAACGCGTCGTGTTGATGCAGGGAACTCTGGAGATAGAGAGCGCGCCCGGACAGGGAACACACCTTGTGGCGCGATTCCCTGTGCCCGGAGCCCGTACTTCGGAGGTTGAAACCTCATGAGCGCTGCAGACGATACAACAAACAATGCCGGTCGCATCCCGGTCCTGCTGGTCGATGACCACGCAGGCTGGCGGGCCGGCATGCGGAACGTGTTGGCGAATACGGAGTTTACCGTTGTCGGCGAAGCCGCCTCCGGAGAGGCGGCGGTGGAGGTTGCCCGGCAGGCGCATCCTCGCCTCACGCTGCTGGATATTCGCATGGCGGGTGGCGACGGCTTTGAAACGCTTACCGCGCTCAAGACGCTGGATCCGAAGATGGTCGTGATCATGCTTACGACTTACGAAAACCTGACCTTCAAGGCGCGCGCCGTGGCCGGGGGGGCGTCCGGTTATCTGCTGAAAGGCGCCACCCACCAGGAGATACTGCGCGCGTTGCGTACGGCCGCCGGAGGCGAGGCGCTGCTGTCTGCGCAGGATCTGCTCCATGCCCTGCGCGGGATCAGCGAACAGGTGGTCACTTCGCCCCATCTGGTCCATCCGCTCACCTCTCGCGAAATGGAGGTGCTGCAACTCGTGGCGACAGGGCTCAGTAATAAAGACATCGCGCGTATCCTCTCCATCGGGGAAGGCACCACGAAGTCACACGTCGAACACATTCTTCAAAAGCTCCATCTCACGGACCGGGTGCATGTGGCCGTCTGGGCCGCCCGGTACGGCTTTACCTCGGAATAGTCGGCTTCTCGACTGCGCGCCTTCTTCCCACCGTGACCCTGAGCTTCGCACCGGCGTGTACGACCCTCACGGTCGTGACGACCGGCAGCGCTCCCCAATCCACTTCCAGTCCGCTGGTCCGGTTTGAAACCCTAAAATTTTCTGCCGCCATTTGAACGTCGGCCCTGCGCCTCGCGTTTATTCTAGTGAGGGGGATGGCATGCACCGCGATAGTGTGAGCGACGAGGATCTGATGCGGGCGACGCAAGAAGGAGATGAGGAGGCGTTCGCCTGCCTGGTTCAGAAGCATCGGGGCTGGGTCTCCAGCCTGCTCTACGCCTTTGTGCGGGATACGGAGCATGCGGAGGATCTGGCGCAGGAGGTTTTCTGTCGGGTGCATCGGCATGCCGCGGACTATCGCGCTCAGGGCCGTTTCGATGCCTGGCTCAAGCGGATCACCGTCAACCTCGCGAAAGACTACCTGCGGAAACGGCAGCAAAATGTGGTCTCGCTGCCCGACCTGGATGACAGGTCGCTGCCGATCGCTCCCTTCGATCCGACAGCGGCGCTGGTCTCCGAAGGGCTGCGGGACGATGTCCGGCAGGCGATCCAATCCCTATCGGAACCGATACGCCTGGCGCTGGTCATGCGGTATTTCGGCGACATGAACGTGGCGGATATCGCCTGGGCCCTGCAGTGCCCGGAAGGCACCGTGCGATCCCGCATTCACTACGGCCTGGAGCGCATCCGTCGTATTCTGACGGAGCAATGGG
>DATGIG010000487.1:0-6000 GCA_035295825.1 Chthonomonadaceae bacterium | reverse complement strand
ATCGGTCGTCATTTTAGGCACGGCGGAGGGGATGTCGACCGCTTTGTACATGGTGACTTCCGTGGGAGAGAGCAGTTTGGCTTTTGTGCCCTTCACCGCTCCATTCGCGCCGCAGATCTCGAAGGCGAGCTTCCAGTCGTCGAGGGTGTAGTCGATGCAGGTGATACGGGACGCGCCCGCGCGCTCGCAGAGCTGGACCAGGCGGCGCAGCACATCCGGATGGGTGGCAGCGGCCTGTTCGGGCGTCCGCATCCAGCCCATATTCGGCGTGATGACCACCTTATCGCCCTTCTTGACGAACTTCTCGATGCCGCCAAGTTCATCGATGGCGCGCTCGGTAATGTCGCCATAGGTCTGCGGATTGCCCTCCACGCAGACGATGTCGGGCGTATCCGGGGTGGCCTTGGCAGGCGCGCGCATGCTCTTGGGCTTGGCGAAATCCTCTTTATTGAACCACGTCAGACCGTAAAGCCCTCCGAGCAGCGCGGTTCCTCCGGCGATTTCGAGGAACTTGCGGCGGGACTGTTTGCGGTCTTCGTTGTTCACGGGCGCAGCAGCGGGTTTCTTTACATCGGACATGGTGGGTTCTCCTACTTGGCGTGTGCGATTGCGGACTTGACCAGCACCTGGGCGCTGGCCTGATCCTTGGCCTGACGCACGCCGATCAGGTACTTGCCTTTGAGCGCGGCGACGACCTCGCCGGTAAAGAGCGACTTGACCCCCACCGCGCTGTCTCCCAACCCGGAGAGCGTGACGGGCTTGGCGCCGGAGGCCAGGTTGCCGGGCTTGGTCAGATACGCCTGGTACTTGCCGTAAGCCTCCTTTGCAGCGGCGGGCGAGGGATAGACGGCGACGAATAGTTCAGCTCGTGGGCCGGCGGAGGGATACTTCGCGACCATGCCGTTCCGGATATAGGACTGGGCGGCGATGTCGGAACGGCGGTACTGCTCGGTGCGGGGAGCATAGCCGGGCGGCAACAGATTGACGATGTCCGGAATCGCCGTGGGGCCGGTCAGCTTGCCGGCGACCGCCTGGGCGAGTTGGGACATCTGCCCCTGAAGCGGTCCAGGGTTGGGCGCCGTTATGGCGATCTTAACGTAGTAGGGACCTTTCCAGAAGTTGAGGGCGCTGGCCTCCGCGTAGCCCTCCGCCCCGATCTTGACGACCGTCGCGTTGGCGTTACGCTGGCTGGTGTAGTAGCCGTAGGCGTCGGTGGGCGTTCCCATCTGATAGATATCCACGGTGATGAGCTGAGTGCTCTGCCCGTTGGGGCCGTACTCGGCATAGGTACACTCTTTGAAATCATAGCGTTTGACCGCCTCCGCCTCGCCATCAATATGGTTCTCCAGCGTAGCCGGGGTATAGGTCACGATGCCGGCCTTGGTGGTCTTGTAATTGCCGATGGCGGGCGGGAGCGCGCTCTTGCCATCGGCGTGCGCCGAAAGCGGCAGGGCCAACCCCACGCCGAGGAGAGCCACCAGGCTCAACGCGGCCCAAAACTGGGAGCGGTGCAAACGCATGTGCAGGACAACACCTAACGGAGACATCATTCGAGAAACTCCTGAGTTGTTATGGAAACGGCAAAAGGCAGGCGCGAGGCACCCTCTCGGGTGCAACTCCCACCGCCCTTCTTCCGTAGACGTACCGATTGCTCTATGGTTCTTATGAGATAGACACTCTCATAGGACGAAGGTTGCGCCGAAAATCACCTAAGAATACGCGATAACTTCACAAGAATTGTACAAGATTTCGCGTGTGAGTGTCAAATCGCGTGTTTCGAGAGGACAAAAGGCGCTGGAGAATGCTCCCCCGACCATCAAACAGTAGCCAAAACCCGAGCACGCCGACGCAGACAAACCTATGCGCAGGCAGGCGCGCCATTAGCCCTTGCCATAACGCGCGGTGAAAGCGGCCACCACGGCGGCCAAAGGCGCGTCCAGTCGGGGTAAAATATAGTCCTGGATAGGCTCAGGGACTCCGCCATAGTAAGCTTCCGCGACGGCCCCGGCCATGCAGCCGATGGTATCGCTGTCGCCGCCAAGCGAGATGCCCTTACGCACGGCATCCTCCCAGCTCTCCGATTCGAGAAAGGCGAGGAGCGCCGGGGGCACGGAGCGCTGGCAGGAGACATCCCAGGTATAGTGCTCGCGCAGGCTGTCCAGCGGCTCGCGCAGGTCATAGCCGAATGTCGTTTCGATAAAATCGCGGATCTCCGGCTTCTCCTGGCCCGTGCGCGCCAGAAAGAGGGCGGAAGCGATTGCCTGTGCGCCCTTGATGCCCTCCGGATGGTTGTGGGTCACCGAGGCGCTCCGTTCGGCCTGCACCAGCACCTCTTCCAGGGTGTCGTAGGCCCAGCCGACCGGGCTGACCCGCATGGCGGAGCCGTTTCCCCAACTATTATAGGGCCGGGTTTCCGGGGAGGAGGCCCAATTGTAGAACGTCCCCCCATAACCCGCGCCGGGATAGCGCCGAAAATAGGACTTGAG
The DNA here is from genome assembly GCA_035295825.1 of Chthonomonadaceae bacterium. Lineage (GTDB taxonomy): Bacteria > Armatimonadota > Chthonomonadetes > Chthonomonadales > Chthonomonadaceae > DATGIG01. The sequence continues at coordinate 3,514 of DATGIG010000487.1, read as the reverse complement.
CAGCGACGTGTAGTCCGTGCCGTTGAGGATACTATCCGCCAGGGCAACCGTCAGCACCGTATCGTCGGTAAAGCGACAGAACGGATGAAAGAGCGGAAAATCGGTCCGCTTCATGGTCCCGGACTCATAGACCGATCCGATAAAATCGCCCGCAATGGCCCCAATCATAGCAAAATACTCGCTTCCTCGCGCCCCATCACGCAGACGGCGCGAATGCCGTACAGGAGTGCAAGCCTTGGCAAACAAACCATCTCCACGAGAGGTGATCCTCTTTCCAGACAAATTGTCGCTCAGCCACGACGCGGCGCACCGCTTTATCTCTCTGGCGGCGCAAAAGGTCTCCCAGAGGCAGGACTTCAATGTGGCCCTGGCAGGTGGTTCCACTCCTGCCCAGCTCTACAGCCTGCTCGCCGCCTCCCCCTTTTATGAGGCGGTGGGCGATTGGGCCATGGTGAACCTCTTTTTCGGCGATGAGCGCTGCGTTCCTCCGGATTCGCCCGACAGCAACTATCACATGGCGCACTCCATTATGGTCCCTGCCGCAAAGAAGGTGTTCGGCGTGTTGCCGCTGCCTGCGGAGGGAGGCATCTTCCATCGCATGCCGGCGGAGCTGCCGGACCAGGAAGCCGCCGCCCTCCAGTACGAACAGACCCTGCGCCGCCATTTCCGTATCGGACCGGGGGAGTTTCCCCGCTTCGACCTGATCCTGCTGGGCATGGGGCCCGATGGACACTGCGCCTCGCTCTTCCCGCACAAACCGGCCCTGCAGGAGAGAGAGCGCCTGGTGGTAGCGACCGAGCCGGGACTGAAGCCCTTTGTACCGCGCCTCACCTTGACGCTCCCGGTCCTCAACAACGCCGCCAACATCCTGTTTCTGGTCGCCGGGGAGGACAAAGCCGAAGCGCTGGCCCGCGTACTGACCGGCCCTCGCGATCCGCAAGGATTGCCCTCTCAGTCGGTCCTGCCTACCGACGGAACGGTTACCTGGCTGGTTGACCGCGAGGCGGCGTCCCGCCTATCCCCGGTCCGTTGAGCGCCTGCACGTCGTTCGCCATGGTGACCGTATAGACGATACTGCCGTCATACTCCGGAGTGGAGAGGATGTTGCCGGGGCCGAGTTCGTAACTCCAGCGGGGCTTGCCGTCGGCAGCATCCAGCACGGCGACATGCCCCCGCACCGACATCACCGCCAGCGACTTCCCATCCGGGGCGGCATGGGGCGCGGCTCCCACTTCCAGCGGCTGATGCAATTGCCGGCCCCACTGCTCATCGCCGGTGATGGCATCCAGGGCGACAATGTAGCCCTCCGGCCCCGGCTCCGTGACCACCACATGGGATCCCACAATGGCCGGCGATTGGTAACCGACAGTAGTTCCCGTGCGTGTGGGCCGGCGCTTCCAGGCCTCGATGCCATCTGAAATACGGACACAGTGCAGCCAGCCATCGGTGGAGCAGGCATAGACGCGCCCGGATTCGACGACCGGCAACGCGACGACTTCCGCCCCATTGCCCAGCGGCAGCGACCATTTCGGCGTTCCGGTGGTCGCATCCAGGGCCGTCAGCGTATGGTTCTCCCCACCGAGGAAGAACAGGCTGCCGTCGGTCATTGCGTTGGTAAAGGCGAAGGCGCCGGCGGTCCGCTCCCAGCGTGGATTGCCGGTCGCGGCATCGAGGCCGACGTTGCGCCCGCCCACATTGACACAGACGATCCCCTTCGCCACCGCCGCCGTCCCGAAGACAGGCCCTCCCATGTCGTGCTTCCAGCGCTGATGCCCCGTCGCTATCTCCACCGCATACAGATTGTGGTCGGTAGAGCCCAGGTAGAGCGTGCCCGCATCGGCGACGGGCGAGGCGAGGAGCTGCCCCTTGCTGGGGAACGCCCAGCGCCGCTTTCCGTTCTGGATATTCAGGGCGTAGAGTTTGCCGTCCATGCAGGAGACATAGAGCGTCTGATCCAGCAGCAGGGGGCTGGATTGGATGGGGCCGGACAGGTCTACTGCCCATTTCCGGGTGGGCTCCGTATTGCTCCTCTCGACCTCAAAGAGGAGTTCGCCGGTATAAGTGATCGCGTTGCTGGTCGTCAGGTGGACCACAGCGGAGTGCATCCCGATAGAGATCTTTTGCGTCGCAAACTGATCGCGCCAGATGTCACGCCGGTCCTTGGTCATCGGCTTCCAGGGCCCCTCATCTATCTGGTACTCCGCCTGCTCCTTGTCGGGATTATCGCTGAGGGCGCGGGGTTCGAGGGTAGCGGCAGGGCGACGACGCTCGAGATACGGGATATCGGGATCGTCCCAGGCGACCCGGAGCAACGAGGGGTGCGCTCCCGCCGCAATGGGCAGGCTCGCCACCACAACAGGCTTGGCGGCGCGGTCGCTTACCCGCTCCACGGTGACCAGGAGCGGCGTGACCACCACGCGATAGTAGGCGGCCGGATTATGAGGGGACATGGGCAGCGTTAGAATGCCGTTGCTCTTCCAGCCGGTTTCCGGGCCGGGGCCGCCCGTAAAGATAGCGAGCACATTGTGATTGTTGAGCAGGGTAAAGAGGTCGTTTTCGTTATCCAGCGGGCGTGTAAACGGCGGTTCCTGCCCCACGGTGTGATGCAGGAAGACAAATATCGGGGTATCGGGCTTGACGCGCCGGAGGTCTTTTTCCAACCAATCCAGCTCGGCCTTATCGAAATGCCCCAGTTTGGAGAAGAGAAGGGTGGAATCGAGCAGCACAAAGTGGGCAGCGCCGTAGTCGAATGAGCGATAAGCCGCTCCAAAGAGGTGGACGAACCCCTCTCTCCCTTCCGCGCTATTCAGCACATCGCGGCTGCCGGGAACGGCATGAAAGTTCACCTTGGCGGTGGTCAGGGGAGCCAACAGATCTCTCAGCCGGCCATACTCTTCCGGGTTGCCCGTCGCGGTCACGCTGCCGGTCAAAACGACGAAGGCCGGCGGCAGCGTCATCTCCTGGGTATCCGCGACCAGCTTGCGCAAGGCCGCGCCTCCGGCGTTGTTGGGTGAAATCGGATCGTTTATCGTCAGAAACGTAAAGGTTTCCGTCTGCTTGGCGTTGGGTTTTTGCGCCTGCGCCGAAAGCGCGACGAGGGTCGCGAGGACGCAGGCAAATATCAAATGGCCGAACTTCTGGCGCATCGTGTTTTCCTTCCTGTAGGCGGGGCAATACCAGGTGTATGTCCCCTAATTCTACCTACAGGAAGAGAATCCCTGCTTTGCCGGAAGGTTCCCAGGGTCATTCGTGGATCGCTATAGCGCGGGGTTTTCGGGTTTTTCGCGCAACAGGCCGAGCGTATGGTCATCCAGCGTTTTGGGGGCCTCATTGCGCCGGGCGGAGAGTTTGATGCGAACGGCGCGTGTCAAGGGATAGTCGGCGCGCTCGACCAGATAGGCGCCGCCCGATTGCGTCTCGATGGCGAGGACCGGTTCGCGGCTATCCATCAGCAGGGTACGTCCGCTGAATACGCGAGCGGTGACGCCGGCTCCCCAGGGATTGGAGAGGCGGC
>DATGIG010000486.1:0-13845 GCA_035295825.1 Chthonomonadaceae bacterium | reverse complement strand
CGCTCATGGTAAAAATGCCTACGTCCCCCGCCCGTCCGGAGGTCTACGAGAGCATGGGGACGGTACAGGCCATCGGTAAAAGCCTGTACAGCCCGGATCAGCCCTGGCTGTTCCCCTTCGAGATCACATCCATCCTGCTGCTCGTAGCGGTCATCGGCGCGATCATCATGGCGAAGCGTCGCATCTAGTGAGGAGATTGATATACCGTGGTTCCAGGGCCGGGTGTTGAAAACACCCGTCTGAATGGCCTTCGGCCAAGCGTCCTCACGGACGCAACTTCCAGCAATGTTAAAACGATGTCTCAATAAGCGAGGAGATTGATATACTGTGGTTCCAACACACTACTATCTTACGCTGTCCGGCATCCTGTTCACCATCGGGGTCATCGGCGTCCTGATCAAACGCAACCCGATTGTGATCTTTATGTGCATCGAACTGATGCTGAACGCGGCCAATCTCTCCTTTATCGCGCTCGGCAGGCACTTCGGGCAGATTAACGGACAGATGTATGTGATCTTTGCGCTGGCGGTCGCCGCCGCCGAAGTCTCCGTCGGCCTTGGCATCATCATCGCCATCTTCCGCGCCAAAGAGACCATCAATGTGGATGAGGTCAATCTATTGAAACTATGACCTGACCCTGTGGGGTCAGGCAGGAGCCTTTGCTGATGTCGTCGTTAGCCTGGTTGATAGTCTGGCTGCCGCTGTTCGGTTTCGCACACAACGCCTTTGCGGGGTTTTTCTACCCCAACCTGGAAGCCCGCAAAAAGGCGGTGTCCTACCTCGCGCCCGGCGTGGTGCTGGCCGCGTTTGTGGTGACGCTGATCGTTCTGTTCCGAGAGGTGCTGCCCGCGCCCGACCACCGCGTCATCGCGCCGATGATTCCGGGCATGTCGCCCGATACGCCCTGGATCAAGTTCGGCGGTTTCGAGGTGGATTTCGCCCTGCTGCTCGATCCCCTCTCGATGCTGATGGCGATGATCGTGACGGGCGTCGGCGGATTGATCCACGTCTACGCCACCGGCTATATGGCTACCGACCGCGAGCAGCCCCGCTTCTTCACCTACTTCAATCTGTTCATCTTTATGATGCTCCTGCTGGTGCTGGGCGAGAACTTCCTGCTGATGTTCGTCGGCTGGGAGGGGGTAGGCACCTGCTCCTATCTGCTTATCAGCTTCTGGTACACCGACGTCAACAACGCGAAGGCGGGCAATAAAGCCTTTATCGTCAACCGCATCGGCGACCTGGGCTTTGCGCTGGGCATGATGGCCGTGTGGAGCGTCTTCGGCACGCTCTCCTTCTTCAACGCCCACGGCACCGGCGTGATGCAGCTTGCGGGCGCGGCGAGTGAAGGCGGGGCATTCCACCACGCACTGGATGCGCTCGGCAATCCCGTCTCCACCACCATGCTCACGCTGATCTGCATCCTGCTCTTCATCGGCGCGACGGGCAAGTCGGCGCAGATCCCGCTCTGGGTCTGGCTGCCGGACGCGATGGCCGGCCCGACGCCCGTCTCCGCCCTCATCCATGCCGCCACGATGGTTACCGCCGGCGTCGTGATGGTGACGCGCTGCTCATGGCTGTTTATTCAAGCGCCCCAGGCGATGCAGATCGTCGGCTGGATCGGCCTTGCGACCGCCTTTATGGGCGCGACCATCGGTCTGGTACAGAATGATATTAAGAGGGTCCTCGCCTTCTCTACGGTCTCACAGCTCGGCTATATGTTTCTGGCGTGCGGCGTCGGCAACTTCACGGCGGGCATGTTCCACGTAACCACCCACGCCTTCTTCAAGGCGCTCCTCTTCCTGGGCTCCGGCGCGGTCATCCACTCCATGTTGGGCGAGCAGGACATGCGGAAGATGGGCGGGCTGAAGCAGAAGATCAACCGCACCTGGATCGTCATGGCGATCGGCAACCTCGCCATTGCGGGCGTGCCCGGCCTCTCCGGCTTCTGGAGCAAGGACGAGATCCTGCACAGCGCTGCCGGTTCGCCCTGGGGGAACGGCATCGTGCTCTACGCCGTCGGTATCGGCACGGCCTTGATGACCGCCTTCTATATGAACCGCCTGATGTGGAAGACCTTCGAGACCGAGCCGCGCTTTGTGGACGGCAAGCTGCCCGAACACCACCACAGCAATTTTGATGAGCACGAAGACCATAGCGCGGACGACCACACCGACGCGCATGCCCCTGCAGACGACCATGCAGCGGCAGAGGACAATCATGCGCACGGCCATGCGGAGGAGGGCACCGGCCATGTGCACGAATCGCCGCCTTCCATGATGTTCCCCCTCTATGTGCTGGCGGCGCTCTCCCTGGTAGCAGGTATTATTCTCGGCCCAACGCACATTTTCGAGCGCTTCCTGGAGCCTTCGGTCGCACAACTGAACAACCCGCTCATCAGCGCCCTCAAACCGGGCGAAGCGCCCTTCCAGGAGTGGGTTGGCTACGTGATCTCCGGACTGGTGGCGTTCGCAGGTATCCTTCTCGCCCGCTACCTGTACAGCCAGCACATGAAGACGGGCGAGTTGGTCTCCGAAGAGGTGAAGGCGAACAACCTGCTCTACAAGACGCTGTACAATAAGTGGTGGTTCGACGCGGTCTACGATGCGATCTTTATCCGCTTTGGCGGCTGGTTTGCCGACCGGTTCCTGTGGCGTAAAGTGGATGTCGAGGTCGTGGACGGCTCCGTCAATGCGCTGGCCCGCCTGATCGGGGGGATGAGCGGCCTCTTCCGCCGCATTCAGACCGGCTATGTCCGGAACTACGCGCTCGGCATTCTGGTGGGGGTCGTCTTCCTGGTGGTGGGGCTGCTGCTGCAGTGGCACGCCATGTTGAACGCAATCACTTCCCGATAGGCTAGCTGAAGAGGTTATTATGCCGCAATCTGCGATACCGAATATTCTTACCCTGGTGACTTTCCTGCCCCTCATCGGCGCCATCGTCGTGATGTGCCTGCCGCGCCCCAAGGACCTGCCGGACGATCATGGCGGGCATGGCGACGGGCACGGCGACCCGCATGCCGAATCGGCGCACAAAGAGGAGATCCCCGACGACCCCTGGCGGCTGCTGGTCAACTGGACGGCCCTGGGCTTCGCTGCCCTCACCTTCATCGTGTCGCTGGTCCTCTTTTTCGCGTTCGACAGCAATCACCTGGACTTTGCGAACCGCCATATGCAGTTCATGGAGGACGCCAACTGGATCACACTGGGCACAATCCATATCCACTATAAGATGGGAATAGACGGCATCAGCCTGCTGCTGATCCTGCTCACGACATTCCTGATGACCCTCTGCGTGATCTACTCCTTCAACACCAAGGTGCGGCTGAAGGAGTTTATGGTCTTCCTGCTGCTGTTGGAGACGGGGATGGTCGGCGTCTTCTGCGCCCTGGATCTGGTCCTGTTCTACTTCTTCTGGGAAGCCATGCTGATCCCGATGTACTTCCTCATCGGCATCTTCGGCCACGAGAACCGCGTCTACGCCGCCATCAAGTTCTTCATCTACACGTTTGCGGGCAGCGTCCTGATGCTCATCGCCATCATCAGCGTGTACAATGTCACCCACTCCTTCGACGTGCTGGCGCTCTCCGATCCGGGGAACCCGGCGGGGCAGGCGCTCCACAACTACGATGGGCAGGCCCTCCTCTGGATGTTCGGCGCGTTCTCTCTGGCGTTTATGATCAAAGTGCCGATGTTCCCGTTCCATACCTGGCTGCCGGACGCGCACGTCGAGGCCCCGACAGCGGGCAGCGTGATCCTGGCCGGTGTCATGCTCAAGATGGGGACCTATGGCTTCCTCCGCTTCTGTCTGCCGCTCTTCCCGGCGCAGGCTCAGCAGATGGCCTGGCTGTTTATTCTTCTCTCGCTCATCGGCATCGTCTACGGCTCCATCGTCGCCGCCGTGCAACCGGACGCCAAGAAGCTGGTAGCCTACTCTTCCGTCGCGCACCTGGGTTTTGTGGTCCTGGGCATCTTTACCTTCACACGGATCGGCACCATGGGCGCGCTGGTACAGAACATCAACCACGGCATCTCCACGCCTATGCTCTTCTTCCTGGTCGGGATGCTCTACGACCGGCGGCACACGCGCCAGATCAGCGAATTTGGCGGTCTGAAGAAGATCGTGCCGATGCTGGCGGCCATGCTGCTTATCGCCACACTGGCGAGCGTCGCCGTGCCCTTCTTCAATGGGTTCGTCGGCGAGTTCCCGATCCTGCTGGGCAGTTGGATTGCCAACTATACCGCCCCATTCAGCCCGGAGAACATCAGCAGTTTCTGGCCCACCGCCATCGCTGCGAGCGGGATGATCCTTTCCGCCGTCTATATGCTCTGGTGGTTCCAGCGGCTGATGCTCGGCCCGGTGACCAAGGCGGAGAACCGCCGTCTGCCGGACCTGAAGACGACGGAGTGGCTGGTGCTGGTGCCGCTGGCGGGCGTCATCTTCTGGTTCGGGCTGGGCAGCAGCTTCTGGACGCAGCGGATGGACACCTCCGTCGCCATGCTGCTGCAGATGGATTCGGGCAAAGATCCGGCGCACCTCAAGCCCGGCGATACCGACCTCGCTACCAAAGCGCCCTACGACCAGCAGGGTCGTCTGTTGGAGGACGTCAATTTGAACCTGCCGGTCGCCGGGCTGCTGTATCAGGAGCGGATGGACGAGGATAAGGAGAATGCCGGAGAGCGTCTGCGCTTTAAGGGGCACGAGGGGGTAGAGAAGTCGCTTCAGCCGCTGGCGCCTCCCGACCCCAGCAGGCGCCGACCCCCGTCCAATAATGCGCCGCTCCAGACCCAGCCACCGATGCGCGGTCCCGGTGGAGGCGGTGCAACCCCGCCCGCGCCCCCCGATAGTTCCGGCTCGAATGAGACCACGCCTCCCGGCGGTGCGGCTCCGCCCACATCGGGCGGGCCAACAGGCGCACCCGCACCTGTTACCGGCGGGACTGGAAATCCGGCATCTTCTGGAACAACGGGTTCCGGAGCGAGCGGCGCTGGCGCGCCGGGCACGCAGCCGGCCCCGGCGACCCCTGCAAACCCGACGATCCCGACCCCGGCGACGCCTCCCGGCTCGCCCGGAACGCCGCCGACGAAGCCAGGCGAACGCATCCATCTGCCGGAGGGCCGGGCCCCTCGCTCCAACCGGGCGGCATCGCGTGGTGGGGAGGGGCGAGGAAACTTATGAATAACACTGCCAGCCTTTTCGCCATTATGCCGATCCTGGTGGTCATGGTCACAGGAATGGTTGTCCTATTGGGCGATTCCTGTATCGGTCTGTGGCGTCAGTCGAAATTTCTCAGCCCGAGCATGAGCATCCTCGGCCTGTTGATCGCCGGTGGTTATGCCGTCCAACTTCTGAGCGCCGGGGGCGACCGCACGGCATTCAACGGCGCGATCAAAGCCGATGCGTTCTCGCAGTCGTGCAGCCTGATCCTGATCGTGACCGCTATTCTGGCCGTGCTGCTTGCGACCACCTACCTGGAGAACAAGAAGCTGAACCTGGGAGAGTACTATGCCCTGGTGCTCTTCTCCACCTCCGGCGCGATGCTGATGGCGGCGGCGAACGACCTGATCGTGCTCTTTATCTCCATCGAAGTGCTCTCCGTGGCACTCTATGTGCTGGCCGGTTTTGCCCGTACGGAGCAGCGCAGCGAAGAGGCCGCCCTGAAGTACTTCCTGCTGGGCGCTTTTGCGGCGGGCTTCCTGCTCTACGGCATCGCTCTGATCTATGGCGGCTCAGCGGGCGCGGTGACGGGAGGCGCTCCCGCCGGGGGAACCACCAATCTGACGCAACTCTCCGCCTACCTCAAGGTCATGCAGCCCAGCCTCATGCTGGTGATCGGGCTGGCGCTGCTTGCGGTCGGCCTGGCGTTCAAGGCGGCTCTGGTGCCGTTCCATATGTGGACGCCGGATGTCTATGAGGGCGCACCGACCTCGGTAACGGCGTATATGGCAGCGGCTGCGAAGATCGGGGCCTTTGCGGCGATCCTGCGCGTCTTTACCGCTTTTGTCCCGATTGCCGGTTACTGGCTGATCATCATCCAGATCCTCGCCGTGGCCACCATGGTCTTAGGAAATATCCTCGCTGTCACACAGGACAATGTGAAGCGTATGTTAGCTTATTCGTCCATCGCCCACGCCGGTTACCTGACGGTGGGCATCGCGGCCTCCGTTGGCCCTGCGGCGGCGCACGACGCGGCGGTGCGAGGGATCCTCTTCTACCTGCTGGCTTACTCGCTGATGACGATGGGGGCCTTCGGGGTGCTGATCTGGCTGTCCCGGCGCGGGCGCGACATTCAGACCCTCAAAGACCTGAAGGGGCTGTCGCGGACCCACCCGGCTGCCGCCTATACCATGCTGGTGTTTATGCTCTCCCTGGGAGGCATTCCGCCGACGATGGGCTTTACCGGCAAGGCGTTCATCTTCTATGCGACGGTGCTGTCCGGGCAGAGCTGGCTGGCCATCATTCTAGGCCTGATTAGCGCAGTCTCGATCTACTACTACCTGCGCGTGGTGTGGATGATGTGCTTTTCGGAGCCTGATGATGCCACCATGCCCCGCACTGCCGTGGCTCCGGGCGGCGTCTTCCTGACCGTAGCGGCTTCGGTCGCCGCCTCGCTGCTGTTCGGGATAGCGCCAGGGTTGCTCGGGCCTCTCATGGATGCAGCCCAGACCCTGCTGCGCCCATAGCTCCGCGTCCGTCGTTCGCAATGCCAGGGAAGGGGCAGACGGTCATCCGACCGGACTGCCCTTCCTCATTTGTTTGCTGAGGAAGCTTTGTTTGTTTGCTTTGGGAACATTCTGCGGATGCAAACGTCCAGAAGAGAGGGAATTTAGAAAGAACCTCTTATACGGCCTACGGCATCGTAGAGATTTGTATTTAGGAGTTGGGGTATGGTCACCCATTCTCGCCATGACTGGTTCGGACGGATCGTGGGCATGCTGGTCTTTTTGCTCGGCGTGGCGCTGCTGATCGTCGTCTTCTTTATGGCCTATCACCTATTCAATGCGCCGCCGAATGAGGCGCTGGGCCTGCATATCACCGGGAACCCGAAGACCGACCCTACGGCCACAGCGATCGGAACGAACTTCGGCTGGATGCTCCTGCGTGTGGCCTATCTCTTCCTGATGGCGATAGCGGGGTCCCTGATCGCACAGAAGGGGATCAACCTCTATTTCAGCGCCATGAAGGGCTTTCCCGTTCATGCAGTCGCACCTCCTCCGGACACGGCTCCGGCAGCCAATCCTCCCGCCGGTTAATCCAGACGACCTCTCCTTCGGCTACGGACCCATCGCAATGAAGCAATCTCCGGAACCTCACTGTGATCGAAAACGTTTATATGGTGACGAGGCGTACACTGAAGACGTGCCGCTTCTCAAGATGAAAATCGAACTTTATCGAAGCAGTGCAAGCGAAGGAAGAACGAACATGAACAGCAAGATCAAGTATGTTTTGGGAGCGGCAGTGGCTGTGCTCTCTCTGGCCGTCATTGCTCCCAGCGCAGAGACCCAGTTGGCCCCGCCTCCCTATCATAGCGGGGGGCTGACCATCGTTCCCACCAGTGGATACGGGGCGCCGGTGGTCATCGCCGGTCCGAATGGGATGCAGCGGGTTACACCGAACCTGGACCCCAATGGCTACTTTGAATACGACGCCTACTCCATGCCGCCGACGAACCTGTATAACGTCAGTTTTGGGCCGACCGATATTCCGCGCACGTCGGACGCAGTCTCGGTGCGTAAAGAGTCGAACAACCGGCTCTTTATGCAGTGGCAGGGCGAACCGCGCGCCGTGCGCAGCATCACGTTTGCGCTGTTGGATACCAATAACAAAGTGATCCGTCAGCAGGTCATCACGGATCTGCCCGCCGAAGCCCGCCTGACGCGCACCACCAAGACAACCGGTTATCGGGTCACCATACAGTACATCAACGGGACGGTCACCAATATGACCTCACCGCTGATGTAAGCGTCTCTTTTCGAGGTCGATGTTAAGAGAGCCAGGCTTCTCCTGCAAGAGAAGCCTGGCTCTCGATTTGTAAACCTGATCACGGACGGAAACGCTTAGGCCGCAATCCCCGCCGTCGCACAGCACTTGCGGAACATCTGCGCCTTGCCGGTCGGGGTCAGAATGCGCACCACTTCCGGCTTGTTGCCGCAGAAGCGACACACCGCCTGCATGGCTTTCGCTTCCTGGCGCGCCGAAACGTTGGTCTTGGATGTCTTGCCGCCATCTTTCTTTGCCATTTCAGCATCTCTCCTAGGGTTGTTTCAATCCTCGCCCGGCCTGAAGGTTGGGCGCATCGGTTGTTGGGCAACCGTGAATTACCGATCTGTACACTCTATTATACCACAAGATCACCCCGAAAGTTGCTGGAAGAGGCGTTTCGGCGGTTTGTGCGCATCCATCGGCCACGGGGTGGGGTCGGGTGCAGGAATCGCTTCTTCCGGGGTGCGTCTGAGGATCTCCGACAGCATCTCCTGAAGCAGGTTCTGCTCCTCTTCCACAAAGCGGAGGAACTCCGCAGCGCAGGAGGCGATACGACGCGAACCGGGTATCTGGCGCACAATACGCGCCACACACCGCACCCGGCGATTAGGGTTGATATCGATCGCCATGCCTAACAGCTCCCCTGGCTCAAAGTGATGGCCGGGCGATACGAACAGGATCCCCGTCTCGCTGATATTGACAATCCGCCCCTGAATTCGAGATCCGGAACGGCGGCACAGCTCCAATTCCCACCGCCCTGCGGCGCGGCGCGCCCTGCGCTTATTACAGTTCATCGCTGGCTCTCCCCCTCGCGTGGAAGCATTTTCCCTCTTCGTCCCTATCGTTCGATAGGAACCTGAGATTATCTTGCCACTCTCCGCTCTGGGAGGCGCTCCCTATTTGTACGGTATTCTCCCCGCAAACGCGGCGCACCGACCTTGGGGTGCATTGCCTCGCGCTCCCTGCGCAGTGTGCGTAGGAATCGGCGCGGCTCCCGGCGAATAGTGGGATGCCAAGCCGATTGGCGATCCGAATACACACGCTGAATTGCGCTGAATAAGGTACTGCACCATGAAAGAGAGCCTCTACCCGCCGAGCATCCAGGGCGCTCCGCCCGAATTGACTATCCCGAGTCCGGCTTACCGGAGACAGGTTGTCATTGTGCTGTTAAGCCTGGCCGTGTTCATTCTGTTCTATCTCGGGCTGCTCATAGGAAGCGGCTGGGTCGTCATCTACGCGATCAGCCAGGGCATGAGCGAGCCGTCGATGTACGCGTCCCGCTCCGAGAACAACTGGTTCTTCGGGCTGGCGGTATTGGCAGTCATTCTCTTCCTCTTCCTGGCCAAAGCGTTGTTCAAGTGGCGCAAAGAGCGCGAGGAGTTGCGGATCGAGATCACCCAACAGGAGCATCCGATCCTCTTCGACTTCGTCCGCCGGATCTGCGAGGACACCCGCGCGCCCTTTCCCTACCGGATTTTCGTGACGCCGGACGTCAACGCCGCCGTCTTCTACAACAGCTCGCTGCTCAGCCTGATCCTTCCGGTCAAGAAGAACCTGCTCATCGGGCTCGGCCTGGTGAACGGGCTGAACTTGAGCGAATTCAAGGCGGTCCTCGCGCACGAATTCGGGCACTTTGCGCAGAGCAGCATGCGGCTGGGCAGCTACGTCTATATGGCGAACCATATCATCTACGATCTGGTCTACCGGCGGGACGCCTTCGACGACCTGCTGGCGAAGGCAAAGCGCCTCAATATCCGGATCGCCATCTTCGCCTACGCCATCTACGGGGTGTTGTGGGTCTTGCGGAAGATCCTACAGGGCGCGTTCCATATGATCAACTTCTTTCAGAGCGCCCTCTCGCGCCAGATGGAGTTCCACGCCGACCTGGTGTCCGTCAGTATCACCGGCAGTGACGCCCTGATCCACGCCCTGAAGAAGCTGGAGTTTGTCAACGGCTGCCTGATGTCGGCCCTGAGCGACCTGAAAGACGCCTCGGAGCATCAGCTCTTTACGCAGGACATCTTCTATCACCAGTTCCAGGCCGTCGACCACCTGCGCCGGGCCATGAAAGAGCCCGAGGCCGGCACCGTGCCGGCGCTGCCCGAGGATCCCGCTCAGAAGACGCAGTTGTTTACCAGAGAGGACGATGACACGGGCTCGGAGGGCATGTGGGCCTCGCACCCCTCTCACTACGATCGCGAACAGAACGCCAAGCGCGTCTATCTGCGCAGCGTCGAGGATGAACGGTCGCCCTGGCTGCTCTTCAGCCACCCGGATGCGCTGCGCCGCCGCATGACGGAAGCGTTCTATACGTACCATCTGGAGCGCAAGAACCTGGCGCTGATGCCGGTGGAGCAGGTGCAGAAGTTTATCGACGACGAACACGCCGAGACGATGCAGGATGAACGGTATCAGGGAATGTACGATGGCCGCCTGCTCTCCATCCCTACGGACCTGCTGGCGACCTACGCCAACGATCCGACGGTGGGCGTGATGGCGCCGGAGCAGATCGAGGCGGTGGTTAACAGGCTCTATAATGCCGAATACAAGGATTGGCTGGAAGCCAACGAAAAGCGACGGGAGGAGCGCGCCGTGCTGAACGCGCTGGATCGGGGCGATGTGAAGATCAAGGGGGGCCGTTTCGAGTTTCGCGGGGCAGAGCATGCGACCTCCGACGTGAAGGCCCTGCTGCAGCGGGTCGAGGCGGAACTGGAGGCGGACGCGGAGTGGCTGAAGGCATTTGATCGTGAGGTGCTCCAGACGCACCTGCGTATGGCCCAGATCGTGGGGGACGGCGATTACGATCTCTATCTGCGCTACCAGTTCCATCTCAACCTGCAGGATATACTCCGGGTCGCCGGCCAGGAGGAGAACCGCCTGGCCAACGTCTTCCACTTTCTCTCGTCCAAGGAGAGCGGTCTCTCCGAGGGCGAGTTCGGCCAGGTGTTTGCGGCTCTCAAGGAGGCGCATAGCAACATCTCCAAGGCGTATAACAAGACCCGCTCGATCCCGCTGCCTTCGCTGCAGAATATGCAGCCGGGCATGCCCCTGAGCGACTTTCTACTGCAGGAACCCCTGGTCGCGCCCATCCTGGATGGCTCTCGAATTGACGGCCGCTGGATGAGCGCGCTGGGCAAGCAGATCTCCCAGATCGAAGGCCACTGCCGCCGCCTCTACTTCAAGAGCATGGGAGCGATCCTCACCCGACAGGAGGCCATCGCCCTGAACTACCGCGCCCACAGAGAGCCATCCCCGCTCTGAAAGAAATTGTAACGCCGTTTCCTCAGAAGTGAGCTATGTCGTCCCAGGCGGTCACCTGCCAGTTATCGGGAGTCTCGGTCTGCGGCAGCCAGGGCGGCAACTCCAGGAGCAGCCGCTTCGCCAGGCCATTGACGTAGGGCTCGTACTGGCGGCGCTTCTCCGCCAGGATCGCGTAGGACCGGTCGTTCGCCTGGAGCGGGATGCCATGCGCTGTCAGAACGGAGCACAGGCGGGCAAACTCCTCTTCCGGCAGACGGTTCTGCTGCGGGGCGGTCGGCTCGATTTTTAACACCAGGCAGAGATCCACGATGGTATGGCGGGCCATCGCGAAGGTGAGCTTCGCCTGCCAGAGCAGTCTGTCCTGCCACTCCGGCGTCTTATCAAAGCGCAGAGAGACCAGCACGCAGGTATCCAGGATCGCGGTGAGGGCGGAGAGCCAGGACTCCCGGTCGTGCTGAGAGCGATAGTAAGCCAGCACCGGGTAGGAGAGATGGCTCTCCAGGACGTCTGCGGACCATCGCTCCCAGTCGTCCAGGAGCGGGGTCAGCTCCTCCATGCGTTTGCCGTAGGCGTGGCGACGCAGCAGCTCCCCGGCGGAGGGCGGCGAACCGGCCCGCGCGTCCAGCCGAGAAATCCCTACTTCCCGCCGCGAGAACGACTGATAGAGGACCGGCAGATAGCTGATGACGATCGCCAGGAACCCGAAGCCCACGCCCGCCTCGATGACGGAGATGGTCCGCGACAGCGCCGTGACCGGCGTTATATCGCCGAAGCCCATTGTGAAGAATGTGGTGCTGCTCAGGTAGAGGTCGGGATAGAAGCTGGAACCCGCCTTCACGGTGTTGAAAACGATCTGCGAACCCAATCCCCACTGAATCAACGCGAACGCGAAGATCAGACAGAGGACCCAGAAGACCAGCAGAAAAAGAAGCGAAGTCGGTCCGTAGATCCCGAGAGCCCGATCCTGCGCTCGTTTCCGGATCAGGTGTGTGACCATCCACGACCAAAATCCCCAACTAATAATATAAAAATAACGCGTCAAGCGGAACCGCCGTGTGACGGTGCGGGGCAAGACCAGCACCTCCAGCGCTTCCCAGAGGATCACGACCAGGAGCAGCACGCCGAATATCACCGCGAGAATCTTCATCCTTCTTCCTCATTTCTACCGCCTGCCTGGTCGTCTGGCGCTCTCTTTCTTCCGGCAAGCGTTCACATCGCTTCTAATCTCTCCTCTCTTTACGGCTGACACCCGGCCAGAGTTGGATGAATCTATTTTTCGCCAAGCGGAGCGAGGACCGGGTACAGAGCGTACCCGGTCCTCGCTGATGTGCTTCTCAATGCCTGTGTAGGGAAATAGCGGATCAGGCAGGTTTCTGGCTCGGCTCCGTGAGCGGCTTGGGAGCCACAGCAGCCTCCTCCGAAACGATAGCATGGGCTGACGGGGAGTCGTGCAGGGCGAACTCGGGATAGGCCGGGATGCCATGCTCGTGCAGATCCAGACCCTCCAGTTCCCCTTCCCGCGAGACGCGTAGCGTTCCGGTCAGCTTGACCACATACATCAAGATCATGGCGACGCCGAAGGTCGCAACCGTGATAATGAGATTACCGATCAACTGCGCCCCCAGAAGGCTGAAACCGCCGCCGTAGAACAGGCCCGTGAGTTTGGAGGCACTGGGATCCGCGCCGGTGGCGGCGGCGGCGCCATACTTGCCGCAGGCGAACAGGCCCAGGGAGAGCGTGCCCCAGATACCGGCGAAACCGTGTACGGGCACCGCGCCGATGGGATCGTCGATGCGAAGCCACTCCAGGAAGTTGACGCCCAGAACCACCACCACGCCCGCAACGCCGCCCAGGATGATCGCTCCCGTCGGGTCCACCCAGTAGCAGGGGCAGGTGATGGCGACCAATCCGGCGAGGAAGCCGTTGACCGTAAAGCCCAGGTCCCACTTCTTGGTCTGAGGATAGGCATAGAACATGGCGACCAGGCCGGCGGAGCAGGCAGCCAGGGTCGTATTGGTGGCCACACGCCCGATGCCCTGGAAGTCCATGGCCGAGAGGGTGCTGCCGGGATTGAAGCCGTACCAGCCGAACCAGAGGATCAGGCCGCCGACCGCCGCGACGACCAGGTCGTGCGGCAGCATCGGACCGCCGCCGTCCCGCTTGAACTTGCGTCCCAGGCGGGGGCCAAGGGCGATGGCTCCGGCGAGGGCGATAAAGCCGCCGATGGTGTGGACGACGGTAGATCCGGCGAAATCGTGGAAGCTGTTGCCGAGGGTAGGCAGGAAGCCGCCCGTGCTTCCCATGGCGGTGAGGAAGCCGTCCGGCCCCCAGGCCCAGTGGCCGACGATGGGATAGATGAAGCCGGAGACCCCGACGCTGTAGAGCAGGTCGCCGACGAAGCCGGTTCGACCGATCATCGCGCCGGAGGTGATGGTGGAACAGGTGTCGGCGAAGGCGAACTGGAACAGCCAGAAGGCCATAAAAGATACGCCCGTGGTCTCATAGGTGGCGGGAGCGTCTTTCAGCATGAACCAGTGGTAGCCAATGAAACCGTTGCCATGGCTGAACATGAAGGCGAAGCCGAAGGCGTAGAAGAGGATG
>DATGIG010000485.1:0-5700 GCA_035295825.1 Chthonomonadaceae bacterium | reverse complement strand
ACCTGGTGGTCCACACGCCCCACAAACTCGATGCTCCCATCCGCTAGATAACGGCATACATCCCCCGTCCGGTACATCCGTACGCCGGCCATCGGGTGAAACGGGTCCTCCACAAAGCGCTCCTGGGTCAACTCCGGGCGGTTGAGGTAGCCGCGCCCGACCTGAGCGCCTCCAATGTACAGTTCGCCCAGCACGCCCACCGGAACCGGCTCCCGCGCGCCATTCAGCACATACACCTGACAGTTGGGCAGGGGACGGCCCAGCGGGACCGTCGCCGAGCCTACCGCCTCCATACCCCGCTTCTCCCCCATGGCGTAGGTCAGTACCCCTACGGTGGTCTCGGTCGGGCCATAGTGGTTGTACACGCGCAGGGAGGGAGCCGCACGTTTTACCCGCTCCACCAGTTCCCAGTGGCTCGTCTCTCCGCCCAGCACCAGCACCTGATGGGGCAATAGGGAAGCCTCGACGTCCCCACCCCCCAGCAGCGCTGAGAGGTGTGAAGGCACGATCTTCAGGCAGTCTATCGGATGCTTTTTCAGATACTCTCGCCACGCCCCCACATCCATGGCCGTGTCGGAGGCCAGCAGATGCAGGCTGCCTCCCAGGCACAGGGCGGGGAATACCATCGTATTTCCCAGGTCCGCTGCCAGCGTGGAGACGCTGGCATAGCTGGCTCCCGCAGGCAATTCCAGCCGCGCGGTGACGCCCTGGACATAGTTGAGCAACTGCCGATGCTCGATCCCTACGCCTTTGGGCCGCCCTGTGGAGCCAGAGGTGTAGATGACATACGCCAGGTGGTGCAGTTCGACGGCGCTCGCAGGGTTGTCTGCGCTCTTCTGCCCGATGGTCGCGGCGTCCTGGTCCAGGCAGATCCGGTTCAGGTCGGCAACATCGAGAGAGGGCAGGCCGGCGTGGGTGAGCAGCAGGCGTGCCTGGCTATCCTGCAGCATCCCCTCCAGACGCTCCTGCGGCAAGGCGGGGTCCAGAGGCAGATAGGCCCCTCCCGCCTTGAGGATGGCGAGCATACCGACAATCAGATCGAGAGAGCGAGGGAGGAACAGCCCGACCGGGGTATCGGGCTGAACGCCCTGCATCTGCAGATAGTGCGCGAGCCGGTTGGCGCGCGTGTTGAGTTCCTGATAGGTGAGTTGCTGATCCTGGCAGACGAGGGCTATGGCCTGCGGAGAGCCCTGGGCCGCCTGCTCAAAAAGATAGTGGATAGCGCCCACCGGCGGAAATTCGGTATAGGTGTTATTCCACTCCTTCAATACCTGCGCGCGTTCGGCGGGTGGAAGGAGCGAGAGAGAGCCGAGAGGGACCTCCGGCCTTTCGAGGGCATTCTGGAGGAGGGTCCGGAAGTAGCCGATGAGGCGCTGGATGTCCTGTTGCCGGTAGCGGCGGGCATCGTAGCGCAACTCCAGAGACAGCCCCTCCGGGCATTGCAGGCACACCAACTGAAGCTTAAAGGGTTTCAGGCAGCACATAGCCTGTGCGAGCGAGACACGCAGATCACTCGCCGCCTCCAGGCTCTGCTCCTCCTCAAAGGAGAACCCGAAGCCCATGTCGGCGGCATCGGAAGCGGCGTCGGCCACCGCACCCCAATCGTACTGCAGATCCACCGCCTCCTGCAGCGCATCGCTCATCCTGCGGACGGCCTTGCGGAACCCCGCATCGGCTTCGAATGGGGATCGTATGGGCACGGTCGCGGCGAAGAGGCCGACCGAATCGTTCAGCTCCTCGAACTTACGCCCATCCACGGTAAACCAGTAGAGGGAGTCCGCCTGCTCTCCCAAAATACCGATGAGGGTATGCCAGCATGCGGCGAGGACCGTACTCGGCGCGGCGTCCTCCCTATCGCTCCAGGTGCGTAGCCGCGACCAAACGGCGCTATCGAGTTCCTCGGCAAGCGCATGAAAAGTCGCGGGGCTTTCGTTCGCAGGCTCTGTCTCGAACGGCAGCTTTGCGGGCTGCGGCAGATCCGTCAGGGTCTTCTTCCAGTGGGCGCGCCCTGCATCTCGCAACTCATCGTCACTCTCCAGGACCTCGTTCTGCCATTCGGAGAACTGCAGGTACTGCATCGGCTCGTCTTCCTCCGTCACCGTACCGGAGTAGGCGCGGATTAGGTCGCACACGATGAGCCGCAGCGACCAGGCGTCGGCGCAGAGCGTCGGCAGGGTCAGGGCGAGCATGTGGTCGGAGGGGCTCAGCCGAAGGAGCAGCGCCTGGACCAGCGCCCCCTTCTCAAAGTCGAGCGGGCGGCAGCACTCCTCGGCGATCAGGCTCTCGACGGAAGCAGCCTGCTCAGCGGCATCCTGCGCCGAGAGGTCGGCGCTGTTCCAGAGGGGACGGACGTCCATGATCGCCTGGACCGGTATCTTCATCCCCTGAACATGGGGAAAGAGGGTGTGCAGGATCTCGTGGCGTTCGACCACCCGGCGCAGCGCCGCTTCCAGAGCTTCCGCTCTTAGCGCGCCCTGCATGCGAACGACGCATTGCGCCCGATAGGGGAGGCCGCCGCGCTGTGCAATCCAGACGTACCTCTGTTGGGGAGAGAGCCGGAAGGCCTCAAACGTTGCCGTTGGCGAAGTATCTGTCAAGGCTTGTGCTCCGAAGGAGTTTTCTTGATATTCTGGGGTTGGGGCTTGATGCGCTGAAGCCGGGAGAAGTCGGCGGCATCGCGACGCTCCTGTTCGGCGCGACGCCGGACGCGATCCGCCGCCAGGAGCGCCTCTTTGAGCTCGGTGAGGTGCTGCTCCGGTTTTGAGACCATCTGAGCGACCACGGTCTCGAACCGCTCCGCCATCTTCCGGATGGTGCTCATGTCGAACAGGTCGGTGCTGTAGACCCAATGACCCTGGAGACGGCGGCGTCCCTCGTGTTCGCTCTCATGGAAGAAAAGTGCGAGGTCGAACTTGGATGTGCAGTTCTCGATACTCGCCAATCTCATACGGACGCTGCCCTGCTGCGCCACCGGTTCGAGCGCATTCTGCATCACAAACAGCACCTGGAACAGGGGCGTATACGCGGGATCCCGCTCCGGCTGGAGGATCTCCACCAGGCGGTCGAAAGGCATGTCCTGGTGGGCATAGGCTTCCAGCGCCATGCTGCGGACCCGTGCGACCAACTCATGGAAATCAGGATCGCCCCGGAGATCCGTCCGCAGCACCAGGTGGTTGATGAAGAACCCGATCAGGTCCTCCAGTTCCGCGCGATTTCGCCCCGCCATATCGGTTCCGACCGCGACGTCCTCGGCGTCCAGCGTGCAGTACATCAGAGCGTTGAAGCAGGCCAGCAAGACCATGAACATCGTCGCGCCCTCCCTGCGGCTGAGGGTGTGCAGCCCATCCGCCAGTTCCGGGGCCATCTCGATGGTCATGGAATCACCGCGCAGGCTGGGCATTTTGGGTCGGGGCCGGTCCTGCGGCAAGTTGCTGGTCCGGGGCGCGCCCTCCAGTTGCTGCTGCCAGAAGCGGAGTTGCTGCTGCATGGCATCCGTCTCCTGCCACTGGCGCTGCCAGGCGGCAAAGTCGGTGTACTGTACCGGCAATTCGGGCAGAACCTCCGTATCTCCCTGCAAGCAGCCCTCATACAGCGCGGCAATCTCCTGGAGGATCAGCGCCACCGACCAGCCGTCGGAGGCGATATGGTGCATGGTCAGCGCCAGCAGGTGATTTGCCGGATCGAGGCGGAACAGCACAGCGCGAAGGACAGGCCCCTGCTGCAGATCAAAGGGAGTGCGAAGCTCCTCTCCCGCCAACCTCTGGGCCTCCTGCGCCCGCTGTGCCTCCTCGATGTCGCTCAGATCCACCACCCGAAGGGGAACTTCCGCGTGCGGAGAGACGATCTGTGCAGGCACTCCTTCTGCTTCCACATAGGTGGTACGCAGGACGGCATGGCGCTGGACCAGCAGCTCTGCCGCGCGCTGAAGCGCCGGCATAGAGAGGTCGCCCTCGATCTGCAGCAGGCAGGGGAGGTTGTAGGCCGGGTTCTCCGGATCGAGTTGGTGGACGAACCAGAGGCGCTGCTGGGCGAATGAGAGCGGCAGCGGCCCCTCTTGCGAGCGCCGTATCAGGGGAGGCGCGGCAGGCGCCTGCTCCCCACGGGCGGCCAAAATACGCTCCGCCAGGTCGGCGATGGTGGACGCTTCAAAGAGGGCGCGCACGGGCAGCTCGGCCTGGAAGATATTGCGAATCCGGGAGATGACACGGGTCGCCAGCAGCGAGTGTCCGCCCAGTTCGAAGAAGTTATCATGGATGCCGACGCGTTCCCGGCCAAGCACCTCGCTCCAGATCTCGACCAGGCCCTCCTCGATGGGAGTGCGGGGCGCGACATAGGCCTCATCGCGGCTCTCCGGCTCGGGGGCGGGCAGCGCCTTGCGGTCCACCTTGCCGTTGGGAGAGAGCGGAAACGCCTCCATAACCACAAACGCCGTGGGGACCATGTAATCGGGAAGCTTCTCTCGCAGGTGCTCCCGCAACGCGCTTAGGCTCAGACCAGGAAGTCCGACCACATACGCCACCAGCCGTTTGTCGCCTGCTCCCTCCTCGCGTGCCAGTACCACCGCCTCGCGCACGCCGGGATGCTGGCTCAAGACGCTCTCGATCTCGCCCAGTTCGATGCGGAAGCCCCGGATCTTCACCTGATGGTCCACACGCCCCAGGAACTCGATATTGCCATCGGGCAGGTAGCGGCACAGGTCGCCGGTGCGGTACAGCCGTGCGCCCGGCTCGCTGCTGAAGGGGTCCGGAACAAACTTCTCTGCGGTCAGGTCCGGACGGTTCAGGTAGCCTCGGGTCAATCCGATACCGCCTATGGTCAGCTCTCCACCGATGCCTACCGGAACCGGATTGCCATAGGCATCCAGGAGATAGATCTGCGTGTTCTCTATCGGGCGGCCAATGGGGACCGTTTCGGGAATCGCATTGGGATCGGCCTGCCAGACGCTGGCCCAGACGGTCGCCTCGGTCGGCCCATACTCATTGTACAACTCCGCCTGCGGCAGCCGGGCAAAGTGGTCGGCGACCTGGCGCGCCGGGCACTCCTCTCCCGCCACGATGACCGTTCGGAGCGCATCCATGTTCCGGCTCCCGAACTCTTCCAGGAAGACATTGTGCAGCGAGGGCACGCAGAGATAGTGCGACACTCCCTCCGAGGCCATCTTATCGAGCACCTCGTCCAGGTTCTCCTGCACGGGCCGGGTCGGGAGCATCAGGCATCCGCCCTCGCAGAGCGTCCAGAAGATTCCTGCGATACTGCTGTCGAAGGCAAAGGAGGAGAGCAGCAGGAACTTCGTCGGCGGGTGCGAGTAGACCTTGCGCCGTGCACAGGTGGAGTGGACCAGGTTGCGATGGTTGACGACGACGCCCTTGGGCAGTCCCGTGGAACCCGATGTGTAGATGATATAGGCAGGGTCAGTAGTCGCAACATTCCAGTCCGGGTTGCCGGCATCCATCGCGTCCAGCGTCGCCCGATCATCCAACAGGACGATACTGCCGGCAACCTCCGGCACGCGCGCCTGGAGCCTGGCCTGCGTCAGCAAAACGCCGGCCCGGCTGTCGGTAAGGATGTGTGCGATGCGCTCCTGCGGGTATTCGGGATCGAGGGGGACATACGCCCCTCCCGCCTTCAACACCCCCAACAGCCCCACCACCATCTCCAGCGAGCGCTCCACATACAGCCCCACCAGCGTCTCCGAACCCA
>DATGIG010000484.1:0-2171 GCA_035295825.1 Chthonomonadaceae bacterium | reverse complement strand
AAAGAGGCGCTTCCACGCCGCCTGCTTCTCTTCCGGCAGCGCGGCCACATCCGCCCGTGCCAGCTCCGCCCAGGCTTCCCCGGCATCCGGCAAGGCCGCTCTGTCTTCTCCAAGCAGCGTGCTGATCCGCACGCTCACTTTGCGGGCATCCGCAGAACCCATCTCGTGCTTGAGCAGCTTCTGCATGAATCGCAGCGCCGCCTCCATACCGGGCGTGAGGCGGTTTCCCTGCTCCACAAAGCGCTGCACCGGCCGTAGCGCATTTCCCCATTGGAAGGAGTACAATTTGTCCTGATAGGCCAGAAGACGCTCCAGATCAGCTGCCGTCCAGGGCAGGCTGCGCGCGAACAGCAGATTCAGTAACGGGCTGAGCCTCCACCATGCCCCCCAACCGCCGATCTGGTACGAGGCGAACAGAACATGAATCTGAACGCGCGGGTCGGCTTCGAGGATGGCGCGCCCGGAGGCGTAATCGCCCGGTTTCGCATCCCAGCCATTCTTACCAATCTCCACGCAATAGGCGTCCAGCAGGCGCTTCGCCTCCTGCGCCTGCCCGGCCTCCGGATCCCCTTCCCTGAGCCGGTCTATGACGGATTTCACCAACTGTGGAAACTGCATTTCCGAAGCCTCCTAGCCCCCGACCAGCGGCACGAGCTTGACGAAGCTGACCTGGGTGGTGGGTGTGAGCGTGATGGTCTCCTCCAGCGACTCCACCTGCCGGTCGTCCACCAGGATAAAGAAGCCGTTGCGCGCAAAAGCGTCCAGGGCCAGCCGGTACTGGGCTTCCCAGTCCACGCGCCGGCGCTCGCGCAGGCGATGGCCGTTCAGCGTCGCTTCGGCATCGGTCGGCTGCACGAGGCCGCGAAAATATTCCGGTTGCGCTGCGTTATACTGGCGCACCTCTTCGTAAACGCGCTCGCGGATCAGCTCGCGCACCGTAATGGTCTCCGTCAGAAAGTCCAGCGCCAGCGCCTCGCTTTTTTCGCCGAGCAGCGTCTCATCATGGATCATCAAGGAGATTGCCATGTGTTTCCCTCCTGTTGAACAGACTCCCGTCATCCCCGCGAAATCGGAACCGGCCATTATGGCTCGGAAGCCTCCTCTGCCGAATCGGGCGGAAACGTGACTCGCGCGTAGACTTCGGCAAGGCGCAATTCGCAGCCGATGGCTTCCAGCCGCAGGTTCGCCTCGAGTCCTCTGGCGACCTGATAGGTCCAGGAGCCCTCTGGCTGGCGATGGAACAGCTCGATACGCGGCTCATCCTGGGAGACCAGCACATAGCCGCGGATCGATTCGAGCAGCCGATAGCTATCGAATTTGACAGCCCGGTCGGCGCGCTCGGTGGAAGGAGACAGCACTTCGACGATCAGCGCGGGATTGAGCAGGGTCGCCATCGGCGCCTCCGCAAAACGGGGTGGCTCGCAGACTACTGTCTGATCGGGATAGAAGACGGCGTGGCAGGCCTCTACCATAACGCGCATATCGCTGTCGAACGGCTCGCATGGTTTTCCCTCCAACTGGTTGCCGATCCGCCGCATCAGGTTCGTGGTAATACGCACATGCGCGGGCGGAGCGCCGGCCATCGCCACAATAACACCGTCCTGGTATTCGTGCTTCGACTCCGAGACCGCTTCGCGCTCGAAATAGGTTTCCAGAGGAACATAAGGCGGCTTTTTATGGGCGACCATGGGCTTCTTCTCCGACCAGAAGGAGCTACCAGGAGGGATCATCCTCCTCTACAGTATATTATAGCTCCAGAAGAAATAGGGAACCGGAAAGACACAAGTTTTCCGTCCGCAGGACGGTTGTCTGAAGGACCACCAGACGGGCCGTTCACGGCCCGGAAAAGGCCCGGAACCATGAAGATCACCCAAATACAAACCATACCCCTGCTGGGGGAGACGCCGGCGACCGGATGGGCGCAAAAGACCGATCCGCGGGAGAATATGCACACGCTCCTCCAGGTGCATACGGACGAGGGCCTCATCGGCCTGGGCAGTTGCTTCACCAGCACAGCCCTGGTGGAGGCGGCGCTGACTCTGCTGCGCCCCCTCGCGATCGGCGAGTGCGCCATCGAGCCGGAGCGCGTCTCCGAAAAGCTGCACCAGATGACCTTCTGGCAGGGCCGGGGCGGCGCTGTGACGCATGCTATCAGCGGCCTAGACATCGCG
>DATGIG010000483.1:0-7297 GCA_035295825.1 Chthonomonadaceae bacterium | reverse complement strand
CCCGGACCCGGCGATCCGGCCCAACTGGGCTATGTTGTGGAGACGGTGCGCGGCCTCATCGGCAAAAAGCCTATTATGGGCGTCTGCCTCGGCAATCAGATCCTGGGGTGCGCCTTCGGCAGCAAGACGTTCAAGCTGAAGTTCGGACATCGAGGCAGCAACCATCCGGTCAAAGATCTGGCAACCGGACGTGTCTCCATTACGTCTCAGAATCATGGCTATGCCGTAGATCCGGATGGCCTGAAGGATGGGATGGAAGTAGCGCATATCAACTTGAACGATGGAACGGTCGAAGGGCTGCGCCATCGGGAACTGCCGATCTTTTCGATACAGTATCACCCGGAAGCGTCGCCGGGCCCAACCGATAGCGCCTACTTCTTCCGTTTGTTCCTTCAGATGATTGAAGCAGCGAAGGGAGAGCCAATCCATGCCGACGGTGCTTTCTGCAAATAGAGGCGATTCTGTTTCTGCCACACCGGAGAGCGCGGCTGAGTTCCGCGCGAGGCGCCGCCGGGCGCGTGTGGCAATCATGTGCGGTATCTTGCTCCTGTTGCTCTTTGTTTTGGGCGGATTTATGTCGAATTATATCCCCTCGGAGTCCATGGAGCCGACCCTGACTCCCGGCGATCATACGCTGACCATGCGCGCCTGGCTCGCCTATCCCATGGGCAGCAATCCGGGGCGGGGAGATATCATCGTATTTCGCCTTCCTACCCGCCAGCTCGATAGGGGTGGTTCCGACACGCCTGACAGCGGCCCGGCGGAAGCGCCGCCCTCGCTGGACCAGAAGCCGGACTATACCATACTGATCAAGCGCGTGATCGGCCTGCCGGGAGATACGGTGCAGATCAAGGGCGATGTGATTTTTATCAATGATAAGCCACTGAAGGAGAACTATCGCACCCGGCCGGCGATAGACCCGGATGCACATGACTTTCAATACGCGTATTACGATCCGCTCAAGGTGAAGCCCGGGGAGCTTTTTGTGTTGGGGGACAATCGTAATTCCAGCGACGACGGACGTTTCTGGGGCACGCTGAAGCGCCAGGATGTCCTCGGCAAATATATGTTTGTGCTCTACAACGATGGCAAGCATGGGCCAAACGAACAGCGCGAAAACGCAAAAAGCGACGATACCAACAAGCGCTGATCTGAAGCTGCCTGGCGCCATAGGAGCGGGTCTGCTCGTTATCATCATGGGCGTCGTGCGGTGCATCGCCCTCGATTCGGACGCCTACGGGCGGCTCTCGTGGAGCGCAGCCCTGTTGACGGATGAGGGCTACTATATCCATAACGCCCGCAATCTGGTGCTGTTCGGGCAGATGCGCACCGATGGGTTCAACAATGCGCTCATCATGCCGACCCTGCACTACCTCCAGGTCGCTGTTTTCTCGCACTTCGGCGTGGGGGCCATCCAGGCGCGGATGATCTCGGTCGTCCTGAGCTTGCTGACCTTGCTGATCTTCGCGATCGCTCTGAACAGAGCCTTCGGCGGGCGGGTCGCGCTGCTGGGAACGCTGTTCCTGGGGCTGGACCACGTCCACTTTCTCTACAATCGTATGGCGCTGATGGACACGCCCGCCGCCTTTGTCATGGTCTGCAGCTTTGCGGCCTGGGTGGAGAGCGTGCGTGCCGAGCGACGGCAGGAGGCGTGGCTGCTCCTCTGTGGGCTGCTGCTGGGGCTGGCGTTCGCCACGCGGGGCTTGTCCGCGCTGCTCATTCCGGTTCCCCTCCTGCTGGCCTGGCGAAGGGCGGAGAGAGGGCCTGGCCGCTGGAGGGGGAGCGTGGCGCTGGGGGCGGGATTGGGAGCGGCGCTGGCTCTCTATATCGGGTGCTGGTACTTGCCGCACCGGGGCGAACTGGGGCAGATCAACCACTACTACCTGACGCGCCAACTGCTGCCGTCGAGTTTCGGACAATTTGCCCATCAGATGGGAAACGCGCTCTTCGGGGATGACAGAGGTTTTTCGCCCTACTTGTTCCGGCACACGCCGATCCTGTTTCTGCTCGCCCTGGCATGGATCGCCTGGCGGTTGGTTGCCCCTCGGCGACAGGCGGCGGACCCCGCCGATGCCAATGCGGACTTTCTGGGGGGGTGGCTGCTGGCGGCGTGGGTGGTGCTGGCGGTCATCGGTTACGCGCCCAGCCGCTACTATGTGCTGTTCTATCCGGCGCTGGCAGGAATCGCCGCCCTGGCGCTGGTGCAGGGAGGAGCCATCTGGGAGACGATGGGCAGCCACCGCGGGATGCGGGCAGCGCTCGGCGGTTTTGTGGTCTATCATCTCCTCACGACGGCTTTTCACCCGGTGCGTGCAGCGGGAGTAGGGGGTATCTGGGCTCTGGCCCTCGGAGCGGGGGCGGCGCTCTGGCGCATACCGCTTCCGACCGGCAGGGGAGTAAAGGTTGCAGGGGCCGTCGCACTCACGCTCTGGGGGCTTATCAATGGAGGCTGGACGCTGGACTGGCTGACCCATCTCACCTACACCCAGCGGGATGCAGACCGCTATCTGGCGCAGCGCCTGCCGCCCAATAGCGTCCTGCTGGGCGATGTCGCACCGGGCCTCTGCCTGAACAACCGCTTTCGGTGTGTCAATGTCATACCCGGCCTCTGTAACGATGAGAGGCCGATTGAACAATTTTCACCCGCGCCGTGTTATATCATCATACTCGACGGGCGCTTCAAAGAGTACTACTGGCGTAAGAACTACCCGCAGTATGTGGTTCCGAGCCGGCGGGCAGCGCTATTGCCACGTATCATTCGCTACGATGTGGGCGTGTATCGGGTGAACACAGGAGCATGAAAAGGTAAAGGATGCCAAAAGACGCGAGTATCAAAAAAGTGATGGTTATCGGGTCGGGGCCGATCATTATCGGGCAGGCGGCGGAGTTCGATTACGCCGGAACCCAGGCCTGTCGGGCGCTGCGGGAGGAGGGCGTCTCCGTCGTGCTCATCAACTCCAACCCTGCGACGATCATGACCGATACCGAGACGGCGGATCGGGTCTATATCGAACCGCTGAATGTCGAGTTTGCAGAGCGTATCATTGCCTGCGAGCGCCCCGACGGCCTGCTGCCTACCCTGGGCGGTCAGACCGGCCTCAACCTGGCGACGCAGTTGGCGGACGCCGGTATCCTCGAAAAGTACGACGTGCGTCTTCTGGGAACGCCCCTCTCGGCTATCAAGAAGGCCGAGGACCGGGAAGAGTTCCGTAACCTGATGCAGCAGATCGGCGAGCCTGTCCCGGAATCCTGGATCATCACCGAAGTGGCGCAGTTGGCCGAACCTGTCGCCTCGGGCATCTGGCCGCTGATCGTGCGCCCTGCTTATACCCTCGGCGGGACCGGCGGCGGCATCGCCTACAATGAGGCGGAACTCTATGAGATCGCCCGGCGCGGCCTGACCCTCTCGATGCGGCATCAGGTGATGGTCGAGCGGTATCTGGCGGGCTGGAAAGAGGTCGAATACGAGGTGATGCGGGACGCCAACGACACCGCCATTACCGTCTGCAACATGGAGAACTTCGACCCCATGGGCGTCCATACCGGGGATAGCATCGTCGTCGCGCCCTCGCAGACCCTCTCCGACAAGGAGTACCAGATGCTGCGGACCGCCTCGCTCAAGATCATCCGCGCCCTGGGGATCGAAGGCGGCTGCAACGTCCAGCTCTCGCTCAGCCCCCACTCTTTCGAGTACTATGTCATCGAGGTCAACCCGCGCGTCTCCCGCTCCTCCGCACTGGCCTCCAAGGCGACCGGCTACCCCATCGCCCGCGTCGCCGCCAAGATCGCCACCGGTCTGTACCTGGACGAGATCGAAAACGCCGTCACCCGGCAGACGCTGGCCTGCTTCGAGCCGGCGCTGGACTACTGTGTGGTCAAGATCCCGCGCTGGCCCTTCGATAAGTTCAGTGTGGCGGATCGGCGCATCGGCACGCAGATGAAGGCGACGGGCGAGGTGATGGCGATTGACCGCGCCTTTGAACCCGCCCTGATGAAAGCCATCCGCTCCCTCGAAGTGGGGATCTATGGCCTGGCGAACAAAACCTTCCACCAACTCAGCGACATCCAGTTGGAGGGAATGATCCAGACCCCCAACGACGAGCGGCTCTGGGCCATTACCGAGGCCTTTCGGCGCGGCATGATGCTTGTGGAGATCCAGGCCCTGAGCGCCATCGATCCCTGGTTCCTCGAAAAGCTGTCCGGGTTGGTCAGCCTGGAGACGCGTCTGCAGGCCAATGGGCGGGCCATCGCGCGCCTCGCAGCCAGGGAAGAGGAGAAGGCAGACGAAGCGACCGATGGAAGCAATGCCTCCCACTCCCCGCTCGACACCGAAAACCCGCTGGTGACCCGGCTGCTACGCGAGGCGAAGCGGGCCGGCTTCGCCGACAGGACCCTGGCCGAATTTGCGGGGATCCCGGAGATGGCGTTCCGCGCCCTCCGGAAGCGCCTCGGCATTCTGCCCACCTACAAGATGGTGGATACCTGCGCGGCGGAATTCGAGGCGGCCACGCCGTATTACTACTCGTGCTACGACACAGAAGATGAAGACTAACCACAGAGGACACAGAGGAACACAGAGAGGACACAAGGTCATTTATCAGGATCACAGGTTTGGAAGAAACCGGATTGCGTTCTGACGGCAGGGCTTCCTCTGTGCCTCTCTGTGTCCTCTGTGGTGAGAAGAAGAAGATTATGAGGATCGGGCTGAACCATATGGACCCGCGGATCGCGGCAGCGACCAAAGACCGGCTCGCTGCGCCTCTGCCTCTGTTTCTTAAGGACGAGATCCGCTGGAGCCGTCCCAACACCTACTTCTTCGACTGGATGTCGCCTGCGGATAAGCGCAGGCGCGAACCGACGAAGGATGAGCAGGCTGCTTTTGCGCTGCGGAAGCAACGGGATGAGGTGGCGACCCGGCGGGGATTGCTGACGGCGTTTGTACCTCTGGTGGTCGGAGGTGGGGTGGGGGCGCTGTTGAGCATGCTCATGCATGAGGTGGCGCTGCCGGTGGCGGCAGCGACCTGGTTGGGCATGACCGGGGCGGGGATCTGGTGGACGCGGCAGGTGGCGCCGGAGCGCTTTTTGAACTATGAGGTCTCACTGGAAGAGATGCGGGCGGCCTTTCGGCTGCTGACGCTGACGCGGGCAGAGCGGGTCTATTGCGATACTCTTCTGCTGATTGCCGCCATGGAGCCGAACCAGGAGGCGCGGCACGCCATACGGCAGACGCTCGGCCAGCTCAATGCCCTGCTGGAGGATAGCCGCAAGCTGGAGAGGCAGCGGCAGAGCCTCCTGCATGTTTTGGGAACGCATGTGGTGGGGGAGCTGGAGAAAGAGAAGGAGACGCTGGGCAAACGGATCGAGGCCGTGAGCGACCGGGTGACCCGCCAGTCGCTGGAACAGAGCCTGCAGATGGTGACGACGCGCCTGGAGAACGCCAGGACGTTCGAGCAGGCGCTGGTAAGGCTGAACGCACAGCAGGAAGCCCTGGTGCATGCCTTCTCCTCCGCCCAGTCGGCGCTGGTCCGGATGCAGGTCGCTCCCAGCGCAGCGACGGAGCAGGCGGCGCAGGAGATCACGGAGACCGTCGAAACCATGAACCAGCAGACACGCTCGGTCGAAAAAGCGGTGGAAGAAGTCATGACATTGCGCCTCTCGTAGCGAAGGAGCCGGATCTTGGGGGAGTTCCAACGGCGGGTGAACCGGATCGGGGTCCGGCCTCTGTTCGGTGTGCTGCTGCTGCTCGCATTGGGGTATATGCTTCCACAGATCTCCTACATGTGGCAGCACTGGAATGCACAGGATACGCCAAGCTGGGTGGGCACCTTTCCGGGCGACCCTACGCTCGCCAATCACGCGGCGGACATCGATACCTGGTTCATTCACGGCGGCCTGGTCAAAGCGCCGCATTTCCGTGACACGTGGCAGTGGTGGGTCGGCACCTGGGTCGGGCAGGTGCCCTTCTATCGCCCGCTCACCTCGATGGTGTTCTGGGTGGAGTGGCAGCTCTGCGGAGATCGGGAGCCGCGCTATATTCTCTTTGCAATGGTGCTCCATCTGCTGGTCGTCGCGCAGTTTGGGCGTGTATCTTATGCGCTCTTTCGGTTCTGGCGCTGTCCGTACCCGCAGTGGGCCATGTTGATTGCCGGCCTGGTGTTTGTGGATGGTCTCTATTGCTTTCCCACGAGGCAGCTCTCGAACCTGATGGTTTTCGCGTTCTGGAAGAACCAGCCGGATTCGCTCTGCGCCCTGTTCTTTCTGCTGGCATTGTCGGCCTATCTCAACGCGCTTCCCAACGCAGAGTCCCCCCTCCCGGGTGATGGGGGTAGGGGCGCTGCTTGCCGCGCCCAAGCTCAGGGCGCAGCAAGCAGCGCCCCTACAGGCCGTGCCCTGGGGGGGGGGCGAGGGATCTCCGGCGTGGGCTGGGCCGCGATCTGGTTTGCGGCCTCCTGTTTGTCCAAGGAGGCGGGGAGCTTGCTGCCGCTGCTGCTGCTCTCCCTGGAGGCGCCGTATCTTCGGTCGGGGGATCGCGCAGCGCGCCGGCAGGCGCTGCGCCGGTTGGCGCCGCAATTCGGGGTGCTGGTCGGCTTCCTGGTTCTGCGGGCCGTCTGCCTGGCGCAGGTGGTCGGTTTCCGTTACGGCGACAATGGCGATTGGCCGGTCCGGCTGGTAAACGAACTCTTTGGCCCGCTGCTCCGCATCACCTACTGGCATCATCCGCTGATCCTGTTGTTGGGGCTGGGGCTGGCGGTAGGCGTCGGCTGGTGGCTCTGGCGTCGGCAGAGAGGAGAGCAGAAGCCCCTGGCTCCTGCGCGCGTGCTGGCGGGCGTCGGGATGCTCTGCGCGCTGTTGCTCCTGATGGGCTTGCTTACGACGCCGGGCGGATTGGGGAGGGTGCTGCGCGGCTACGCGAGCCATATCACCGTAAGCGGGGCGATAGGCGTGGCCCTGTTTGTCATCGGGGTCGGCGGGGCGGTTCTCTATCGCCGCCGTCTGGCGCTGTTCGGCACGGTCTGGGTGTTGACGACGCTCGTCTTCCCCCTGTTGACGCCGAGCCTGCATCCGTTTTTGTGGGATGGCATATTCTATTCGCACTATACAAACCCGCATCGCTACTATCTGGTCGAGGCCGGGTTTGCGCTCTTGATCGGCGGCGGGCTGACGCTCTGGGGCCGCAGTCGTCCTGGGGCGGAGGAGACGGGGGCGTCGCGCCCTATTGAGAAGGAAGAGACGTGACACCATCATCGCGTAAAAAAATTATCGTGATCGGGTCGGGACCGATCCGCATCGGGCAGGG
>DATGIG010000482.1:0-13944 GCA_035295825.1 Chthonomonadaceae bacterium | reverse complement strand
AGGGGTCGCGCACCATACACCCGAACTCGGTCTCGATGCCAAAAATGCGTCTGTCCATTGTGGTTGTACTTTCATTGCCTACAGAGTGGGATAGGCCGTTTCCGCATCTGTCGTCAGCCTTGTTATTCACTACGTCATTGGCGGAGCAAAATCCTGCAAGTTACAAAATTCACAGCAATCTTCCAGGGAGACATCGCCTGTCTGCTTCCGATTGTCGCTCTCCCCGTCCGGGAATGAACGGGCAAAACGATTCTTGCGAAAAGAGATCGAATTCCGGGAACAATCAGCGAACCATCGCAGACTTATGAAGTGATTCAGACAGGTCGTTTTCCATCCTGCTTGCGCCCCACAGGGCTGCCATTTCTATAGGTTCGCCGGGACCCTCCTGCGAACAGAGGATCGCCCTGTTCTCGGCCCGACTGGATCACCGCCTATGACCCGGCAGCATCTCCGCACTATCCGTGGAACGGTCACGATGCCCTGTTGCCGTGTTTTTGTTATCAGGAAGACCATCATGAAAACCGGAACCTCCGTTGCCCTACGCGCGCTCCGTGTGGAGGCGCTGCGTGGAATGTTCTGCTTCGGACTGTCTCTGCTGGGGAGCGCCGCAGCCTTCGCCGCCCCCAGAATGCCTCCCGGCGCCTTCCTGCGCCAGCCCGCAGAGAGTGTGCAAGCCCTCAACCGCCAACTTGCCTCCGATCCCCTCGTCTGCCAGCGGTATGCCCGCCTCTACAACATGCCGGTCCGGGATGTCCGGGAGGCGTTCACCCACCTGAAGCTGACGCGCCTGCCGCAGGATCAGATCTTCCAGATCCACTATGTCCACACGGGCGAGCGCATCGGTTACAAGGTGCGCCGCGTCCGCAAAGGGACCCCGGTCTATACGCTCGACGACGGCACTCCGGCGCTGGTACAGGTCTGCGGGAACCCCGTGCGTCCACGGGTCAATCCCTCGCACCATGTCGGAATGCCGCCTGCGGAGACCGAAGCCCCCGCCGTGGTAGACTTCAATGCAAACGAGGCGCTGGAGATGGCTCCCTCGAATCCTATGATGGAGCTGAACGGCCTACGGAGCGGCCCTCCCGGAACGCAGCTTCCGCCCCCATTGGACTTCGTGGAGATCCCGGAGATCC
Source organism: Chthonomonadaceae bacterium (assembly GCA_035295825.1). Taxonomy (GTDB): domain Bacteria; phylum Armatimonadota; class Chthonomonadetes; order Chthonomonadales; family Chthonomonadaceae; genus DATGIG01. Next base: position 12,811 of record DATGIG010000482.1, on the reverse strand, counting down.
CTGCGGAAGCGCCTACGGATACCTCCACGACCCGCCTGCACCGTGCGCCGCCGGTGGAACATATCCGGCGCTGGGGCAATAACGGTCTCTGGCTCCTGCCGCTGGCCGCTCTGCCGCTGCTGGCGCTCAATGGAGGGGGGGATAACGACCACACGGGCGTGCCGCAAGGCCCGGCGGGAGGGGGTGTGGGGGGAGTAACGACGCCCGAACCGGGCGCGGTCACGACTCTGCTGGCCGCGACGATGGTCGGCGGAGTTGCCTTCCGCCTCCGCCAGCGGCGCAAAGCCGGAATCCCGTCCCCATAACAGGAAACCAGGCGGACATATCCCGGCCGCATCGTCCGTGAGGCTCCTCCTACGAGAACCGGAGCAAGGGGCCTCCTGCATTCGATGCATATCCCCGGCCGCTCATCTTGCACTGAGCGGCCGGTTTGATACTTCGTGGTATAATGAGCAGATAACTTTCCACGGTCTGGGCAAGTTGTCCCGAGAAAGATCGGAACGGTGCGAAGACTGCCCTTACAACGCTACAATCCCCTCCCCCTCTGCTTCGCTATTGGAGCCGCATTGCTGTGCCTGGGAGTAAAGCCTGCCGCCCATGCCGATCCCCCCAGGTTGCCCCGTGGTTCGTTTATTCGAAAGCCCATCAACAGCGTCCAGGACCTGATGCGGCAATTGGACGATCCGGTCGTGCGCGCCCGGTTTTCGCGCATCTTCCACCTCTCCCCCGAGATGGTGCGCCTGGCCTTCAGCAGAATGCATCTGACCCGGATGCCGACGACGACCACACTCCAGGTCTGGTACGTTCATCCCGGCGAGCGTATCGGCTACAAAGTGCTCCGCGTCCGCAAAGGGACTCCGATCTTCGCCCTGCCGGACGGAACCCCGGCCCTGATCCAGATCTGCGGCAATCCTATGCGCGCCGATATTCCCAATCCGATCCAGGTCCTCCTTCCCAGCGCCACACAACGGGCGCTGCCCGGTCTCCCGGCGACAGCCAAGGATTTCGACCTGGACGACGATACGCTCCCTCCGTACCACACTCCCCCGCAGCTCACGCTGGGTCCCCTGCGGGAGGGGGGGCTGCCGGAGGGCGTTCCGCCGGCAGAGCCGCCGGATTTTGTGGAATCCACCGAGCCGCTGCCGCCCGGCCCCTTGCCGACGACACCCACCATGCCGGTCCCGGTCCAATTGCCGAGCATTGCGACGGACACCATCGAGGATTGGCTAAAAAACGCGGGGATGGTCCTGTTTCCCGTGATCCCTATCTTCGGGCCGCTTCCCCAGAAGCCTTCCCTACCCGGCCCCGTTGCGCTGCCGAAGCCGCCCACGCCCATCATCATCCCCAAGCCGCCGCTCACGCCGGAGCCCGGTCCCCTCGCCCTCGCACTGGCCGCCGCTTGCACCGGACTATACGTCTGCCTCAAACACAGGAATCTTAGTGATAGTCGCTCAGGAGGGCGCTCAGTTCGGTCTCGTTGAGCAGGCGGAAGCGGCTGTCCCGCAGGCCGCGTCGCTCCAGCAGGCCCACCTCGACCGTCCCCGTCTTGAGTTCATCGCGGAGGAAGACGGCGTCGGCGCTGGCTTCGTCAATATCGCGCAGCGGGTTCATTTCGTCCTCATCGTCGTTCTTGCCGGCGAGGCGGCGTTTCAGCGCCTCTCGCGCCCCGACGGACCAGGCGGAGAGCGCCTTCTGAAGGGCCTCGTCACGGGTCCAGTTCGGGTCGGGTTCGCCGATACGCTCCAGCATCCGATCTTCCGCGGCCTGCGTGCCCGCTACGACCGCCGCACCGGTAGAGCGCCGGAATTCGCCGTCGTAGTTCAGCATATAGAAGACGTCGGCGGCGGGATTGCGCCCGAGTTCGGCGAAGAGCGCCTTGATGACGAACGGCACGACCAATTGGTCGCCGAACCCCTTCTTCAGGGCGGGGCTGAGGGAGAAGCCTACCAGGCGTTGGGTGGAGACGTCGTCCGGGCTGCGGTCGAACCCCTCCTGGTGGGCCATGTTGATGGAGGCCAGGCGGACGTTCTCGATGTCGGACTGGTTGCCGATGGCGGAGAACATCTGGCGGTCGTAGATCTCGTAGACCTTACGCTGGCTGCGCCGCACGGTCAGCAGGAGCAGGCCGCCATTATAGGCCAGCCCCACCACGGGGCTGCCTTCGCGCAGGCGATCTTCGATATAGTCTTTGCGATGCCCGACGGCCTCGTTAAAGTCAAAGGGTGTGTACATATTCTCGTCTCATGGTTTCTTGGGGTCGTTCTGTTGCTCTGGATCCGCTTCGTCCTTTTTGCCTGCGTCACTCCCCTGCTTGTCGCTATCATAATGAGAGGAAAGGATTTCACCCACCATAACTTTGCCCGTCAGAGGCTGCGGTTCTGTCGTCGCCTTATCCACAGCCGGTTCCGGCATCTTGGTGGTATCCTGCGGCATCGGTTCTGCAATCGCGCCCGTGGTCGCTTCATATATCCCAGCGGGTTTTCCCATGGTAGGATCACTCATACGCATTCTCATCGCCATGGCTCCAATGCCGAGCAGGAAGAGGGCTGCCGTCACGACGCTGCGCCGGAGGAACATCTGGCGCACCGCCTGAACGCCCACCGGGCAGTCCGCAGTCAGGACGGTGCCATCGCGCCGCTGGTAGTAGCGGATGCAGAGGTGGCCCTCATGCGCGCGGAGCAGTCCCTCCGCTTCGGATTGCGTCATGGCTGAGAGGTTGTAGACATTCTTCTTACAGCCATTACAAAACCTGACGCGGTCGCCTTCGATGCTCTCCATGGCGCTCCAGGCGGCTGGGCAAGGCGAGGCGACTTTGACATTTTGAAGCAGCGGCAGCGGCGTTTGCATGGACGTTCTCCTTTGCGATGGGCGTGATAAACTCAAGCGTTGAAGTGTTGAGTTACCGCATTAGTTCCCAGAGAACAGATAAGGGTTCATTTCCGCGTTGTATTCCGTCCGGAGGACGATTGCTTTTTCCTGCCGAGGATTTTCAATCCCCGGTTGGTTCCGGGTGTTAAAAACACCCGACTAGCGCCGGGGCAGGAAGCGTTCGCCGGAGGCCGCGTCTATTTCGGCGACGATACGGCGCAGCTCCTCTTCCGGCACGTCCTCGATCCCTTCCGAGGTGATCGTCGTTGCCAGTGGCAGGACTTTCGCCCAGCCGCCCGTGGCGGCGTCCAGATCCGCCGCGATATCCAGCAGGTAGAGCGCCTCTTTCAGCGCCTCTTCGCGGGTCATGGAGTGGAAGGGCTTCTTCGTTTTCACGATGTAGTCGAAGACGCCTCGGATCTGCATGGAGCCGCTGCCCGCCGCGCCGAACTCCGCGCTCTCGAACCGCGCGCCCATGCCGTCGTAGAAGAAGATGCGCCCCTCGTTGCTCTCCTGATCGAACGTCGTCAGGATCGGGATAAAGCCGCCGATGCCCTGCAGCGCCTCCGGAATGCCGGCCCGCACGACCTTCGCCAGCTCCGCCAGTTTCCCATCCAGGCTCATGGGCTGCAGGTAGGTGCGCTCGAACAGTTTGAACGCCGTTCGGAGGTAGCGAACCACCTCCATGGCCCGCGCAAACGAGCCCGAGATCGCCAGCAATGTGTAATCATCGATCGGCAGGACCTTCTCCGCCTTGTCGTACATGACGGCGAAGTTGGCGGTCGCCCGCCGGTCTCCCACATTGATGACGCCCTTATCGTATTTCACGGCGATAACGGTCGTGCCATGTGTATCCACCACGCCCGCTCCGGCCCCCACGCCCCGTCCGGCAGGGCTATCATTCGGGCGTGGCACGGAGAGCACAGGGCGCGTAAGGGGGTGTCCGCTCCGTTCGAGCAGACCCCACAGATCCCCCGCTAATTCCATTCACTTCACCTTTTAATTATGTATGAGGCCGGGAAGAGATTTCCCAGCCTCTCTGCTCTGGTTGATCCTATTCGCCACTGCGCTGGCGATACCGGCGGGCAGCGTCCGGGTCCACGCGCTTCATGCGCTTCAGCAGGTCGCTGGTATCCGGTCGCTTCACATCCGGCTTGCCGGGTCCGTCGCCATCGCCGCTCTTGCGGAGCGGGTCGGCGGGTACAGTCGGCATCTGGCGGCGCTCTTCGCCACGAAAAATCGTTGTCATGGTATGGTTCTCCTCTCGGGTCATAGATAAGTGCGAACTCAGTATACTACAAGCGTTCAAACCCAGTCGCTGGGCCGGCGGCGGATGGCGGCGACGACCTCATCCAGCGATCCCGCCGCACCGATCTCCTCATTGAGGAGCGCCACATTCTCCTCGACGAGAGGGTTCATGTCGAAGAGCAGGTCCTCGTCGTTGTATTTGAAGGCGACGCCGTTCCAGCCGATGCTGCGGACTACGGAGCCGAAGCGCTCCACAAACAGCCCGCGGAGGAAGGCGCGGGTATCGGCGGGCGGGCAGGACATCGCGGCCTGAATGCGCGCATCCGTCACCAGGCGGCGCATCTCGCCCTCCTGCTCCAGCCCATAGTAGAGCCCCTGCTCCGGATCGATGTCGTGATAGGCCAGATCCAGGCTCTGCATATGCGGATCGTCCCAGGCCAGGTTCTCCTCCTCACGGAAGGCATCCAGCAACCGGAACTTGGCGACCCAGTCCAGTCGGTCGGCCAGGGAGAGCGGGTCGGTCTCCAGCGCGTTCAGGGTCGCTTCCCACTCGGCGAGCGTCCAGTCGGCATCCTCATCCAGGCCGCTGAGGCGCTGCTTCGCCTCGTTCAGGTAGAGCCGCTGGATCTCCAGGGCTGTGACCGCCGGTCCGCCCTGCCGCTCGACTGCCAGCTTGAACGTGATGTCGCGGGAGATCTGCTTCACGGCGCGGATGGGGTCCACGAGCTTGATCGGCGGCGTCAGCCCCTCCTCCAGCAGCTTCAGCACCAGGCTGGTCGTGCCGACCTTGAGCGCCGTCGCGTATTCGCACATATTGGCGTCCCCGCAGATAACGTGCAGGCGGCGGAAGCGACGCGGGGTGGCGTGCGGTTCGTCCCGTGTATTCACCAGCGGGCGGTTGTGGAGCGTGTCCACACTGGCCTCGACCGAGAAGAAGTCGGCCCGCTGCGACAACTGAAACGTACGGGCGGAGGCGGAGGTGCTGTCGTTCTCGATGCCGCATTTGCCCGCCCCGGCATAGATCTGGCGCGTGACGAAGAAGGGCAGCAGCCCCTGGATCACGGCATCGGTCGGGACGCTCCGGGCCATCAAGTAGCCCTCGTGGGTGCCATAGGATGCGCCATGAAAATCGGTGTTATTCTTATAGAGCGTGACGGCCAGGTTCCGCTGCTGCGCCCGGCGCTGCGCGGCGGCCAGCGCGATCCGCTCTCCCGCCTTGTCGTGCGCCACCAGGTCCCGCAGGCTGCGGCACTCCGGCGTGGCGTATTCGGGATGCCCATGGTCGTTATAGAAGCGGGCGCCATTCGCCAGGATGCGGTCGCTCCGCTCCTCCTCGCGGCTCAACGGGGGCGCGTCGGGCAGATCGAACTGCGCATCGTCCGGGTTGGTCGAGAGGTGCTGCACGGTAAAGCCGCGCATGTCGCGCCGGGGGTCTTCGCCCCGATAGTTCCATCCGCCCACCGATTTGCCTGCATAGCTGCGGACCAGCGCAATGCTCTCTGCGATCCAGTCATTCGCGCCCAGTCCGTCCACCACGATGCCGTATTCCGTCTCGATCCCAAAAAGCCGATGCATGATCTATTCCTTGCTCCCAACGGAGATTGACAGCGCTCCCAATGGAAGCGGATTGTACTTGATCGCCAGCCGATTTTGCTGTGTCCAGTATAACATACTCTACGCGGTTTGAGAAGGGGAAGTTTCTCAAGAACCAGTACATTTGTCTGCTTTTTCCACCTGGTAAAACGGCTAGTCACGCTCCCATCATTAGGAGCAGGCTATGCCGTACTTCTACGCTTTGGCGGCAAATTTCTATGCCGTCACGGCGAGCAGAGACGGCGGTTCCAACTCGCCGCTCTGGAACTGCGCGGCGTAGAGACGCGCATACACCCCGTTCTGTTCCAACAGGGAATCATGGGTGCCCCGCTCGACGATCTGCCCCTCCTGCAGGACCAGGATCAGGTCGGCAGCCAGGATCGTAGAGAGGCGGTGCGCAATGGCGAACGTCGTGCGACCCTCCATCAGCGGAGTGAGGGCGGCCTGGATGAGCCGCTCCGACTGCGTGTCCAGCGAGGAGGTCGCCTCGTCCAGGATCAGGATGCGGGGGTTCTTCAGGATGGCGCGGGCGATGGCGATCCGCTGCTTCTCGCCCCCGGAGAGTTTGTAGCCGCGCTCGCCCACCACGGTGTCGTACCCCTCCGGCAGCGAGGAGATATGGTCATGGATCGCGGCGGCTTTCGCAGCGGCCACCAGCTCCTCGTCGTTGGCATCCGGGCGTCCATAGCGGAGGTTGGCCCGGATGGTATCGTGTACCAGATAGGTCTCCTGGGTCACCACGCCAACCAGTTTGCCCAGCGATTCCAGTTGGATCTCCCGCACATTGTGGCCGTCTATGGTAACGCGCCCTGTTTCCGCATCGTACAGGCGTGGGATCAGGTAGGTGAGGGTGGTCTTGCCCGCGCCGGAGGGACCGACCAGCGCCACCAGGTCGCCCGGTTTCGCCGTAAAGGAGATATTCTGGAGCGTGGGCGGCTCCTGCCCGGCCTCGTAGCGGAAACCGACCTCCTCGAAGGCGACCGCCCCCTCCGCCTGCGCCGGGTCGAGCGCGATGGCGTTGGGCGCGTCCTGGATCTCCTGCGGGAGGTCCAGGTACTCGAAGATCCGGTCGAAGAGCGCCAACGCGCCCGTGACCTCCACCTGCACATTGAGCAGGCCGGTGAGCGGGAAGAAGAGCCGCGCCTGCAGGGCGGTAAACGCCACGATGGTGCCGAGGTCGAGATGGGTATCCTGGCGCGCAATGATGAGATACCCCGCCAGCCAGTAGACCAGGCCGGGCGTAATGGAGAACGTCAGGCCGATCAGGTTGAAGAAGTAGCGCATGATCATCGCCTGCTTGATCTGCGTCTCGGTGAGCGCCTGGTTCTCTCCCGAAAACTTCTCCAGCGACAGCGTCCGCCGCCCGCTCACCTTGGTGAGGAGGATACCGGAGACGGAGAGGGTCTCCTGCATGGTGGAGTTGAGGTCGGCAAGCTGCCGCTGCGAGGTGGTGCGGATCGCGCGGGCGTAGTTGCCTACCCGGTACGCGATAAGGGCGAAGATGGGCAGGATGCCAACCGAGAGCAGGGTGAGCCGCCAGTCCATGTAGATCATTGCGACCAGTGTGGAGAGCACGGTGGTGAGGTTGGAGAGCACATTGGCGGCGGTATCGCTGACGACGGACTGGATACCCCCTACATCGTTGGCGAGCCGCGACTGGATCTCGCCGGTGCGGGTTCCTGTGAAGAACTTCAGCGACATCCCCTGCAGGTGGTCGTACAGTTGGTTGCGCAGGTCGCGCATGATGCGCTGCCCGACCACCGTGCTTAAATAGCTGTAGCCCAGGGAGAGGCCGGTCGCGCAGAACAGCGCCAGCAGCGAATAGAGCGTGAAGTTGGTGACGACGCCGAGGTTCTTGGCTGCCAACCCCTGGTTCACGATGATTCTCAAGAAGAAGGGAGACAGGAGGCCCAACGCGGCAGCGATGAGGACGGCCAGAGCGATCCAGAAGAGTTGTGGCTTATAAGGGGCAAAGGTGCCGACCACCCGCCGCACGGTCTCTTTGGTGATCGGTTTCTTCGGCCCGCTGTATCCGCCGCGAAAGGGTCCCATACGCACTCCTGAAGGATTGGATTTTGGATCGGGAGGAAGACATAACATAATACCACAGCCCAAGCTAGGTCTGGGCTGTGGTAATCTTGTAATCGGTAATATCTTCTTTACGCGACTTGCGCGGAGGAAGTTGCAGCAAACAGAATTGAGCTTCGGTTCCCGCTATGGTACTTTACGGTTTCGCCTGCTGGCTGCTGCGTTTCTGATGCTCCTGCATCATCTCTTCCGACAGGCCCTCCATCCCATTGAAGGGTCCTATCACGCTGTAGCGTGTGGGTCTGCCATAACTGTAGATAAACAGGACGGGATTGGTGGGCAGCAGGGCATCTTGATTTTGCGCGAAATTGTCCGCCGTATTCTTGGGCTGATAGGTTACGTGCAGCCGCGCGTCTCGCATCTCCGCCTCCGAGGGCCAGGTCCCGACTTCGGCGCATCTGGAGAGAGCAAGGAACCGTTTCTGTAGGTCCGCCGACAGCGACTTGAACGCCAGCCCTGCATCGCTGAACGCCTCCCTCTGGCGCTCCTGCGTCAGTTGCGCCAGGAACCGCCAGTGCGGCCGGGCTTGCTCCACGCGCACCATGGGCCACTCTTCCAGTCCATAGTAGCCGACCGCGACCTGCGTGCTGGTGACCGAATTCAACTGCGCGTCCGTAAGTTGCGAGATCTCGGTCATGTCCTCCAGCGAAAGCAACCCCTTCTCCTTACGCGCCTGCGCCCAGCGCTTCAGCAGCGGTTCGGGGATCTCCTCCAGGCGGGCGTTATGGTAGTCCGGGGTGCGGAACGCGATCCAACCCTCACTCTGGGTCCAGCCCAGTTGGAGAGCGTCACCAACACGGTTCAGCGCGTCGAAGAGCGCGCTCTTCTCCACCTGCACGGCGTCCGCAGGCGTCAACCGCAGGAACTGATCCCCGATGACATCGCGTCCGGTCGCCTTGAACAGCGCCTCCAGCACATCTTCGGCCAGTACTTTAGGGCCGGTCTTTTCCACGAAGATCATGTCCGTGTCGGGGTGCGGCGATTGGCTTAGCCGGCAAGTGGGATTGATATGGAGCGCAACGCGCGTCTGCAGAGCAGGATCATTCGCCAGATTCGCATGGATCCGGGAGTTACGCAGCTTCTCCCTCGCAGGGTTCTTCACTACAGCGAAGACGGCTTCTCGCCCCATGCTTCCGCCCTCCAATCCGCCCCGCAGTTCAAAGTGCGAGGGGTCCTTGGAATCCAGCTTCAAAGTCGCCTTCAGGTGGAGGTCCTTCGGCAGTTCCTCCGGGTTGGCGGTAACGAAACTGTGTCGGTAGGCCTCCTCCTGTCCCTCCAGCACCTGGGCAGGCAGCCGCAGGTTCGCGCCGTTGGAGAGGTCCCAGGAGAGTTCCTGTCCATCGCGGAGGGCGTCCAACTCCTGCGGAGAGAGGCGGAAGAACATATTCGCGGCCACCAGGCCGCCCTGCTCGAGCAGCCAGAGATGATTGAATTCGTTGAAGGCGGTTTTGGTGTCGATCTTCGCTTTCTCGCGGATGATTTGCGCATGGGAGAGGCCCAGATACTTGCGATACCCCTCCATCTGCCGCTCCAAAAGCACCATCATCTCATCCCGGTCCTTCTGGCGCAGGCCCTCTTCCAGCAGTTGCGATTGCAGCGGCTGGGTCAGGACATAGGCGAAGGTCCCCTCTTGTCCGGTCCGCTCCCAGCTAAACCCGAAGAGGCCACTCAGTTGGCGCATGATATCGCGCAGGGGCCTGGGGTTACAGAAAACGGTCACCTTATCGTCGGCGACGTTGCGGTTCGCGGCAATCTGGACCCCCGACTGTTCGGAGAGCTGTTGGCAGAGATCTCCCAAAGGCATGCCCTTGACGGCGAGGTGGATCTTCCGCACCAGACGCGCATCCACAATGGCCCGCTCCTGGCGGTAAGCGACCGTAGCGGCGCGTACCGAGCGTTCGTCCGCTCCGGCAAGCTGCGGCAACGGCGTATGGACAAAGGTATCGCCGCCCTTCACCTGCTGCTGCAGATTCGCCTCCAGATCTTTCAGCTCCTTGGAGGGCCAGCGCGTCCAGACAGCGACATCGGCCACCCGATCCGGGTTCAGCACCTTCAGGTCATCCTGAGTTACCTGTTGTGTCACCGGAGCCGGTTCAGGCTTCGTCTTCAGCGCTACGTCCGGGTTTTTGAGATGGGAAGTTTGGTCTGCTATCTGAGACTTTTGATGATGAAAAACCGGAAGCAGGCCTCGATTCGGCGATTCTTGCCCTGAATGTTGGGTAAGCTCGTGCGAATCAGATGCACTCGGTGTACGCGGCGCGGGTTGGACGATAGGATTGTTTACAAACTCTTGCCTATTCTCATGCTGCGGGCGTCGTCCGGAAGCCCATAGCAACGCCGTCGCGATGGCAGCCACGGCCACACCTCCAATGGCGACAGTCCGCCAGGCAAACTCTTCGCGGCGCAATCCGCCCTGAACGCGCGCCAGCAGGTGTGCGGTCGTCGGACGTATCGGCGCATCCCCTTCCGGCAAGGCTGCCGGCCTTACTGCCTGCATATGCTGCGCAAACTGTTGCATCGCTTCTTGCTCCTTCCGGCACGCGGAACAGCGTGCTAAGTGGGCTTGCAGCGCCGTGGTCCGAGCCGGAGAGAGAGGTTCGGTCTGCTGCTGGAGCATCCATTTTCGATAATCGTGGCATCCCATTCTCGGTTCTCCTCTCAACTCTCCTGCCATGCGGCGAGGCGCTTGCGCAATTCCCGGTAGCCCGAATAGATACGCGACCAGACCAGAGACTCTTTCCAGCCCAACACAGCGGCTATCTCCGCTCCGGTCAACTCTTCAAAATAGTGAAGGACAATGGGCAGGCGGTACTTCTCCGGCAACTGCCGCACCGCACTCTGCACTGCCTTGGCCTGCTCCTCCTGTAGCACGACGGTCTCGCCACCCTGCTCAGGGGAAGGGATGTGTGTGGGCGTCTGGTCCGGCTCGTGTAGCAATACTCGACGTTTCCACCAGGTCTGCCTGCGGTTCTTGCACTGGTTGATCGTGATGCGGATCAGCCAGGTCTGAAAGCCTGCCTGCCCGCGAAACGACTTCAAACTCTCGAAGGCGCGGATAAACGTCTCCTGAACCACATCCTCCGCCTCGTTCGCGTCCTGCAGCAGGCGCCCCGCCACCGAAGCGACTTTACGCCAGTGCCGCTCCACCAGAGTGTCGAATGCGGAGTAGTCGCCACCGAGTGCGGCCTCCACCAGGCGACGCTCCTCCTCCAATGCGCAGTATGGGGTTGGCGTTCCCATCTTTGCCAATCGGATCCCTTCTCCTTCACTCATCTGCACTCTCCTGTAGCCGGCTACACTCCTTAGACATGGCGCCAACGGACTTTTTTGCTCGTTGGGGAAAAAAAGATCATCACATCACGGCATTGAAGAACGACCGGAGACAGGCTGTGAACGCCCCGTCTGGGGAGGGCGCAGCAAGCAGCGCCCCTACGGCCAACTGCCCTGCGGGCGGACAATGCATTCCCGGCTGCAGGCTGGTCACCTGTAGGGCAGGGGCTCCGTCCCCTGCCGATAATCTGTCGGTCCCGCCGGTCTTCCCGGCGCAGGACGGGGCCTGCGCCCTACATACGGGTCGTTCACGGCCCGGCTCTGAAACGCAGCCTTCCGTCCGCTCGTAATCGTTTCAAATCGGAAGGGGCGAATGCTCGATGCTGACAAAGAAACGCCTTGTGCGAGGGACAATCGTCGGATTGCTGCTGATCGGCGTCATGGCAGCGCTGATAATCAGCGCCGGACTCCAGAGCAACCACCTGCTCGCCCATGCGACCCGTATCACCGATGCACCGGATCAAGCGTCGCCGCAACGCTTTGCTACGGCCCGGGGCGCTCACTATCTCTGGCTGTCGGATGATACGGCACTGGGAATGACCTACGAAGGGTATCACGACGAAGCCTTTCTCTTGAACGCCCATACGAGAGCGAAGACCCCGCTAGACACTCTCAATACTGCGCTCCAGACCATTACGCCGACAGACGAACAGCACCTCTCTCCGGATGGCAAGTGGCTTCTATGGACCGGTGTCTGCAATTCACAACACATGCCTCCGGGTTATGGAAAACGTTATGTGTTGCCACAGATAGGCCCTCACTTCGACAGTTATCGTGCGGTGGCGACGGCGATCGATGGATCACGTCAGATAGATACACAACAGGGAAATAATCTTGCCTGGTTCCCTGACAGCCAGAGCTGGATCCGCCTGGGATATCACCTGAATGGCGCCGCATGGCAGACATTTACCGAGGAGCAATCCTTATCTTCACCTCAGAAAAGAGTTACTGCTCTCCCAAATGGCATTTCGCTTCCCATAAACGGTCGCCTGCTCGGGGTGCTTCCGGATAAGCGCCTTCTGATTTTGTGCGGCTCTCTCTCTTCCTTCCAGCGAAACAGTTCCCTTTCTCTTTGCACGCTCAGGCTGGATTCCAAGCTCCCTTCTGTCCAGTCCTACCCTATCTCCCTGCCCTTCGGTTGGACGATAGCCAATGTAAAGCTCTCCCCTTCCGGATATCGGTTGGCCTGGCAAGCATACGGTCGTCGTAATCGCGTGCCCCGCTTCCTCATGCGTTTTCCGGTGTTTGCCTCCCAGAGCCGTGAAAACATATACCGTCTCTGGGTGACCGATGTGGACGGAAGCCATCGGAAGGAAGTGGGGGAAGAGGCCGCTCCACCTATTGACGGCTGGGACTTATCTTTCTACGACCTGAGTTGGTTACCGGACGGAAAGCATCTCAGCTTCATTTTTCGAGGCGCACTCTGGACGGTTTCCACCCCTTAACGCCTCCAATCTCTATCTTCACCAACCTTACTCGAGCTGAGTGCAGGGGAATGCGGGTACAATGGTTGCGAACACACTCCCTATGGAAAAAGGATCGAGATGAAAACGGAATTGCTCTCCTGGATTCCCTTTACCGCGCTGGTCTGCCTGGCCTTCGGTTTTCTGACGCTGCCCGTACAGGCAGAGAATCAGGGCAAGAATCCCCCAATACGGATCGCCCCGGTGCTGCAGCCGTTTGT
>DATGIG010000481.1:0-5026 GCA_035295825.1 Chthonomonadaceae bacterium | reverse complement strand
CTCTAGAAAGCGAGAAGTATAATTGCAAAGTAATTAGCGAGCAGGCAGAGTCCGAAATGCAGCTTCCTGGCTACAAGGGGATAGTTACCCCCGGAGCCGAAATCTAGGGGCAATTACGAAAATTTATTTTTTTATTTTTTTCGGTCCCGATTTCAAGCGGTTTGAATCGCCGCCAGGGTTCCGATTTTGCAGGAAGAAGCACATGGAGAGAGGAACGTGGAAGACGTACCTCACGAACGTCCATCGAAAGGGAAGGCAGACAATGCTCTCATCATCCCACAGGGTCGACAGCGATCTTGCCCACTTCATCGGTTCGGCCGCCTTCAGCGATACGCACGAGCATCTGCAGAAAGAAGAGGCTCTCGTCCAATCTCCGCCGGATGTGCTCGTCGATCTATTCAGCAACTATGTCACTGCCGACCTGGTGGTCGCCGGAGCGACACAGGACGCAGTGAAACAGCTCACCGACCCTGCTAACCCCGATGTGCGCGCACGCTTCGCCGCGATACAGCCCGCCTGGGAGCGTTGTCGGCAGACAGGCTATGGCGAGGCGGTTCGTCTGATCGCCCGACAGTTCTATCATCTGGAGGAGATCACACCCGAAGCGGTGGAGCGCGCGCAAGGGCATGCCGCAGCCCTGCGCCAGCCCGGTATGCGCCTTCAGGCTCTGCGGGACGCCGGGATCGATCATGTTCAGGTCGACGATTTCTGCTGGCCGTGTGTGCCGGACGCTTCCGGACCGGACTTTTTCCTCTATGACCTTTCCTGGCTCGCCTTCTGCAACGGCCAGATAGAGACGGAGGAGATTCAGAAGGAGGTGGGGATAGAGGTTCGAGACCTCCCGACTTTACGCGCCGCCATGGAGGCGCTTTTCGCCAAATACGGTCCCTGCGCGATCGCCGTCAAGGCGCAGCACGCCTACAGTCGGACGTTACAATGGGCAGAGCATGACGAGGCGGAGGTTGCCGGGATACTGAGCAGAGCGCTGACAGGGGCTAAAGTAAGCCCGGAGGAGCGGTGCGCGCTGGGCGATTGGTGCTGGGCGCGCGGCGTCGAACTGGCCGCCGAATACAATCTGCCGTTCAAGATCCATACCGGCTACTATGCCGGCCATAGCGCCATGCCGGTGGATCGTATTCGCAGCGGCCACCTCTGCCTCCTGCTGAACCGCTATCCGAAGACGCGTTTCGTGCTGATGCACATCGCCTACCCCTACAGCGAGGAGTTGCTCGCCCTTGCCAAGCACTATCCCAACGTCTGGGTAGATCTCTGCTGGGCCTGGAGCATCAACCCCTATGCCGCCACCGACTTCGTACGGCGGTTTATTCACGCGGTCCCGGCGAACAAGCTGTTCGGCTTCGGCGGCGACAGCTTCTGGCCCTGGGCCTCGGTAGCCTATGCCGCCCAGGCCCGACACTGGCTGACACGGGCCCTGGAAGCGGAGGTTGTGGAGGGGCTTCTTACCGAAGCGGAGGGGTTGGCGCTGGCGGAACGGTTTCTCCAGGGGAATCAGCGGGAATGCTTCGACCTGGAAGGAACCCGTGCGGCCATCCGCGAGCGCGCTACGCCCGCCCCTCTTGCTCAAGGGTGAGCAACGGGTTGCCCGGTTTCGTCTCTTTCCGGGAGAGCGTTTCCGCATCCTGCGCCTCCCAGCGTTTGCGGGCGAGCACGCGCCGAACTTCCGCAAGCTGACAGGCGACCTCCGCATATTCGTTCTGGGCGGTGTGATGTTCTACCCCCCAGCACCCGGTATACCCGGCGTCAAGCAGCAGTTGCATGCGTTCCGCCAGGCAGGTGCGGGTGATGCGGGCATCGACATGAGTATGGACGGTCCAGGGGGCGAGGCGGCGATCCCCGCCCTCCGGGTCGCCGTCCTCCCAGTGGCCGATGTGCAGCAGAATGCCGTACGCGGGATGGTCTATCGCGCGGGCGAGCGTCTCCATATTGTCGGCGATGAGAGAGAGGCCCCAGTGGTTCTCCGGCCCGACGTGAAACCCGTTGTCATGGGCGAAGCGGCAGTACTCCTGATAGCGGGTCACCAGATAGTCGCCCTGCTCCGGAGTCATCAGGGCGAGCTTGCCGCCGGTATCGAAGCGAACGGTCTTTGCGCCCAGCAACGCGGCGGCCTGGAGATGGACCAGCGCATTCCGATAGTTGCGCTCGCGCGCTTCCGCATCGTCTTCCCAGAGATGCACCCCGTCGACATGGTAGTTGACGATCCGCATCTCTCGCGCCTCCACCTCCTGCCGCACTTTGAGCAGATAGTCTTCCTCCGTCGTCCCGATCAGACCGTTCCAGTAGTCCGCCGTATCCAGACCGTACCGATATTTGCAGCTTTCCAGATAGCCGAAGGCGTCGATCTTGCCTGCGGCCAACAGGCCATGAAAGCTATAGGATGCGATGGAAATATTCACGCGTGCGTCCTCCATGTTCCTCTGATCCGCCCCGAGGGACGGGTTCCGACTCAGTTTCGGCAGAAGCGAAGAGGGTTCCTGCCGTATGTTGCGTCTCTATTTTTCCTGTATCAAGAAGGAAAAAGATTTGTCCAAGTACGAAGATTACCATCGGTTGTCCTGTCGCGGAGAGGGTTCCTGCTGTTCTCGGACCTGTTCCGCTTCACGTTCCTTCACACGTAAGAGAGTAAGTTAAGGAGATAGAGAGATGAGTTTGGCGTATCGTGGCGGTCACCCTGTCCTCCGGATGACGGCCTGTGTTCTGATCGGAGGCTTTGCGCTGGCGACGGGTTTCGTGGGCCTGCGCCCGACCTCCTGCCAGGCGCAGGATACCAAGCCGGCGCAGAGCAAAGATAAGGACAAAGTCCCGCTGCCGCTCAAGCTGCCGAAAGAGGTGCTGGAAGGCACCCCGATCGACCTGCCGCCGGGTTCCAACGTCGAGAAGCCCTCGGGCCGACCGCGTCCGATTCCGATGGTCCCCAAGGACACGACCAATCTGGCGCTGCACAAGAAGGTCACCAGCAGTTCGGTCCCCTTCTCCGGTTCGCTGGATCTGATTACAGACGGCAACAAGGAGGCGCGTGAGGGCACCGCCGTAGAGCTCAAGCCGAAGGTGCAGTGGGTTCAGATCGATCTGGGCGCGACGTCGCCGCTCTACTACATCGTCTTCTGGCACTTCCACATGGAACCGGTGGTATTTCACAGCGTTGTGGTGCAGGTATCCAACGATCCCAAGTTCGTCGACGGCGTGACCACCCTCTTCAACAACGATCAGGACAACGTGGTCGGCCAGGGAATCGGTAAGGATCGCGAATATTTCGAGACCTACGAAGGCAAACTGGTCGACGCCAAAGGCGCCAAAGCGCGTTACGTCCGGCTCTACAGCAAGGGCAGCACCTATCGTGATTCGCTCAACCGCTACACGGAGGTAGAAGTCTACGGGTCGCCCGCCAAATGATGCGTTCGCGCGCCTTTCTGGTCGCTCTGTTGTTGATCACGGCAGGCGCTCTCTGCTTTCGGCTTCCGGCGCTTGAGAACCGGCCGATGCATAGTGACGAAGCGGTACACGCCATCCGGTTCCGTGAGATCTGGGAAAAAGGCGTGTACCGCTACGACCCGAACGAGTTTCACGGCCCGACCATCTACTATGCGGCCCTTCCTTCTGTCAGGTTGCACGGAAGGCAGAATTTTGCGGATACGCGGGAGGCGGACTACCGCCTCCCGATTGCCCTGTTCGGGGCCGCCATGGTGTTGCTGTTGGCGCCCCTTGCGGATGGTCTGGGACGTCGGGCGGCTCTCTGGGCCGGTCTGTTCTTCGCCCTCTCCCCGGCGTTCGTCTTCTACAGTCGTTACTTCATTCAGGAGATCTTCCTCGCCTTTTTCACGCTGGGCCTGCTCACATGCGGGTGGCGCTATGCAAAGCGTCCGGCGCCCGGCTGGCTGATCGGGGCGGGGTTCTGCGCCGGAATGATGATCGCCTCGAAAGAGACCGCCGTCCTCACCTTCGCTACCTGCGGCATCGCCCTCGGACTGACCGCGTTCTGGAATCGCCGCATCGAGGGCGAACCGCCGGCGCTACGTCGGCTCTGGAACGGGAAGCATGTCGCCCTTGCGCTCGGCGTGACGCTGCTGACGGCCAGCCTGTTCGTCTCGGGTTTCTTCTCCAACCTCTCCGGCCCGCTCGACTACCTGCGCGCCTACACGCCGTGGTTTCAGCGCGCGCACGGAACCGACCTCCATCGGCACCCCTGGAACTACTACCTGAGCATCCTGATCTGGACACATCGGGAAAAAGGGCCGGTATGGAGCGAGGGGGTGATCGTTGGCCTGGCGCTCATCGGGCTGGTTCTGGCGCTGCTCCCCCGAGCGAAAAGTCGTCTGGAAGGGAGCGCGACGCTGGCGCGGTTTGTGGGGTTCTATACCGTCACGCTGACCTGCATCTACAGCGTGATTCCCTATAAGACGCCCTGGTGCGTGCTCAGCTTTCTGCTGGGCATGATCCTGCTGGCGGGGATTGCAGCAGACACGCTGATCTGCCGTGCGCCGGGGAAACCGTTGAAGGCGCTGGTGATCCTGCTTCTACTGGCGGGATGCACGCAACTGGGCGTGCTGGCCTACGACACCAGTTTTCCCTACAATACCCGCTGGGGCAATCCCTACGTCTATTCGCCGACCGTGCCGGACGCGGAGAACCTGCGGCTTCTGCTGGAGCAGATCGCAGCCGCGAGTCCCCAGCGTGATCGTATGGTGGTGCAAGTCTTCTCGGTGGATAACTACTACTGGCCGCTGCCGTGGTACCTGCGCCGCTTCCCCAACGTGGGCTACTGGACGGAGGTTCCGCAGGATGCGGACGCGCCGATCATCCTGGCCTCGCAGGAGTTCGACGATACGCTGACGAAGCGATTGGGCGATACCCACCTGATGCATGGCATCTACGGCATTCGCCCGAACGTCTTCTTCGAGTTGTGGGTTCGGATGGATGTGTGGAAAGCGTATGTGGAGACCCGCAAGGCGGCCCATCCGGACGAATAGACCTCACCCCGGCCACCAGCCCCCTCCCCTTGCCCCTCCCC
>DATGIG010000480.1:0-8641 GCA_035295825.1 Chthonomonadaceae bacterium | reverse complement strand
AGCCTTCCAGGGCTCGAGAGAGAGTATTTGCACACGCATCGGCAGCTCCAGATCGCAGGCCCCGTTCTGGAGGAGACGCCGACCGATGCGACAATCCATGTTGATGCGACCGTCCATATTAAGGATCTCCAGAAGCTGTTGGACCTGGACGAACACCTGGTGGAGTTTGTCACGGTTGGAGATGAGGTGCTGGCCTTTATCGTCAGTAGAGAGAACTTCCAATCCGTGCGCTGTCTGGCATCTAAGTCGGAAGTCGAAGCCCATATCAACCGCTTACGGTTTCAGTGGAGCAAATTCGGCCCGATTGAACACGATGACCGCTTCCAGTCACAGTTGACCTCTTCCACCCATTGTGTGCTTCAAACGCTCTACGAACTGCTGTTGGAGCCGTTGGAGGGTTACCTGAGTTTACAGAAATTGACGATTATCCCACACGGGCTGCTGCATGCGGTCCCCTTCCATGCGCTCTACGATGGCAATCGCTATGCGCTGGATCGCTGGGAGTTCGCCTACGCCCCCAGCGCGGCGGTATGGCAGGCATGTCGCCTGCGGGGAGAGACGGAATCGGAACAGTCCTTTGTCGTGGGTGTCTCGGATGAAGGGATCACCTGCGTTCGCGATGAAGTGGCAGCACTCCGCAAACTGCTCCCGGAAGCGAGCCTCTTTGAGGATGAAGCCGCCACGCTCGACTGTATCCCGAATGACGGCCAATATCGCTATCTCCATTTCGCGACCCATGCCATTTTCCGCCGGGATAACCCGCTCTTCTCGGGCCTGCGCCTTTCGGACGGCTGGCTGATTGCGCATGACCTGTATCGTCGCCGGCTGGAGTGCCACCTGGCGACTCTCTCTGCGTGCCGAACGGGCCTGAGTTCCGTCGTTCCCGGAGATGAGTTGCTCGGCCTGGTGCGGGGCTTTCTCTGCGCAGGTGCGCGTGCGGTCATGGTCAGCCTCTGGGCGGCGCATGACGCGGCGACTGCGCAACTTATGCAACATGTCTATAGCCTGCTCGCGAAAGGCGTCTCGCGTGCAGCAGCGCTTCGAACGGCACAACAATCCCTGCGCGCCCGCTACCCTCATCCCTACTACTGGGCAGCATTCGCCCTCGTCGGCGTCCGGTGACCTTACAAACAGCTTCCAACCACGCCTGTGTAGCCCATCCAGGCATGGATTGCTCGGTGGTTTGTCTTATGAGCTTCGGTGCAATGTAGTAAAATCGCGGGAATAAGAATCACGCTCCGCGATGTCATGAAGGGAAGGAACAACTGTGGTACGCAAAATCTACCAATCGGTCGTGATTCTGCTGGTTCTGATCCTTGGATCGCATGCCTATGCTCAGAACTATATTCCAGGCGAATTGCTGGTGCATTTGCGCCCTGGAACCAGCATCAATCAGTTCAATCAAAATTATGGAACCTGGACGCTGGCGAGTTCGTCGTTTAATACCAGCTATCGGTTGGCCATCCCCGCCAACGCAAATGTTCAGGCCTTTGTGACGCGCATGTCTTCCGACAATCGTGTCCTGTCTGTAAGCCCCAACCTGCGCAACGCAGATAAGGGGAAGATGCCCGCCGTCCCTGTGCTACAGTGGATCTCTTCGGCAAATGGGGACGGTAACGCCCTTCCCATTCTGGCTCAACTAACGCAGCCTTTCACGCAGGGGGTCAATTATGGCCCGATTGCTTCTCGATATAGTGGCGAAGGCGTGACCGTCGCCATATTGGATACCGGCATCTCCCGGCGCAATCCCGCCCTCGCCTACCAGGTGACCACGGGCTGGAATTTCGTCAACAATACGGCGAATACGGATGATGTGCCTCAAGGGACGGATTCCAATCAGAATATGATCCCGGATCAAGCCGTAGGACATGGCACCATGGTTGCCGGAATCGTCGCCCATTTCGCGCCACATGCGAAACTCCTACCCGTTCGCGTACTCGACAGCGATGGCGAGGGGACCTTGTGGGCCACGGTAGAAGGTATTCATTACGCTATTTCCAAGGGGGCACGTGTGCTCAACCTGTCGTTCGGTTCGACACAAAGGTCCCAGCTTCTCGCGGATGCCATCGCGGAAGCGAGCGCAAATAATGCGTTGGTTATCTCGTCGGCGGGTAACGACAATTCGTCCCAGCCCAACTATCCTGCGGATATTGCGCAGGCGATCAATGTCGCAGCCGTTAACAATCAAGGCGTCAAGGCGGCTTTCTCCAATTACGGCGCCTCGGTAGATCTGGACGCCCCTGGAGTCTCTATCGTCAGCACGTATTGGAATGGAGGCTACGCGATCTGGTCCGGTACCTCTTTCGCGGCGCCCATGGTCTCTGCGGAGGCTGCCCTGGTTCTTTCGGCAAAGCCCGATATGACCGCGCTTGCACTGAGGCAGCGCCTGCTGGCATCCTCGCATTCGATCGATTCGCGCAACCCGAAATATGTAGGGATGTTAGGTAAAAACGGGGCTGGCATGATCGATATGGATCTCGCCCTCTCCGGCCTCTAATCTCCCACGTCCTGCGAGATGCCTTCTCAGCATCCTGGACGGGAATAGGACATGGCATGACTGGTACCTGGCGTACATACAGGAGACAGACTCTACGGATTCTTGCCCTTATCGGTTTATTCTTGATCGGTACCTTGGGACACGTCCGCGCCGACTTTGCATCGGGACACGGCTTCGTACTACAGCCGAACAATCCGACTTATGTTGGCATCCAGGTCATTAATGATCAGGTTTACGTCACCTGCTACTATATAGGTGTTACCGCGCTCTACTATACAGATGGTACAGAACAGGATCTGGATACGAGCGACGGGAGCTCCTACGTTCTCACCTTCACGAACGGTAACACGGCGACGCTGACGCACTACGATGTCAATGACCAACCCGTGGATCAATGGATCAGCACGGCAAACTGAGCCTACTCTTAGAAACAAAACGCGGGGGCCGGATGCCGGCCCCCGCGTTTTTTTGGCAATAACGCACCATGCGAACCTGGCGCACGCAAGGAATAGAGTACGAAAAGCTATCGGTTTCCACAAGCCTGAAGGCACGCCTGCATGTGACCGCGCGATTCCGCAGCAATGATGCAGCACTGTTCCAGGCTATAGTCCTTCGCTCCGATGATTTCCAGATTCACCGGTCCGGCATAGCCTCCCGCATGCAATGCGCGGATATAACCGACAAGGTCGATGTCTCCCCGCCCGTTGGCCTGATCCTCCGGTTTGCCCGGCCCCTGTTGCCGCCCCTTGCAATCCCGGATATGCACATGCTTGACCCGCGAGATCACGGCCTGGATCGCCACTACCGGATTCTCGTTGGCCCTCCAGATGTGCGAGGGATCCATGTCGATACCGAAAGCAGGAGACGATATGGCCTCCATCGCCCGTAGGGTCGTCTCCGTGTTATAGATGCTACTGCCGACGTGCGCCTTGACACAGAGTGTCACCCCATAGTGCTGCGCCCTATCCGCCAGTTTCCCCAGCGATTCGATGGACTGCTGTAAGCTCGCCTCATCCTCGGATTTGCCTCCCGGCCCGCAGTTGACGACTGGAATGCCTATCTCGACTGCGGCCTGAAACGCCTTCTCCATCCTGTCGGGATCTTGCGAGGGCTGCTCCATCGCCAGCAATTCGAGAGAGTGTTCCTGCGCCAGTCGCTTAATGTCCGGTGCGATCTCCTGCCACCGATCCAGCACGAGATGTTCGCTCATGCCATCGATCGCAGAGAGTTCGATGCCATCATATCCTGCCAGCTTCAGGTATTTGAACGCGGTTTCCATAGCGTAACCGCCGAAGAGCACGGAGTTTGCGCCCAGTTTCATTGTCGCTCCTTCTTATTTTCGGGATTCCGCCTGCAGTTTTGCCGCCTGGTTCGGGTCGCCGATGTGCAGCGTATCATACGCTTGCTGCGAGGAGGTGAACGGCCCGACCCCTGCGTGTCCGTGCCAGTCGCCCTGATGATGGATAGGGTTGGAGAGCTTGGTCTGCTTCTCCCGCGCGGCGATGTGGGCCTCCATCCGCTTCTGCAGCAGGGCGACCACATCGCGATGCTTCTCGGCGAGGTTGTGGTTCTCGTCCGGATCCTCCACCAGGTTATAGAGCTCCACGGGCGGCTTAAAGTGGAAATCCGGCTCCAGAGCGAGGATCAGCTTCCACTCTGGCGTGCGCCAGCCATGCTTGCGCATCCAGGTGCACTCCGTGATATAGATCTCGCTCTCATACGAGGCGACCTCTCCGCGCACGAGCGGCAGCAGGCTCCGGCCATCGAATGCGACCCCTTTCGGCTTGATGTTCACCAGATCCAGGATCGTGGGGACGAGATCTTTGTGCTGGATGTAGCCCGGCACGCGCTTCCCAGCCGGAACCCGCCCCGGATAGCGTATAATCAACGGGACATGCAGCGTAGTGTCATAGAGCCCATGGTGGTCGAAATAGCACGCGTGGTCGTAGAGCGTCTCGCCATGGTCGCCGTTCAGGATCACGAGGGTCTCATCCAGGATCCCATGCGCCTCCAGGGCCTGAAAGATGGTCTGGATACAGGCATCCATGTAGGCGATGGCGCCATCGTACTGAGCGATCACATAGTCCTTGTCGGAGATCCCCGGCGGCATC
Source organism: Chthonomonadaceae bacterium (assembly GCA_035295825.1). Taxonomy (GTDB): domain Bacteria; phylum Armatimonadota; class Chthonomonadetes; order Chthonomonadales; family Chthonomonadaceae; genus DATGIG01. The sequence goes on along the minus strand of DATGIG010000480.1, from coordinate 4,033 downwards.
CAACTTGCGAAGAAGTCGCGGAAGGGCTTGAACGCCATCACAGGGTCCATCGAGCGATTATTGGGATCGGATTCGTTCCCATGGTAGAACGCCCGTTCGTAGGGTGCGGGGGGCAGATAGGGTGCATGCGGGTCCATGTGGCGGAGGAAGAGGAAGAACGGGGCGTCCTCCCCCACCAGCCGATCCAGTTCCGGAATGGCGACGTTATTGAGGTTCTGCGCCTTCGGGCTGCGCCCCTCATTCCAGCTTCCCCAGCCGGCGTAATCGAGGTAGTTGTCGAAACCCCGTGAGGCGGGATTGCCGGTGAAGCCCACGCAGGTGGTATTGTAGCCGGCCTCCTTGAGCATCTCCGGGAGGGTCTTCACTTCCGGGCGGAGCGGCCCTTTGTGCCGCAAGGCGACCACCTGCGTGCCGAAGACATCCCGCCCGGTCAGCATGGAGGAGTAGGCGCTCGTGGTGGGAATGTGGGCGCTGTAGTTCCGCTCGAAGAGCGTGCCCTGAGAGGCGAAGCGATCGATAAACGGTGTGGTGAGGCGGGAGTACCCATAGCAGCTCATGTGGTCGGCGCGCAGTGAATCTACCCCGAACAGCACGATGTTCGGTTTCCGCCGTGCGGAAGATGACAAGGCCATTTCGGCTCCTTTGCTGTTAGTTGCTGGCAGCCCCCATTCTAGCGCTTTCCGCTGCAAACGTCAAGGGGAAATTGCAGGGAATGCCCCTCGGTTTGTCAAACAATTCCACCAGAGGAGAGAAACATGGCTATCTCGGAGTTGGAACCTATGCCTGCCACAGAGGGGGAGCTGGAAGAGCGGCTTTCCCGCCCAACGCCGGCGCTTTTGGAGACATTGACGCGCCTGGACGGCGATATCCTGGTGCTGGGTGTGGGCGGAAAGATGGGACCTTCCCTGGCGCGCATGGCGCGGCGTGGGCTGGATGCCGTCGGCAAGAAGAGCCGGGTCATCGGAGTGGCGCGCTTCTCGGATAAGTCGGTCGAATCCGCTCTAACCGCCGTTGGGGTGGAGGCTCACCGCTGCGATCTCATGGATCGCAAGGAAGTCGCGAAACTGCCGGACGCCCGGAACGTCGTGTATATGGCAGGATTGAAATTCGGAACCTCGCGCGTGCCGGAACAGACCTGGGCCATGAATACGCTGGCTCCCGCCATCGTGGCGGAGCGGTACTATCGCTCGCGCATGGTGGTCTTCTCTACCGGATGCGTCTATCCCAACACGCCCGTACCGCAGGGCGGATCGCTGGAACAGGATGCGCTGGAGCCTCTGGGAGAGTACGCCAACGCCTGTGTGGCGCGGGAGAGACTCTTTCACTACTTCGCCGTCCATTACGGCATTCCCATCGTCTTGCTCCGTCTGAACTATGCCATCGATCTGCGCTACGGCGTCCTGCTCGATGTGGCGCAGAGGGTGGCGACGGAGACCCCCATTGACCTGACTATGGGGCATGTCAATGTGATCTGGCAGGGGGATGCGAACGCCTGGGCGCTGCAGAGCCTGGAGCTGGCGAACGTTGTCCCGCCCATCGCGCTCAATGTGACCGGCCCGGAGACCCTCTCCATTCGGTATCTTGCCCTGCGGTTCGGCGATCTACTGGACAAGACGCCCCTCTTCACCGGCACAGAGGCGGAGACGGCGCTCCTGAGCAATGCGGGGCGTGCCTTCGGCCAGTTCGGATACCCCACGGTAACCCTGGAGCAGATGATCCACTGGGTCGCCGCCTGGGTGCGACAGGGCGGCAGAACGCTGAACAAACCAACCCACTTTGAGGCAAGAGATGGCCGATTCTGAACTGTATACCTCGCGTGAGGCGCTGCGCAATCACTTAATGCAGGGGCACGTCATTCCGGCCCACCCTCTGGCTCTTACCGCAGAACGCAAACTGGATGCGCAGCATCAGCGCGCCCTGACTCGCTACTATGTGGCGGCAGGCGCAGGCGGCATGGCGGTCGGCGTCCATACCACCCAATTCGCCATTCGGGAGCGCAAACTCTATATGCCGGTCCTCGAACTGGCCAGCCTGACGGCAGATGAAGCGCTTGCGCAAGCGCCCCGCCCCTTCGTTAAGATCGCCGGGATCTGCGGCCAGACAGACCAGGCGATCCGGGAGGCGATCACCGCCCGCGCCCTCGGTTACGATGTCGGTCTTGTGAGTTTAAGCGAGTGGGAATGCGAAGCCTTGCCGGACGATTTGGTGAATCACTGTAAGCGGATCTCCAAAGTGATTCCTATCATGGGTTTCTATTTGCAGGCAGCCGTTGGCGGTTGCAACCTGCCCTATCGCTTCTGGCGGCGTCTGACAGAGGAAGTCGAGGACCTGGTCGCCATTAAAATCGCCCCGTTCAATCGCTATCAAACCCTGGATGTCGTCCGCGCCGTCCTTGAATCGGGTCGAACAGATATCGCTCTCTATACCGGCAACGATGACAACATCGTCGCAGATCTGCTGACGGAATATACCTTTCCGGTGGATGGCAAACCCCGTTCACAGCGTATCGTCGGCGGGTTGCTGGGGCATTGGGCCATGGATACACGCTGCGCGGTGGAACTACTCCAAGCGGTCAAGTACAATATCGCCTCCTCCATGATAGACCCGTTCCTGTTGGCGCGCGGTGTCGAGATCACGGATGCCAATGCCGCCTATTTCGATGCCGCCCATAACTTTCGTGGCTGTCTTCCCGGCATCCATACCGTGCTGAAATCCCAATTTATGATGGAGGGTACTTGGTGTCTGGACCCACGCCAGCGCCTCTCTCAATATCAACAGGAAGAGATCCTGCGCGTGCGGAATGCCTATCCCCACCTGATCGACGATGCCTTTATTAACGAGCATCGCGACGAATGGCTAAAGTAGGGGCGCTGCTTGCTGCGCCCTGAACCATTCGTGCGATCTACCTGGCGACCGGAAGCAGGATAAACGAAGCATTCTCCCCTGCCAGAAAGACCGTATTGTGCGCTACCTGCACGCGGTCATTGGCGCGGAAGGGATCGCCGGTATTCGGGTTAGGATCGTATCCAGGAGAGCTGCTGGAGGTCACCTGCACCCGCAGGCGATGCCCTTTATTGAAGATCATGCTGGTGGACCAGAGGTCTACCTTTAGCGGCGTGATCTCACCCGGTTTCAACAGATGCTCTTTGTCGAAGCCGTCACGGAACCGGGCGCGAAGCTGGCCCTCACAGATGTTGATGGAGCGGCCATCCGGGTAGACATCACAGAGCTTTACAAAGAAATCCGTATCGGGGGCATCGCTTGCGATGAAGAGGTCGGCCAGCACATGTCCGGTCACCTCCATCGGTTGCGTCAATGGGTCGGAGCTGAAGACCAGGACATCGGGTCGGGTCTCGATCTTGCGCTGATCCATCGGCCCCGCAGGAATGGTGAGTTGCGGTCCGCCGACGGTCGTAACCGGGTCCTTCGGGTCATACGTATAGGTGAGGGGATCGCCTGTCGTCGGACTACTGGTCGAGAGCGAATGGTCGGCATGCAGATAGAAGGGCGTCGCTCTGGTCTTCACCGGCGGCCAGGCGTTCGCGGTACGCCAGACATTGCCCGGCGCCGACTTGTCCGTCACATCCCCCATGACATAATAAGTGACCGCCGGGAGTTTTTTCATCCCGTTGTCCTTATCTTTGAGCCAGGCATCGAACCAGCGGAACGGGTCGAGCGCGTTGTTGGGAGGCGCACTCCCGTTTGGGAAAGTGAGATCTCCCGCTGTCGCCTGCCCCACCCCATGCGTCCACGGCCCCATCACCAGTTTCTGTTCGAGCCTTGCGCTCGGCCCGCCCTTGGTCTGATAGCCCTCAAAGGCATCTAGAGTCGCCTGGGAGAAGATGTCGTACCACCCTCCGATATGGATGGCGGGGACATTGGCCCGCTCCCAGTGCCGGGTCAGGTCGCGCTGCTTCCAGAAGTCGTCATAGATGGGGTGTTTCGTCCAGAAGGCGAGGCTGTTCGGAGCATGGTTGGTGCCCTTCAGCCAATCCTCGATCATCGCCTTCTTAAAGACGCCCCCCGGAAAGAC
>DATGIG010000479.1:0-23092 GCA_035295825.1 Chthonomonadaceae bacterium | reverse complement strand
TGAGATCGGCATCGGGCGGAAGGCGCAGGTGCAGGCTGTAGCGCAGGGGCGGGACGATCAGCAGGAGAGTAAGGGCCAGGCTGCTAAGGGCGGCAACCCCGGTCAGGCGGCTCGCGGCTTTTTGCGCCCGCCCGGCCCACTCGGTCAGCCAGGCGGACCAGAGGAGAGTCGGGGTGAGCCAAGCGAACGCGGCCCAGTTGCCCTGCGCCTTGGCCCGAAAGGTCATCAGGCAGAAGAAGAGAAAGACCGGTAGGCCCATGAGCAGCAGAAAGAGCAGGTGGGAGCGGAGAGAGGTCGGCGCGGAGTTAGCCTCTTTGGGCTCAATCGTCGTGCGCTCCTCCCTCCTCCCTCCGCTTTCCAAAGCCCAGCGCCTCCAGGCCCACCCGGACGCTGCCAGGGTCCCGAAGAACAGCACGGGGCCGAGCAGCAGCGCCTGCGACCCCACGAAGTCGCCCAGGCGCTTGAGCGGCGTGTCCGAACTCTTGTGGGTAAGATAGCGCAGATGCCCGAAAGTCCACCAGTGGTGCTGTGCGTTCCAGACGATGACGCCGCTATAGAGCAGCAGCACGATGAGCAGGGCCAAGTAGGGCTGCGGGCGGAGCAGCCAGAACCGATGCCGGGGCGAGAGGAGCAGGAACAGCACCAGGCAGGGCAATATAAGCAGCATGGTGTGCTTGCTGAGAAAGCCCAATCCGGTCGCGACCCCGGCGAGGAGCCAGTAAGTATTTTGCTTCTTTGCCTCTTCGCTGAAGAGCGCCCGCTCCAGCAGCAGCACCGTCAGCGCCCAGAAGAAGACCAGGGGCGGGTCGTAGGTCGCGATCAGGCTGCCGACCTCCATCAGGGGCGTGCAGCCCAGCAGCACGACCGTCAGGAAGCCGGTGAGGGGGGAGAAGAGGCGCTTCGCCAGCAGGTAGCCGCAGATCAGCGTGCCGAGCGAGGCCAGCAGCACACCGAAGCGCACCCCGAACTCATTGGTCCCGAAGAGGGCGGTCGTCGCCCGGATCAGGTAGGCGATAAACGGCCCCTGATCGTAGTAGCCCAGCGCGGGGCGGCGCGACCAGTCCCAGTAGTACGCCTCGTCGGGAACCAGTTCCAGGGTCGGCAACTGGCAGAGGCGCAGCAGGGTCGTAATGACGAGAAACCAGATGGTAGCCCGCTGCCAGCGGGGATCGTAGGCGAAATCGGGCAGGCGCAAAAGAGAAGCGTTGGATGACATACTGCTATTATGGCACACTGGGTTTTGACGAAAGTGCGCAGACAAGATATAATATTTTCGCGCCCGTGCTGCCACACAATAGCATTTGCCCGTTTAAGTATTTTCTATGTTGAGAGCTATGTGGCAGAGGAGGAGAGATTGACGATGACACTGACATTTGAGGTTACGCCGGAACTCGCTCGACGTGTCGAGGAAGCACGGCAGCATGGAATAGATGTGGACGCGCTCGTTGAGCGAAGCTTGGCGAATTTGCCGGAGTTAGCGACCTCTACCAAACCTCCTGCGCCCGATGCGGAAAATCAGGCGTTGATTGATCTGCTGCGTGCATGGCGAGAAGAAGATGCGACGGATGATCCGAATGAACTGGAACGACGGGATGCCGAGCTTGCCGAATTCAAAGCCAATCTAAATGCTAACCGGGCGCAATCCGGCGAGGAGCCGGTGTTCTGATGTTGCAAGCAGTCTTTCTAGACTCAGGGCCGCTTGGACTGGTGACCCAACGACCGGGAAAGTCCACTGAAGCGGATGATTGTCGTCTTTGGATGGAGACGCTTCTCACAAACGGGGTGCGAGTCTATATACCGGAGGTCGCGGACTATGAGGTGCGGCGCGAACTAATACGGGCAGGCAAGACCTCCGGTGTCACACGGCTCAATGTATTGAAATCGCTGGCTCGCTACCTTCCGATCACTACCGATGCGATGCTTCTTGCTGCCGACTTATGGGCACAAGCCCGCAAGGCAGGTGTTCCCACAGCTGATGCCCGCGCTCTGGATGCCGATGTTGTGTTGGTTGCTCAAGCACTTACGGCGGGGTTGCCGCCTGCGGAGATCATTGTCGCTTCCGTGAACGTTCGGCATCTCTCTCGTTTTATCGCCTCCGATGTATGGCAGAATATTCATCCCTGATGGATAGCGGGCATTTCGGACTTCTGATGCAGCGCGGGAAAATGACTGCCTTGGTGTGTAATAATTGAATTCATCGCGAATAGAAGCATCGGCAATCGAAGAGCGCCCGGAATGGAGGGAGAGTGGGGATCTATGACGAAGATAGGACGTTTGAAGGAAGCGGTTCAGTCGGCAAAAGAGGCGCTGAAACCCTTTGCGGCTCGTCATAACGCGGAGGCGCTCGGAACGCCTGCCGAAGAGGAGTCCGTGACGCATACCTTCCAGGAGAAAGACCTCGCTACGGCCTATCGGGCGTTGGCAGATCTATGGCAGTTTGCGACGCCGGAGTTCCTGGACCTGGTCGAGCGTACGCTTGAGAAGACCTTTACCAAGCCGTCAGAAAACCTTCCGGAGGGCTGGATCCATTGCTCCTGGTGTGGGGCAAATAATGGCGGCCACTATAACAAGACCATCCAGCATCGGCCCCACTGCCTCCTCGCCGAATTGTGACAAACGACAAATCTGGCGAGGAGATCGAACAACCGGATAGCTTGTATATCGAATACACAAAAAGAACCTATCCGTGATACCCAGGCAAACCTTAAGCTCATGGAGGAGTTGGGAGCGGATCCTGAAGATAGCGGGAGAAGACCTGCTCCACCCAATCGAGGATGCCGGGAAAGGCAGGCTCCCCTGCCTGTCGGCGCGCCCGGAGCGCAGGGCAGCCCAGGCGAATACCATAATCCGGCGCGCTATCGAGAGAGAGTTCCTCCATCGTTTTAAGGGCAATCTTCAGCGTTCCGTCCTCCCAAATGGCATCCAGCGGCTTCGCGCCTGCCGAGTCCCATAAATAACTATCGGTCCGAACCAGCATGGTCAGGGAGAACGAGGCAAACAGACGGAGCTCCTCGCGAAAACGCCGCGTAGCGAGTGGGCAGCATTGCGGCCTATCCTGCAGCAACTCGAAGGTCGAGCCATACCACTTGCAGGCAACCCCCAGTGCAGTATGGTATCCGGCCTTCAGATGATGCAGCGGCGTTTCTCGAAACCAATAGGAGGCATCCACGCGACGCAGGCTCTTTGTGTAGAGCGCAGCCCTCTCCGGGTATTCTCGCAGCAGATTGGGGACACACGCCTCGAGCAAGAGCATCAACCGGGCATTCATCCGGGCGCGGACCCATCCCCATGCAAAGGCAGGCTGACGCCGGTGCAGCCGCTTCAGGTGCTCGCGGAGCTCTCCCGTCGTTTTTCCGACTTCCGCTTCCAGAGAGAAAGCTTCGAGGGAGGGAGCGATGATCTCCCAACTCCGCTCGATAAAGAACACGGCGACCGTGGAGAGTTGCTTCCTGGCGTTGCGTAGGCGGTTCCGTTCGGCGTCATCCACACCCCCGGAGAGCGCAGCGAGCTCTTTGCGCTGTTGCGCATCCAGGGCAGAGAGAATTTCACTCAACGATAGATAGAGCATCGGTGGACCTATTTTCGCTTGGGGCGATAGGGGCGGCAGAGCGGGTCGCCCAGCACGATGTCCTCCCAGCCGACGAAGCGGGAGGCCGCATAGAAGCTTTCGGCCAGCGTCCAGCCGTCGGTATAGCGGTCGTAGAGGATGGTCGGCGAGGCGATGGCCGTTAAGAGCGGTTCATCGCAGTAGCCCTTGACGCCTGTCATCCCCTGGGCGATCAGGTCGGCGATAAGGGACTGCCCGCCCTGCGTCGGCAGGAAGGTGCGCCCGCTGGTCGAGACGGCGGTATCGCCGATGGCGCCAGGGGCGAAGCGGAGCGAGTGGTAGGCGTCGGCATTGAAGGCGTGGTCGTTGCTGCCCCAGGAGGTGTAGCCCATCAGCCCGGTCCGGCTGCCCACAAAGGCGTCGTTCTCATCCAGTTCCACCGGGATATTCCGCGCTTTCAGGATGTCCGCCGCCTTCTGCATGTCGGCATTGAAGTGGTTGTAGTTGATGTCCGGCATGGGAGGGAGCGATTTGCCGGGTTCGGGCGGCGTGGCGAAGAGCGGCACCGGCTGCTGGGCGCGGTCGGCATACCCGAAGGTTTTGCAGGTATCCAGCAGGATTGTCCCGGTCGGCGGGGCCTTTTCGGCGGCGAGGGCGCGGGCCGTCAGCGCCATGGCATCCGCCTGGGTATAGCCGTCGAGCCGGGTGACCAGGTAGCCGCCAAACTTCACATGCGAGAACCGCTCCTTTGCTTGCCAGTAGCGATTGGCCCAAGCCGTCCCGACAAAGCCGCTGTCGGAGATGGGCACATTGATCGCCTTCGGCTCTTTATCGTAATCCAGCGCGGCCAGCGTGCTATCCAGGGAGGGGCGCTTGTTGCCCAGCCCTCGCCCCGGCGCATCCGCGATGCGGATCGGAATGCCCTTGGTCAGTACGATAAAGTCCACCTTCGGATGCGCGGCCAGAAACGCGCGAAGCGGCTTTTCGATCTGGCCCTGATACTCCGCAAACGAGAGCGTCTCCCTGTCCGCACTCAGCGCCGAGTCTGCGCACTGCACCGAGACCACATTCCGAACGTGGCGCTTCTGCATATAGTCCTTTGCAATCGCCATGGAGACCGGGCTGGTCTCGTTCTGCACGACCACCACGCGCTCCGCCGGATTCTGGGCGGAACTCCGTGCCACACAACAGAACAGACAACAGCAGACGATCCAGCTTACCAGCCATCCTCGCATCTTTTGCTCCTCCTATTCCCTCTTTACGGAAAACGAGCGAACCTTCTCTCCCTCATTTCGGGTCTTGCTATGTGATGAAACCGGAATCAGACGAAATCACCCTGGCGCTCCGTGCGCGGAACGGCGATCAGGCGGCCCTGGCCGAACTGATACGGAAGATGGGGCTACGGCTATTTGCCTGGGCGTTTGCCGAACTGCAGCATCGGGAAGATGCTCAGGATGCGGTCGCCGCTGCGATCTTTCGTATCTATCGGCACGTGGCCGACCTACAACAGCCCGAGCATGTGCATGCCTGGATGCGCCGCATCGTTCAGAACGAAGCGCGGCGGCTGCAGCAACAGCGGCAGGCGGAGACGGCAGGAATCCCGGCGGAGGAGACGCCCTCCGCGATCTCCGAGACCGCGCAATCGCTGCTGCGCCTCGACGTGGAGCGCGCCCTGAAACGGCTCCCCTACGCGCAGGCCCGCACACTCGCCTGGTTCTATCTGGCCGGCCTCTCCATCGAAGAGATCGCACGCCGTACCAGGCGACCGGAGGGGACCATCAAACGTTGGCTACACGCCGGGCGCCGGCAGCTTGCCGGAGAGATGAAGGGATATGCACCCATGACACCGATGATGAAAAATACGGCCTACCATGTTCTGGTCCGCGCGGTGGGGAAGTGCCCGAACCGCGTGGCGGCGCACCCCGATACAGGGAAGGTCTATGTCGTCAACAGTTGTCAGGGCTCTCTCAGCGTCCTGGATACCCGCAGCGACGCTGTTATCGGTACGATTCCGGTGGGCAAAGGCCCGCGGGCCATCGCGCTCAACCCGCCCACGGATCGCCTCTATGTGGCGAATGGAGGCGATGGCACCCTCAGCGTGGTGGATACCGGAACGGATACGCTGATTACGACCCTCTCCTGCGGCGGCAATAGCCCAAGCGCCATCGCCGTCCAGCCGCTCACCCACAAGATCTATGTCGCCAATGCGGGCGATAACACCGTGGCCGTCTTTGATGGGCAGACGAATACGCTTCTGACGGTCCTGACCGTCGGTTCGGTACCCTTCAGCCTCGCCGTCCAGCCGGCGACCAACCGGATCTATGTGGCGAATTGGGGCAGCTATAGCGTGAGCGTGATCGATGGCGCGACCGACACACTGGTGGAGACGATCCCGGTAGGCGTTACGCCGATGGATATTTCGGTGAACCTGGCGACGAACCGGATCTATGTCACACATATCCTCGGCAACAGGCTCAGCGTCATAGACGGTGCAACGCATCGGGTGATCAAAACAGTGCATGTTGGGAGCAATCCGTATGGCGTCGCGGTCAATGCAGCCACCAATACGATTTATGTGACCCGATCTCCCAGCAATATGCGGCGAGGCTCGCTGAGCGTGATCGATGGCGAGACCAACCAAGTGGTCGCCAATATCCGCGCGGTAAGCGGTATGATGGGATTGACGGTGACACCAACCAACAAAGTCTATGCCGCCAATGTGCTGACGGATACGGTCAGCGTCTTCTCCGAGAGTTAGATCCTTTTCATACATCTTCATACATCGGCAGGGGATGTAGGGGCGCAGCAAGCAGTATCCTTGTCGAAAGTTCCACTTGCGTCCAGGTTTGGACCTGCTGTTACCGGCTTGAGGGTTCGGATCGTCATTTGTGACAAGGCGACCTCCCCCCAAGATTGGACATCCTGAGCTAACCAGGACTTGACAGAACGCCAACCACGATCTATCTGGGTTTGACGTTGATACCATAACAGCAACCAGGTCAGGATCAAACTCCTGTAGATCATTACCTCAATCCCGTTCTGGGTGCGACTGAGCAAATGATCGAAAGAGAGGTGTTGTTTGAGTAACTTGAACAGGATTTCTATGTCCCAGCGATCCCGACACAGACCCGCTACTTCCGTAAAGGGAGAGGGACCCGCATGTTGCGGGTCTTGGGAGAGCGGGAGGTTGGTCATTAACTCAAGTGCGGTCCAGACCTTGCGGCGCGGATCCCAACGCCAACCCGTGATGAGCAGCAAGGGCATGCTATCCCATTGTGCCTGCTCTTTTGGGGTCCTTGCCCATTGCCGAAGACGACGCTCTCCCCCTGCTGCAGCACATAGGTGGCTTGCCCTTTCTGGGGAGGGGTCTCGGCAGACGCGGGGGTCGGGTTGACAAAGAGCGTTTGCACGCTCTTGAGAGATTGTTGGCTATGGGGGTGATCCAGCAAGAGTTTGCGGAATGTCTCGTAGGAAATCATACTTTCTTCTACGAGACCAAAGGGCGCAATGTCAACTTTCGACAAGTATGCTGCTTGCTGCGCCCTATCTCCAATGCCTCGGCAGGGGAAATCTGCGAGGGAATAGCGAATTTGGACTGCGTGAAGCGCGACCTAGTCGGCCCCTGCCCTACAAACGGGGGTTGGTCAGCTTCCGTCCGGGTAACCGCCCCGGTGCAAAACCATCGGAAAGTGCGGGAGTGTTTCGGGGCTCCGAACCGAGGCGCGCCATCCGCCCGGCGGAGGTTCCAGCCCCTCGAACAGGGGCGACCTTGCGCCAGGGGCGCCGACCAGAGGCTCCAGCGCGGCGCGAAGCCGGCTAACGAGCTGGGCGCCGAAGCGGATTTGCCAGCGCTCCTCGATCTCTCCTACCAGCTTCAGGTACGTGTCTCTGGCTTGCCCGCCTTTCGGGGTGAGCGTAAGCGCTTTCCGCTTGCTATCGGGCGCCTCCTCTCCGACCACGGCGAACCCGCGCTTTTCCAGATAGCTTAATGCCATCGCGATTGCCTCCTTCGACACGCCGGACAGGCGAGGCAGATCGCGGATAAGCGGGCTCTGCTCCCGGCACAACCGAAGGATATTCGCGCCGATGGCGATACTCACGTCCGCCTCGCACTCGAACTCGATGGCGAACGCGACCAGCGCACGGGCGAGGAGAGCCGATAGCGGCAGAGGGGCGACATCGTCGGGTGGATGCCCGGGTGGCACCGGGTGATCACAAAAGGATGCCCTGGTAACCAGCCCATACCCCAGGATCGGGAGACAGTCCGGCAGGTTGGCATCGAACTGGCCTACGAGGGCGGACAGGAACGCTCGCAGTTGCTCGATTGCGCCGGCGCCGAAGCGCTGTTGCCAACGTTGCTCTATGACGTGGCCCATCGGTATCCACACGCTTTGAGCCATCCGTCCGCCAGGAGTTGCCCGGATCACACTATGGGGGCCCGGGGATTTCGAGCGGCTGCCCGCCGACTCCACCGTGATGTACCCCCACCGCTGCATGCCATGCAGGTTCGTCATCGTTCGCGCCCGGCGTTCAAGCTCTCGCACTGTGATGCCCTCGTCCCCCACATACTGCATACAGTTCGCCCACATGGTAGACGATGTCAGCCACGGAGTATGCAGCGCACCGGGCGTTGCGCCGTGATTGGCCGTCCGGTGGGGCATCTGCCGTTCCGCCTCGTTGTCGCACTCGATCGTGAACGCGACCCACACCTGGGAGAGCAGGGTGACCAGCGGGAGGCGCGCCTCCGCGTCGGCAGCGTGCATCGCGAGCGCCGACGCGTCAACAGGCGGCTTCTTGACCCCATGCGGATTCTCCCAGCGATTTTGATCCGACGGCATCACGTTGATTCTCCTTGGAATTCTGAAGGAACTATACCCGGAATAGTTTAAGTATTACGCTCTGCATCGGAATCGGAAGGTCGAGGTGGCGGTCCACCTTGAACTGTCACGGAAATCCAATTGGCATCGTTCTTGAAGAGCGATCCGTATCGAATAGAGACATGTCTCCCTAGCCTGACGCCCTCCCCTTCAGGTATAAAGATTTACATCCTAGCGCGAGACGCCCCCGGAGGAGTATTAGTATGAATGCAGGCCACTATGACCCAGGCCGTCTGTTTGTCTTGCTCGTCGGTTGCGCGCTGAGTTTCGGGCTGCTCTGCCCGGCCAATGCGCAATCGCGCCATTCCGCCCAGGCGCCGGAGGCATCCAGCGAGAAGCCCGAAAATCCGGCGCCCCGGTCCGGCACGCGCATTCCCAAACCCCAGGTAGTGGAACTGGGCGATACGGTCGCGATCATCCCCTGGAACTACAAAAACGGCAAAGATCCCGCCGTGGAATCCGCCCATGAAGTGTGCAGCCAACTGCTGTTGGCGACGGGCTTGAATGTCTTCCTGATCAAAACGGCGACCGGCGCGATGCCCCCTCCCATGACCGGCGTGAGCGGTTCCAAAAAAGTGGATTCGCCCTTCGCGCATATCTGGAAGGAGGGGAAGAGGGCAGTAACGCAGGACGCTCCGGACAAACCGAACGCCGTCTTTATCCTCCCCACCCTCGACGAGATGATCGAGATCGGAGAGCGGCTGAACACACGCTATGTCCTGGCCGGGCGGGCGCAGTGGCGTTCGCGCGATGTGTGGATCGGGGTGTCCAATCGGATCAAAGCGATCTGTACGGTGGATCTGGTGATCCTGGATGTGAATAGCCGGCATCTCGTGCTGGATGCCCACGGCGTCGAGGGGGACAGCACCGAAAATAAGAACCTCTACGATACGTTCAACAACATCGTCTCCCTGAACCCGCTGCCCCTGGTGCTGCCGGGGTCCATCACGCCGCAGGAGCAGCGGGCGGTCACCGTGGCTATCTCCCGCGCGATCCATCCCTGGCTCAAGGCGGAACGGGTTCGCATGGCGCTCTCTCAGGCCGACGAATCGAGCGAGGGGGAGTCCGAGTTCCACCCGACCCCCAAGTTCTCCACCCTGATCCAGCCCCCGGACGATCTGGAGGCGACCCTGCAGGTGACGACGAAAGACCCGAAGCCGCTGGAGGCCATAGACAAAGATGTCGCCAGGCTCTACGCCCTTCACGACGTCACCCTGGAGTATAAAGATCCGGACAAGCTCCGCCTTACCACGAATTCCCCAAAGGATGGCAAGGAGACGCTGCTCTTCGATGGAGAGCAGCGCAGCTTTACCATCGAGAAAGGCAAGAGCGGAAAGGAGCAGAACCTCTCCGACACGCCCTTCAAGCGCTCCTTCCTGTTTGAGTATTGCGGTGTGCTGACGCAGGAGATGTTCGAGACGCTGCGGGCGCGCTTTGTGAAGCAGGAGCCGCTGGAGGGCGTCCCGACCGTGGTCTACGACCTGACCTACTGGGGGCAGGATGAGGGTCCCTACTGCCGCGTCTGGATCGATCCGGAAAAGCGCCTGATCTTGAAGAGGGAGTGCTTTGATAAGGATAGCAAGCTGAAGACCATCGAGCGCTACAAGCAGCCGACCGAAGTCGCGCCGAACCTCTGGCTGCCCGGCTCCGTAGAGATGGCGGATGGCAAAGGAGCCGTCTTCACCACCGTCAAGCTCACCCGAGTGAAGGTCAACCAGGGCATCCCGGACAGCGCGTTTAGAAAGAGGCCGTCCTGAAAAGGGCGTTTTTGAGGTATACTAATTGGGCTGCATACGACGCAGCCCTTTTTCTTGTCTCATAAGGAATACATGGCTTCTATCGAATTACAACCGCGTCGCACGAAAGTCAGCCTGATCAATCTGGGATGCGCCAAGAACGAAGTGGACAGCGAGGAGATGCTGGGCCTGCTGGAGACTGAGGGCTACGCCATCGAGACCAGCCACACCCCGGAAGAGGTCAGCGCAGACGCCGACGTGGTCGTTATCAACACCTGCGGCTTTATCGAGGCGGCGAAAGAGGAGTCGATCAACACCATTTTGGAGGCTCTGCAGCGCAAGGAGCGGGGCGAGGTGAAGCGGGTGGTGGTGGCGGGATGCCTGGTGCAGCGCTATGCCAAAGAGCTTGCCGCCGAGATGCCCGAAGTGGACGCCTTTCTGGGCACAGGCCAGATGGGTGCGATCACGCAGGTGGTCGGCGACACCCTGATCCGATCCGAGCAACTGCTGCAGGTGGCGGAGAAGCCCCACCATCGCTGGGTGAACACTCCCACCCGCGCCCGTATCGGCGCGCCCTGGACCGCTTACCTGAAGCTCTCCGAGGGCTGCGACCACGCCTGCACCTTCTGCGCCATCCCCTCCTTTCGGGGCAAGCACGTCAGCAAACCGATGGAGCGGATCGTCGCCGAGGCGGAGCAACTGGCCGCGCAGGGCGTAAAAGAGCTGAACCTGATCGCGCAGGATTCGACCCAATACGGCTACGACCTCTATGGCAAGATGCGCCTGCCGGAGCTGCTACGTGAGCTTTCGCAAGTGGATGGCGTCCGCTGGCTGCGGCTCTTCTACTGCTACCCATCGCGGGTGAACCGGGGCGTTATCGAGGCGATTGCCAGCACGCCGAAGGTCTGCCACTATATCGACATGCCGCTGCAGCACGCCGACAACGAAATGCTGCGCGCCATGCGCCGTCCCATGACCTACGACGGCTATCTGAAACTGCTGGCGGACTTCCGCACCGCCGCGCCCGATGTCGCCATCCGCACCACCTTTATCGTCGGCTTCCCCGGCGAGACCAAAGAACACTTCGCCACCCTGGAGCGCTTTGTGGAGGAGGCGCAATTCGACCGGGTGGGCGTTTTCGAGTATTCGGTGGAGGACGGCACGCCCAGCGCAGCAATAGAGCCGAAAATCCCCTCCCGTACCAAGCGCGCCCGCAAAGAGAAGCTGCTTGCGCGCCAGCAGGCCATTGCGCTGGCCTGCAATCGGAAGTGGGTGGGCCGTGAACTGGATATTCTGATTGAGAGCCGCTCTCCGCTGGAGGTGACGACAGCGGTAGGGCGCTCGTTCCGCGATGCGCCGGAAATCGACGGTAAGGTCTATGTGCGCCGCTGCACCGCCCAGCCCGGCACGTTTGTGCGCGCCCGTGTGCTGGAAGCCCGACCCTACGACCTTGTCGCCGAGCCGGTCGCCGCTTCCGTCTGATCCGTACTCGCTCTTGTTAAAGAAGGAGAACATTCCGTGGCAACTGCCGTGATGACGAAATCCAATGAGCCGCAGACCGAAGAGCAACTCGCGGCGCGTTTTGCCGGTGATCTGATCTATCGCGCGCTGATCGAGGCCGACGAGCCGCTCAAGGCGGCGGAGGTCGCCCGCGCCGTCGGACGCCCCGATGTGGACACCAAGCTGGCCCGTGTGATCCTCTCGACCAACCCTCAGATGACCGCCGTAGACCGCAAATGGACCCTCTGGACACGCTATCTGGATACTCGCAGCACAGTGGACCATAACCTGCAGCGCATCCTGAACACGTTCGGGCAGCCGGCGCGCCTGCCGCATCTGGCGCGGGAACTGAATGCGGTCTATGGACGCCCCGCCGAGATCTATGAGGAGATGCTGGAGCACCTCACGCACGACCCCACGCGCTACTTCCGGATCGGAACGGACTACATCGCGCCCGTCAACTGGCTGCTCGACGTAGAGGGCGTAGAGGACGACGAGGTGCTGTTCGACAACTTCCTGGACGATAACGACGTATTTCCCTACAAGGAGGCCGCAGGGAAGGTGGGCCTGGACGCGCATAAGCCGGCGACCGCCGCTGCGCTGCTGGACGCCGTCGGCAAGCCCCTCCGCAATAAGGCGCTCCAGTTCCTGGCCTGGCAGACGGATCGCGAAAACTTTAATGCCGCCGCGTTCTATGATCGCCTCTTTATGCAGAGCGGCGCCATGCCGCTCTCGGACGGCACCTGGATCGGCCCGAAAACAATGGAGAAGCTGGCGGCGCACTTCCTGGTGCTGGCCGAGCAGGAGGTGAGCGACAACGCCGAGGCCGAGGCGCAGGAGGCCGCACAACCGCTGGTGATCGGCGACAAAGAACGCGAGCAACTGGTGCAGGCCGTCCTCGATAGCGACGAGACCGCGTTCGCCCCGCGCCTGCTGGAAGATAGCTTCGATGTCACCCCCGAGTATCGCACCTATGCCGAGGACCTGCACGCGGTGATCCGCACCCTCGCTTCCGATGACCGCGTGCTCTGGGTGGGCGGCGACCGCTTCCGCCCGCAGGGAACCGTTCCCGGCTATGTCTTCACGGTGCCCGGGTCGCTCGAAATCCCCGAGTACAACTTCACCGATGTGGACGGCAACCCGCTGGATCAGTTGCTGGAAGACGAGGGCTTCGACGGCGGCCTGGAGCGCGAGATCATGAGCCCGCTGGTACAGGATGTGCTGGATGAGGAGCCGGTCGGCCACCCCGATCCGAACCCGCCCTCCAACGCCCGTGCGGTCATCAAGTACCACCACAAGCAGATCGGCACGCTGCCGCTCTGCCAGTTCGCATCGGGCTTCTTCCCGCCGGAGCCTGCCGTCCTGGAGACCGACTTTATCCTGCCCACCGGGCAGAAGACGCGCGTCTGGATCAACAACGAGACCCGCCTGCTCTACGGCCTGCTGGACTGGTTCGAGTCTATCCCCATCGATTCGGGGGCGACCTTCACCCTGGAGCGGCAGGCGCCGGACCGCTACCTCATCAACTACAACGATGAGAGCGAGCCCTCGATGTTCATCAGCCGCAACCGCATCAACGAACTGCTGGCGCTGCAGGAGCGCGTGGAGAACGAGGAGCTTTCAAGCTTCGAGATCGTGCGGGTCATCATGGAGCACTACCGTAAGGGGATCGAGTTCCTCACCCTGCATACGGAAGTGAACATTGTGCGCCGTGCCACCCGCCGGATGGTAGCCTCGCTGCTGTCGGAGTACCACTGCTTCTTCCAGCGGGGCGGCGCCTGGGTCTACGACGCCAAGAAGCTCTCGCAGGGCTTCGACAAGAGCAAGCGCAAGTATCTGGTCAAGTAGGCAGTAGGCAATAGGCAGTAGGCAGTAGAGAAGGGTTTTTCCTACTGCCTACTGCCTACTCTCTACTGCCTTTGGAGTGCTTCATGTCCGTTCGCGTTCGTTATGCGCCGTCTCCGACAGGTTCGCCCCATGTGGGCAACCTGCGCACGGCGATCTATGACTGGCTGCTCGCCCGTAAGACCGGCGGGAAGTTCCTGGCGCGCCTGGAGGATACCGACCGGACGCCCAAGCGCTATGTGCCGGAAGGCATCTACGACATCGAATACAGCCTGCGCTACCTGGGTATCCTGCCGGACGAGTGGTGGGTGACGGGCGGGCCGGTCGGCCCC
Source organism: Chthonomonadaceae bacterium (assembly GCA_035295825.1). GTDB lineage: Bacteria > Armatimonadota > Chthonomonadetes > Chthonomonadales > Chthonomonadaceae > DATGIG01. The sequence goes on along the minus strand of DATGIG010000479.1, from coordinate 9,255 downwards.
TATGTGCAGAGCCAGCGCCTGGAACTCTACCAGCAATACGCCGAACAGTTGATCGCCTCCGGCGACGCCTACCGCTGCTACTGCACCCGCGAGCGGTTAGAGCAGATCCGGCTGGAGCAGCAGGCGAAGGGCGAACCTACCGGCTATGATCGCCACTGCCGGGACGCGGCCCAACGCGAAGCGATGCGCCTGCAGAGGCTGGAGGCGGAGGGCGCAGAGCCCTCTTCTGTGGTGCGTCTCGCCATGCCTCTGGAGGGTGTGACCATCCTGCACGACGAGATCCGGGGCGACATCACCTACGAGAACCGCCTGCAGGACGACCAGGTGCTGCTCAAGTCCGATGGCTACCCCACCTACTTCCTGGCCTGCGCCGTAGACGACCACCATATGGGGATCACCCACATCTTGCGCGGCGACGACTGGCTCTCCAGCGCGCCGAAGTTGGTGCAGGTCTTCAAGGCGCTGGGCTTTGCGATGCCGAAGTTTGTGCATCCGCCGCTCATCGTCGGCGCGGACAAGAAGAAGCTCTCCAAGCGACACGGCGCGACGCAGTTCACCTGGTTCGTCGAGCAGGGCTACCTGCCGGAGGCGCTCATCAACTTCCTGGTGCTGCTGGGCTGGTCGGCGGGCGATGAGAACCGGGAGCTCTTCACCATCCCGGAGCTGATCGAGCGGTTCTCCATCGAGGGCCTCTCGGAGCATCCTGCCGTCTTCGATTACGAGAAGCTCAATTGGATGAACGGGCACTATATCCGCGCCAGCGAGCCGGGGCGCATCATCGGGATGTGCCTGCCCTATCTCGTCAAGGCGGGTATGATCCCGCCCCCGCCGCCTCACGATGCCGCCGACGCTGAGAAAGAGCGCTATCAGGAGGAATTAGAGTACGCACGGCGCATCATCCTGTTGCAGCAGGAGCGGATGAAGACCATCGCGGAGGTGACGGACCTGGTCGGCTTCTTCTTCCAGGAGCTGAACTACCCCGACGGCTACGACGAGAAGGCGGTCGCCAAGTGGTTCGGCGTGCCGCACCTGAAGGCGTTGCTGGCAAAGGAGATCGCCGCCTACGAGGCGCTTCCGGAGTGGACGGTGGGGAACCTGGAGGCCGCGACCCGCGCCATCGGCGAGGAGTTGGGCGTCAAGTTCGGCGAGGTGATCCACCCCACGCGGGTCGCCACGACCGGGCGCACCGTCGGCCCCGGCCTGTTCGAGACGCTCTGGGCGTTGGGCAGGGAGCGTGTCCTGAACCGTCTGCGCACGGTACAGGAGAAAGTATAACCCGTCTTACAACCAACCGGAAAAAACCGCCTGACGCGTCGTCAGCGTCAGGCGGTTTTTCAAGCGCTTTTTCCATAAATGTATTTGATCTTTGGGGTCGTTATTGGTTAATCTTGTGCTATCCCAGCGGTCGTTTGCTTGATAGAAACTTTCCACTTTTGTTGCTCGTCACCGTGGTCAAGAAACAGACAAGTTTGTTACCTCTTCTTCCAGGAAATTGATTACAAAGGTAGGAGTGGCAGCCAGAATGGGTAATTACAAGAAAATGTCATTTTACGAAGCCGAACGGCGGATAAGAGCCTATCATGAAGCAGTTCACGCTGTGATAGGATACAAACTCGGATTTAAGATTAAGAGAATCGCGTTCAAGCAAGGAGGACAACATGACGGTACAATCGAGTTCGATATTGATTCTGACCTCGAAAACGTAACCAACAGGCATCCCAAGCCAAAGCGTGAAGAAGTAGAACGATACATGACCATGGTTGCCGCAGGTGGAATAGGCAACCTAATTGCGCTTCCCATTGATGCGAGTCTGATTTTAAATACCTGCGCAACTGGCAAATCCGATAGGGAACAGTTGAGGCATTTTGCCTCACAAACCAGTGCCAAGCCTTCAGACAAAAAATGTCGCTTTGAATATATAGAGCATGCGAAAAAGCGGGCGTGGGTTCTTATTCAAAAGCCGCAGATCATGTATGCAGTTGAATGTCTGGCAGAGAAAATGCTCACAGGATGTGAAATCCTAGATGGCGTCGAAGCTGAAGCATTGATCGGCAAGGCGCTTTCCTCTATGTGTCCACCTGTTAACACCATCAGCAATAAGATATATGATCTATACGAACTTGGCAAATGGTGTGCCGAGGACGATGAGGGGAAATCTGGCACATCGGCACTTCAGGTTTATTTCCAATACAAGGGCATTATGCTTGTCTGACCGCATATTTGGATTCTTTTCACCGCAATTTCACCTGCCTCTCGATGCTCTACTCAGTTACATTGGCAGAGCCAGCGAATTATTTTCGGGCGAACATAACGTGAGGGCGCATATCAGAAACTTAAGGTCACTAATAGTTGGTATAATTAGTATCTAAACAGCTTGTGCTTTAACAGCTTTGCGGCGAACCGGTATTGGAGAGTATGCAATCAACTGTAATGAGGGTTTTGCACTTTGCACATAGGCTGTTTATCAAACACGAGCCAGGTCAGCAAGCGAGCACATAGTACCGATCCTAGCAATACGATATCGACATTCGCGCCTGTAGGCGGAGATGATGCCATACCGGAAGTGTTAACGAGATCAGGCTTTTTGCCCCCGATTGCTGGGGCGACCGTCAGTTTTGATACGATAAAGGAGGAGCGGAATGCCACGGGCTGAGATTATTCTCTTGCAATTTGACATCGCTGGACATAGCCGAATCCAAATACCGCCGGTGAATCTACAGAAGGCCAGAAAACTACTCCAGCGGTACGTTTCCGCACTTGTGGAGGTCCAAGCGAGTACTACCGTTATGTGGGCCGGAGATGGTGGATGGTGCTGGTTTAAAGTTGATGAAGCCACCAACTTCACATGGGCAACCGATGCTGCGATTGATATTCTAGCCATGGTGCCCCGCATCAACGAAATACTGCTCCGCGACGACATTATTCGGAATCCTCTGGAGATCCGAATCTCCGCGGACACTATGAATGTGGAACTTGATGATGATCCAACGCACTTCTGTGCGGAACAGATGAACAAATTCCTTAAGTATGAGCGTAACATCGGTCTCGTAAGCTCGCTTGTAATAACACGCAGGATCTACCAGCACCTCCAGTTTGCCTTTCAAGAACGGTTCAATAAATGGAGAAACTCGCCAGAACTAGAGACTGATCTGTACGTTTACGATGGAAAGAAAATTCGTAATGAAACACTTAAACGTGTCGTTAATCAATCTGACGACTCAGAAGATCATGTCGCCGATTTCGTCCAGGTGACGATCTTTGAGGGTGATCAATACCAAGAACTGGTCCAACATGCTTATGCTGACGTTGAACTTTCCGAGGAGCCATTGCACGTTGAAGCAGTAAGATTTCTCGCCTTCCGGAATGCTTTGGCGAATGCAGTCATCGACTCCGCTTCGGAATATGATAATCAACGTGAATTCCTACTTGCTGCAGCGGAATCACCATACGATGTGCTTCGGGAAATACGATACGAACCGCATAGGCGGACCGAGAGGGACGAAGGGCTGCGGGAGACCTCCAAGGCTCAAGCAGACTTCAACCCTATCGGACGTGCCATTGGGTGGTGTACGGAAGGGAAATCCTTTAGAGGTGGCGAGGAACTTCGCTTCTTCAATGCTTCTGCGCTGGGATTCGTAGCGGAGATCGGTGATAACACACTCCTTGACCACGTTTTCGCAGGGACATTACTCATTCGCTCCATTACGGGTGGTGTCGAAAGGCATGATGACAATCTGCCGCTTCGCTCCGACGATAACATCGAGCAGTAGTCCGGTCTTATACGTCAGTCGGCACGACTGATGAGATATAGAGGTTCCATGAATCTCGGGAATGAGGTGTAGAATGCCGTATTGGATTGCAGTTGAAGTTGAGAACCCTACAGAAGCACCCAAGAGCTTCACGATCCCTGCAGGTCGCGTGTTCATGCCGAAGACGTTGGGCAAATCACAGTCGCTGGTTGCTGTCAACAGTGTGAATGGAACCGTCTCACCTAAGTCTATAAACACAGTTTATGTTCCGACAGAGTGTATTGATCCTCCGCTTCCCCCGCCCGCGAATGTACCAATGTCGGTCACTGTGTTTGGGCAAAAGCAGCGCCGCCAGCGTACGTTTCGTGGCAGGTAATGTTGTCAACAGATTTTGTGAACAAGATATATTCAGATCGCCACTATATGCGGTGACTGCTGGTGTATATTGAGATCCAGATCTGAGTTCGGTCGGATTCTATTGCAGCGGCGATCACATCCTGAACCCTGCCCCTCCATAAAGTTCGGGGAGATCACCTGATCGTTGAGGATAGCGTCCACAAACAGACGGTCGCCGACCGAGAGATGGGTAAAGACAAAGAGGCGGTTGCTCTGGTCGGCAATGCCCCAGAAACGGTCTGGAATTGGCTGGTGCATCGTCTGTGCCAGGATGTTTTTCTAACGAGCGACAGAATATGTTCGAAATCAGGCTCTGCGACGAGGAAAAAGCGAAGGTAGATCACGGCTTCCGTGAAGGACAGCGAGGATTTCTACACGGTCTTCTGTTGGCTCATAGAGGATGCGATAATCTCGCACGATGATCTCACGATAATGGGCCTCGGGGAGTTCCGGTATGATGCGTCCGGAGAGAGGAAAGAGTTGCAAACGCCGGGTTCCTTCTTTGATCGTCTGACGTATCTTTTGAGCGGCCTTGGGACTATGATGGCGGATATAAGCGGCAATTTCACGCAGATCTGTCATCGCCTGCCCGGACCAGACGATCTTTAGCGGACGCCTCTCCATAGCGCTACATCCACTCGTCTAATAACGCTTCCGCCTCTTCCTGAGTGTAGGTTTTCCCATTGGCAACATCCTGCTTGCCCTTGGCGATATGCTCCATTAAAGCCAAACGCCGTTGTTGCAGTTCATAAGCTTCAGCGTCTATCAGAACGACGGTAGAGTGGCCCTGCCGCGTGATAACTAATGGTCGCTTTGTTGTCTCGACCTGTTCGACAAGCCTCTGCGTTTGTATGCCAAGTTCACTGATGGAGAGAGTATCTCCTTCGGTAGGAATAGCCATGCTGCAACAACCTCCTTGCGGAACAAACCATGGATCTCATTCTACCGCGAAATATTTCCTCTGTCAACACGCGTTTTATCGGAGAGTTTCCAGTCCATATCCGGTATTCTGATGGGCATGGTTTGAATCTGGTGCGGTTTGGGGTATTCTTAACGCACCGGGTTTGTCGGCAGAAAAATGGGGCGCAGCATGAGCCATAGGAGCTACCTTCAGCAAGATGAGACTGCTTGATCTTCGCGCAGAGCGGATAACCGCACTCCAGCAGACGTGGACGCACCAGTGGCACGATGCCGCGACACCGCCGGAGGGGGAGACGCCCCGGAGCCAGATCGAGCAGAACCATCGGATGAATTTCGCCCTCTGGCATGAGGAGGACATCGCCCGCCGGGACGATCTGGGCGCGGAGCGCATCCGCCAGGCCAAGCGTACCATAGATCGCTGTAACCAATCCCGGAACGATGCTGTCGAACAGATAGATGCATGGATCGCCGAACAACTGCCCAGCCGGACGGAACCGCCGCCGGTCCACTCGGAGACGCCGGGGATGATGATCGACCGCCTCTCCATTCTGGCCTTAAAACAGTACCACATGGCGGAGGAGGTGCAGCGAGAGACCGCCGATGAGGCGCATCGGCAGCAGTGCCGTATCAAACTGGAACGGATACAGTGCCAGCTTGCGGATCTGCGCGATTGCCTGGAAATTCTCTTGCAGCAACTGGTCCGGGGAGAGCGCACCTTCAAGCTCTATAAGCAATTTAAGATGTACAATGACCCGGCCTTGAACCCGCAGTTGTATCAAAATCTCGGGATGAAATGAACGATCCGACTTCCTCTCGCTGCCCCGGAGACAAATTACAAGCCGCCCGTCCGGCTTCCATTATCGTGCTGGCCCGCGAGTGTATCGGCGACCTGGTCTGCACGACCCCCGCGCTGCGAAGCCTGCGCCGCCTCTATCCGCAGGCGCATATCGCCCTGGAAGTCGGGGAGCGCGCCCTCTGCGTTCTGGCCAATAACCCCCACATCGACGAACTGATCCGCCGCCCCGACCGCCAGGGGGCTTCCGGCAAGTGGAAGTTCCTCCGGCTCCTGCGCCGGCGCAAGTTCGATCTGGCGGTCCTGCTGGACGACAGTGCGGATATGCCGCTCATCGCCTGGCTCGGCGGGGTGCCCCGACGGGTCGGCTTGACCCGTAAAGACCGGTTTGCGCACCTGCTGACGGACCGCGTTCCCTACGACGAGACCGGCCATGAGATGGTGGACAACTTCCTCCGGGTCGTGGGCTGTCTGGGCGGCGACATCTCCGACCCCCTACCCGAGATCTTTCCATCGCCTGCCGACGTGCAGTTTGTGGATCGGCTGCTGTGCGAGGCGGGGATCCGACCTGAGGAGCGGCTGGTCGCCCTGAACCCGGGTACGTCGGCCCTGTCGAAGAACTGGCCCCCGGAGCGCTTCGCCGAGCTGGGCAACCTGCTCTCCTCCTGGCCTCAAGTCCGCCTCCTGCTGCTTCCCGGCCCCGGAGATGGGGAGATCACACAGGCCATCGTCGCGGGAATGCGCACGCCGCCTCGGGTGCTGGCGGGGACGACGGTCATGCAGCAGGCCGAGATCCAGCGCCGCTGCGATGTGCTGGTCACGGGAGACACTGGTCCCATGCACCTCGCCTGCGCGACGCAGACCCCCGTGGTCGCACTCTTCGGCATTACCGACCCGAAGGATTTTGGACCGGGCTACGCGCCGGGCAACATCGTGATCCGCAAGGTCTCCGGCTGTCCGGGCTGTACCTGGAAAGCCTGCGCCCATCAGAACCGCTGTATGCGCCTCATCGCCGCCGAAGAGGTCGCCGGGGCGGTACGGGAAGTGCTCTGCCGGAGCGGAGAGTAGGAGCGCGTGCGGTCCCTGCTCATCGGCGGCAATCCGGGGCGCTGGAACCATGCCGACCCCGCCGCGCCCTATCGCACCGGCAACGGCATCGAAGCGTGGGCCTATGCGCTCCAGGGCGATTACTGGGGGCCGGATGCGCCGACGCAGGAGGTGATCGCACGCTACGATCTGGTGGTTGCCAACCTGAACCCCTGGCTGATCCCTCCCTTTGTACCGCTGGCCGAAGCGAGAGCGCAAACAACACGCTGGGTCTCCCTGATCGAGGGCAGCGGGGAGGACTACCTGGACCCGACGCCCTCCCTGCGCCGCCTGCTGGATGCCTCCGACCTGGTCGCCGTGTTGAACGCGCGGACGACCGGCTACTTTCGCGCCCTGACCCGCGCGCCCGTGGCGTGGGTCGGCCTGCCCTACCCGGCGGAGGCCATCGGCGCCTTCGCAACGCCGTGGGAGGCGCGGCGTGAGGAGGTCCTGGTCTGCCCTCGGGTCTATCGCGGGCCGTCATTCGCCGTCGCGGAGGCACTGGGGCTGCCCGTGCGCGCCTACTTCCAGAAGGTCTCGCGCAAGGTGAAGAACCTGCCGACGTTCCTGCACCACGGCTACTACCAGCCCGACCTGAACGCGCACCTCTGGCGACAGGAGAAGCCGGATGCACCGCGTATCGCGTGCCTGGAGCGGGAGATGGAGGATTTCTGGCGGGAGGCGGGCGGGTGCCGGCTCTGGGCCAATCTCGATCCCCGCACGACCTGGGCGCGCTATGTGCTGGATGCGGCGGCGCTGGAGGTCCCGATCATCGCGACCGAGAATACCGACCACGCGCCCAATCTCTTTCCGGAGACGACGGTACGCGACGCCTACTGCGTGGAGGAGGCGATCCTCCTTGGGAAGCGCCTGCTGGGCGAACCGGAATTCGCCCGCCGTGTCGCCCGCGAAGCGCACGCCCGGCTGAAGCGCTACACGCCGCAAGCCTGCCTGCGCCGCCTGAGCGACGCCCTGAACCTGAGCCTGGAGACGATCCCATGAGCGAAACCGCCGCCATCGCCAATCTGCAATCGCAGAGCGCGGACCACTACTTCACCAATGACCGCGCCAACATGCTCGCCTACCTGCCCGCCCAGACGCACGCGCTGCTCGATGTGGGCTGCAGCGCGGGCGGCTTCGGCGCGCTGGTCAAGCGGGAGCGGGGCGCGGAGGTCTGGGGGATCGAGTACCAGCCTGCGGTCGCCGAAACGGCTAAGGCGCGGTTGGATAGGGTCTTTGCCGGGGATGTGGCGGAGATCCTGCCCACGCTTCCGGACGCGTATTTCGACTGCGTGACCTTCAATGACGTGCTGGAGCATCTGGTCAATCCGTATCAGGTCCTGCTCGACACGGCGCGCCTGCTCAAGCCGGGGGGGTATATCGTCTGCTCGATCCCGAACCTGCGCTACTATAAGGTGATGATCGAACTGCTCTTCAAGAAGGACTTCCAATACCGCGATTTCGGCGTGCTGGATAAGACGCACCTGCGCTTCTTCACTCAGAAGAGCATAAGGCGCATGTTCGAGGACCTGGGCTATGCGGTGGAGAGACTGGAGGGCATCAACGGCACACGCGCCCCCCTCTTTTTCCTCTTTAACGCCCTCTTCCTGGGCGGTCTCTCCGACATGCGCTATCTGCAATTCGCCTGTGTCGTCCGAAGGAAGTAGCTGCCCATGCGCCTGCTCTCCTATATTCTTCGCGATATAAAAATTACGCTGGTCTTCCTGACGGCCTATCTCGTCGGGCGCATGCGGCGGGGCGGAAAACGTTCTGCCATACGGAACGGCCTGCGGGTCTCGATGGAGGCGGGTGGACTGGGCGAGCAGGACGGGCGCAGGGAGTTTACGGGCATAGGGCGCTATGCGGACGAACTGATTACCGGCCTGCTGCGCCTCCGCCCCGACATGGCGCTGCGCGTCTACACCGAGGGGGACTATTCGCGCCCGGAGGTGGGGGAGCGCTATAGCAACATCCCCTGCCGCAATCGCACCGCGTTCGCAATCCGGTTGGCCCGTGATCTTGCCGCAGGCGACCTCGATATTCTCCACCTCACCGATACCGACAGCTACTTCTCCCACTTGCTGCCCGCCCTGCTCGCCCCGGTCTCCGCCATTACGGTGCACGATGTGACGCCCATCGTCTGGCCGGGCTACCTGCCGGGCTGGCGTCGTACCGCCTATCGTTGGGTGCTGCGCCGGGCCTGCCGCAAGTGCGCCATGGTCTTCGTCAACTCGGAGTATACGAAACAGGATCTGCAGCGCGTCATTGGCGGGGAGTGCCCGAAGATTGTGGTGACCCCGCTCGGTGTAG
>DATGIG010000478.1:0-2782 GCA_035295825.1 Chthonomonadaceae bacterium | reverse complement strand
TACTTCGGCGACGCCACCGACCCGTATGTCCGGGCAGACTACCTCGAAGCCATCTTCCGATTCGCCACCGACACATTGCCACCCGCCACGGAACGCGATTCGCGGATATCCGACGCCGATCCGCGCAAGCCGACCGCTGGTCGCCATACCCTTGATGGCGACCTCATGTGGTTTGCCTGGGCGCTGCAAATCGAAGCGGCGCACGCCATCGTCGGCGCCGACGATGCCCACGCGAGACGCGCCTTACTCCTTGCCGGCGTCGCCACCGGATGCGGCGCCAACTTCGCATGGCGTGGGCACCGCCGCACACGGACCGAGTACGGTCCCGATACAACGACCGCCGGCTTGCTGCGGGATCGTGGCATGCGGTGGGCGGGCGATTTCGAGGCCGCTGCCGCGGAAGTCCATGCCCTCTATCGCATTCGCGAGTGGGGCTCCGAAGACTGAATGCGCTGTACAGGGAGAGCAACAACAATGGAATCGATGCCGAGAAGACCGCTGCCTGACCCTGAACCGTCTCCACAACGGGACGTCGGCTTCTCGAGTCTACAGAGAAACTCACACGCCCTCGAAAGATCGAATCGTCTCTCTCCAATGGCTGGCCAGCCACCACTGCATATGTTGCAGGGCATTGCCCGTGGCCGTCTCCAACAGATAGTCCTGGCCTTGAAGCCTCTCCTGATACGCCGCCACCACATGGCTCTGATGGATCGCAGCAAAGAGGGACCGCAAACGACGCCAGCGCGCAAACGCCTCCCGAAGCTGCGGCAGCGACGCATAGCCTGTCCAGGCTTCCAGATAGACATCGCGTAAGCGGGACACCGTGTCCGGTCGCTCCGGAAACCAGTCGTCATCCAGGAGCAGCGCGCCGAACCCATAGAATGGGTACGTTACGCAGGCGTGAGACCAGTCGTACACCACGAAGCCCTCGGCGCGGAGGGCGACATTGCCGGCGTGCAGATCGCCATGCTCCAGCGCATCCGGGACCCCATAGTCCGCCAGTTCCTGGCACAAGGCCTTCAATAGAGCCGCCAGGGCGCGCAAGCGCATTCGTTCCGCATCGGAGAGCTGCTGCGGCAGCCCGCGCAGCCGTTCTGGGATACGTGCAAAAAGCTCCTCAAACTCGTCCAGGAGGGTTCCCAACCGCAAGTCGGCGCAACCGAGAGCAAGCCACTCCTCCACCGTCTCCACCGAACCAGCCTGCAGTCTCCCATAAAACCGCACGATCTCTTCCCATTGTGCAAGCGGAACGCTGCCTCCGAGCGACCGATACTCTCCCAGGTCTCCCAAAAGCAGGCGATCTCCTGCCGCTGCCAGAACCTCTGGAAAGTGCGCAGGGTCGCGTTTGGTCAGCATGCGGGTCAGGGCAGGTTCCTGAGCGAACACGCGAGGAACTACCTTCAGATACACTGCCCCTGCGTCCGTCAAAACCCGCAGGATTGCTGAGGTGTAGGCGCTCCGGATCTGCTCTGCCGGCGCGAGCGGCGTTCTGCCCAGCCGCTCCACCTCCGCCCGCAGCCAATCCGCCGTCGCCGTGAACCACCCCTCCTGCCACCAGGGAAGGCCGAGCGAGGGCAGAGGCTCTCCATCCGCCTCCGTAAGCCACGCCATCACCACCACCTGCTCCAGCGGCAGCGCGAAAGAGACCGATGGCAGCGCCTCCCGCCCAATCCAGCTCCCGGCGACGGTCGGCTCGTACTTCTCCGCATCCTCGCGCCTCTCCACGACATAAACATTCAGCGGACCAGCGCTCAACGGCTTTACCAGACGCAACGCCTGCAGCGTCACCACCCCGGCGCCAAGCTGTTCCTCTATCAGCCGATTGGCAACCTGTGCGTCCGTGTTGTAGATGTCATTTGGAGGCGTAAAAGAGGGCAGCCGCCATCCCTTCTCACAGGAGACAAGAAACACCTCCGGCACGGATCCCGGATTTTGCCTTCGAACAAGAAGCGCACAGTAAGTTTCCATAGAGCAGGCAGTTCGGCGGACAAGAAGCCGCCTCCTTCATATCGAAGGCCATGCTATAATAATTCTGTTCGGGATCGTAATGGAGGGACAAATATGTCGCAAGTACAGATAATGGAAGGCACAGGGGAAGAACTCATTAAGCTGCTTAACCAACGGCCAAAGGAGCGTTTCCGCCTCATAGAGCTTCCAAGTGAGCGAGAATTTCAGACGTATGAGGAGGCGCTCGCTCAAGCCTTGGACCGTACTCCCGAAGAGATCGCCGAAGCGCGTGCGCGCGTGCTTGAAGCTTCCCCCCCTCCTCGTGAGCTTCCTGAAGGCAAAACGCTCGAAGAGGTCGTTATGGGACAGTGGCTCGGCGACGAGACGGACGAACAGATACTCGACGCTTTGGAATTGTCGTTGTTCCATCATCGATTATGACGATGTCAAGAGCCCGACGGCTTCCATTCGGCGTCCGGAAAATGCGCTGCGTTCGGTTCTCGATTAAGGACGCGCTCCATGCTGCCGGAGCAGGGCGAGGGTGTGTTCGATATCCGCTCTTTCTTCCTGGTCTTCCTTGCGCTCCTCTTGATCTTCACCCCGATGATATGAGTCCAGATTCTTCATTTGTTCTAGGGCAAGAGCCAGGGCGGTCTTGCCTGCATCGTTTCTGATATGTACTTTCGCGCCCCGATCAAGCAAGAATTTTACCGCCGCAGAGGCAGGGAGTTCGTAGCCTTCCCTGGTGGACCGGCGCGCGGTGACTGCAAGCATCAGCGGCGTCTTACCCTCCTCGTCCGTTGCGTCGATCCTGGCTCCATAATCCAGTAGAACC
>DATGIG010000477.1:0-8505 GCA_035295825.1 Chthonomonadaceae bacterium | reverse complement strand
CTGCACCTGGGACGATTCAGCGACGATGCGAGCGACCACGCCATCATGCTGCGAGGTGATGGTGAGACGCAGCGAACCCAGATGCTCCGGCTCCAGTCTGAGCGACATTTCGCTCCGTCCGGCGGGCAGGCGCAGGGTTTCGAGGTGGCGAGTGACCTGCTCGACGATGCGAATTCGCTCCGCATTGTTGGAGGCGCTGGCTTCTTGCGAGACCGGAGCCGTGGCTGCGGTCTGCTGCGTCCGCTGGGTATCCGCTACCGCCGTGGCGCCCGCTCCCGCAGGCTGTGCAGGAGTGGAAGGGCGGTCTTCCCTCGACTGAGCGTCACCCTGTCTGCCGGATCCGGCGCTGTCCTGTGAGGACCATGCGTGCGCCTGGACCTGGGAAGTCTCCGGGTTGGCCGGGTTCGATGATTCGACCGACCCCACGCCATCACTGCTCGCTTTGCCCGATCCTGTCAGACCGGCCTGTTTGTCGAACAGGGAGTTCAGAACCGGGGCAAGGGTATAGGCTGTCGCCACGGGAGCGGAGAGCTCCAAGGGACTGGTAAGTGCCGGGAGCGTCGGACTATCCGTCGCTGGCGTAGGTGTACCCTGTGCGGCGTCAGGCGTTCCTGTTGCAGGTTGCGTCACACCGGAGGGGACGGTCTGAGGACGCACCGCCGCCGAGGCGGAGGGCGTCGTTGGAACCCCATTCGTAGCGCTTTCCAGAGTAGGAGCAGCGAAGGTTAGCGTATTGCCGGCGCGCACAGGAGAGGTTCCCTGTAAGGAGGGTTGTCCCACGATCCGCTGTCGTTCGAGCGTATTGAGGTATTGCGCTGCCGTTTCCGCAGATTGGGTGTGCGGCGCCGGTTGCGCTTTCGGGAGAATGTTATACGCCAGGCCAGGGATCGGCGCTGCCGGGGCTTTACCCGTCGGATTGACTACGGAAGGCGATAGGATAGTATGTAATGCCGGAGATACGCCGGCTGTCTTCTCAGATGGCTGATCAACGTCCGTTACCGTATTGGAAGCGGACGGCGTGACAGGAGCGCTCACGACAGCGACTGCTGTTGGTGTAGTTACTGTCTGCGCCGTTGGATCGACACGGTTCTCGGCAGCCGGCACGGCTGCTATGGGGCTGGCTGCGGTTGTCTGCGGAACAGGAGCCGGAGCGGGTATCGCCGGATTGACAGGCGCCATTGGAGCCGGAACCGGTACCTGGGTAGGAGCGCTCTCGGCAGATGCAGGAACTGATACTCCCGGTTGGACGCTGGAGGCAGGTGCCGGAACCGATACTCCGGGTTGGACGTTGGAGGCAGATGTCGGAACTGATACCCCTGGTTGGACGCTGGAAGCGGATACCTGAGCCGGATTGCCGATAGGTGCCGCCTGAACCGGAGTTCCGGTAGCCATCGCCTGGGAGACGACCGTTACCGGGTTCGGAGCGGGCATCGTGACTGGAGCGTTTGTAACGAGCGCCGTTGGAATGGGCGCTGCGGAAATGCTGCCAGTCTGCCCGGTTGCCGGAATTATTGTCGTAACGGACGCAGATAGGTTATTCTGGGCCCCCAAAAGAGGGGAGCCTGCTCTCGCGTTGGCAGGATCAGCGTTTCTGCCAGGAACGGGAGCGAGGGGAACGGGGGCGCTAGCTACTCCCGAGGCCGCAGGAAGCGCGGCTTTTGGGTCCATAGATGCGCCGGAGGGTATCAGAGGAGCCGGAGTGGAAGGAGCGCTGTTTGTCGCCGATGCCGTCTGTCCAGTGAGCGGCGTTATGGCAGGGGGGAGAGCAGGAGATCCCTGCAAGAAGCCGTTTGCGATGGGCGTTCCCAACGCAGCCGACTGGGCTGGCATCGGCGGGAAAGAGGGGGCGGGCATGGTTACCAGGGAGGGGACTTCTCCCTGAGCATTGCTTGCTCCCTCAGCGTTCTCCTTCGGTGCGGCGACAGGGATGGTCTGCGCCAATCCGACGATGAGCATAGCATAGGGGATTGGCGGGAGGGAGGTGACGCTCGGGGTTGGCGGGGCCGGAGTGTGAGCGTCCTCTTGTTTTGTAACCTCTTTTCCATTTACCGTGGTGGGCGTACTGCCCGGAAGGGTTGCTGTCGTATCCGAACTGGATGCGGGTTCCGCATCCGTCGGGCTTTCCGGCGTTTCTGCAGAAGGTACCGTGGTGGGCGACGTCGGCTTGGCGTTGGGTGTGAGCGGATGTTGCGTCTGGGCCTGAACGAGCGCTGTCGCAAAGTCCATCGGGCTCGCGTCCGGCGTTCCCTGGGGCATTACCGCCGTGCTGGAACCGGGTTCGTTGCTGCCGAGATTGGAAATGGGGAGTGAGGTCGCAGGAGTGACCATTCGTGTCACCTCCTTTCTTTGCGGAGTTTCCTCTCTCATTGTCGGAAGATGCGGACGAGTTATGCAGGTATTTTTTCGGGGGCGGCTCTCCATGCCAATCCGACAGGGTTTCGTCCGACCGCCTAAACGGACTACCTCATTCCTTAAAATTTTTTCAGTTTCGATTCATCTCATTTTCAGGTTCCCGGCTTATAATGCGATCATCCCGCTTAAGGAATGATCCTATGAGAGTTGTGATGTGGTTGGTTTGGATGACAGCGCTCATCAACGGCATCCTCTTTGTGCCTGCTGTGACCCAGAGCCAGGTCCAAGAGGGCGCTAAGTCCGCAATCGCCTCGGACATTAACCCGAAGGCGCTCTGGGATGGACGCAAGACGGTGGAGTTTCATGCCATGAACCAACCCAAAATGGTCAAAGCGGCAGACGCCCACTTCCTCATAGACGATGAATATGTCCTTGGCATTACCAGCCATGGCGAGAGCCGGGCCTATCCCACGCGCTTCGTTTCCTGGCATCACATTATCAACGACAAAATCGGTACGCCGGAGAACGGCGGCCCCTCCTTTGTCACCATTACCTACTGCATCGTCTGCGACAGCGGGATATGCTTTGAGACGCCAATCGTACAGGGACGGCCTCTGACGTTCGACTTCTATGGCCTCTACAATGGGGTCATGACGATGTACGATCTGAATACAAAGAGTGTCTGGCTCCAGGTGAGCGGGCGCGCGGTCAAAGGCCCGCTGCTCGATTCGACCTTAAAGAGCGGGCCGCTGCTGGATACGACCTGGGGGCAGTGGAAGAAGCTGCATCCGGACACGCTGGTCATGGCGCCGGACCCGCATTTCAAAGACTGCTATGAGCCGAAAGGCAGTATCATGATACGCGGCTATAGCAGTTTCCCGGCGGACTATTTTCGGAAGACGCTCACCCGTCGCGATACGCGGCTGCCCATGTTCGAGCCGGTGTTAGCAGTCACCCTCCCCGCGATGGAGGATGCTCCGTCATCCGCCAACGCCCATGCCCAGTATCGTGCATACCCCGTAAAAGCGTTTAAGAGCAAGACGCGCGTTATTAACGATACGCTGGGCGTTACCCCGGTCGCCGTACTTTTTATGGCGGATACCGAGACCCTGACCGCAGTGAAACGCGTCGTTGAAGGCCAAACGCTCACGCTGGAAGTTCGCAACAACCCACAGGGAAAGCCCGCATTCTACGATAAAGAGACCGGGACCAGATGGAACCTCGAAGGCAGAGCAATAGAGGGACCGCTTGCCGGCAAAGAGCTGCTTCGCCTGGACAGCCATAGGAGCCAGTGGTATGGCTGGGTCTCCTACTTTCCCAGGACCACGATTTATGGGCAGAGCAGCGATATGGTGCAAGCCTCCCTCAAATAACCCCCGATAGACCTCCTGTCCCCTCGGGACACCCTCCTGTATGATAACACCTGCGTACCCGGTATCTTAGGCTCGGGAACGATTTTCAGAACAACCCTCTGAAGGTCGCCCGCCTGACTGCCGATAATCGCGCATATTCTGTGAAAATTGACAGGGTAACGCGACTGCAGCGAGGATGCGGTGAGTACCTACCCTAGGATCGGCATTGGAAGATGTCGTTGATAAAGTGGGAACTTACGCAACCACTCGGTCGTCTCTACTAAGAGATACCTTAAAAAAATTTAAGGTAAGCAGGCTTTGAAAACGACCTGTCGGTTTTCGCGGGGGTTCTTTGCTTTCTAGGTCAGCTTTCCATTAAGGAGACGAGTCAATGAGATTCAAGATGATCGCCGGCGCTCTTGGGCTTTTGGCCATGCTATCGGTCAGTTCCATGGCCCCGGCTCAGACGCATCACAGCGCCGCCTGGTATCGGACACACCATCACAGCGCCGCATGGTATCAGTCGCACCATCACAGCGCAGCCTGGTATCGCACCCATTCGGATAAGCACAGTGAGGCGTGGTATCGGACGCACCATCACAGTGCCGCATGGTATAAGGCACATCCCAACGGCTAATTCGTGGGATGTATCCTTTCGTGCAATCCAACCCCCTCGCGACCCAGAGGGGGTTGCCTTTTGTATTGTAGGACGCATCGAATTTTCAACGCCCGTTCCAAGCAATGAAGAGGGTGCAACGTATGAGAGCATGGTTTCCAACAGTCCGTCCACACGCCGCCGGTTCTGCGCTCCGAAGGCCGGCGATCCGCTTTCTTATCCTATTCCCCAGTGTTTTTGTGGCGCTCATTATGGTGGGATGTGGACAGAATGGCTTGCATCAGGATGCACGTATCGCGTTGGCGCCTGCTTCCCTGTCTCCGCTGCAGACGGCGACTACCTCCTTGAAATCCAAAGATGTGACTTTCGGCCCTCCCCATTTTCGAGAGGTCGGACAGGCTGCCGGCCTCGACTATCATTGGGAGATCTCCGGCAAACGCCCGCTCAATATCCTTCAGACCATCGGCAACGGCTGCGCCTTCCTCGATTATGATCACGATGGCAATCTGGATATTCTCCTCGTCGGGCCGAAACTGGCGCTCTATCACGGCGATGGCCAGGGGCATTTTACGGATGTAACGCACGCCATGGGCCTCGACAGGTTGGAGGGGCACTTTCTGGGTTGCGCGGTGGGAGACTATGACAACGACGGCTTCGACGACATCTATATCAGCGGCTATCAGACCGGAGTATTGCTCCATAACGAGGGCGGAAGAGGTTTCCGTGACGTGACGCGCGCCCTCGGGCTGAAACCTCAGCCGTGGGGCACCTCCTGCGGTTTCGCCGACCTGGACGGCGATGGCTACTTAGACCTCTACATTGCCAATTATGCCTATTTCGATCCGAAGACGGACCTGCTGCTCTGCCCCTATCATGGCACGCTTACGGGCTGCGGCCCAAAGGACTATGAACCCTGCAAGGGCGTGATCTATCATAACGAGAAGGGGCAGGGGTTTCGAGATGTCACGAAGGAGTGGAACATGGCGGCCACCGGAGGGCGTGGGCTGGGCGTCGCCTTTGCCGACTTCGATGGTTCGGGACATGTAGGGCTTGCTATCGCCAATGACCTCATCGCGGGGGATCTGTTTGAGAATACGGGCCAGAGCAAGTGGAAGAATATCGGTGTACCTTCGGGAACGGCAGTGGATCCGACCGGAGACAACCATGCCGGTATGGGCATCGACTGGGGGGACTATGATAACGATGGGCGCCTGGACCTGTTCGTTACCACCTTCAGCAATGAGACCAAGTGCCTGTATCATAATGAAGGCAACGGCGTCTTCACCTACCAGAGCGAAGCAATGAACCTGGACCGCCCGACATTACCCTATGTGGCGTGGGGGTGTAAGTTCTTCGATGCCGATAATGACGGCTGGCTCGACTTGATCCTCGCCAACGGTCACGTTCAGGATAACATCAGT
This sequence comes from Chthonomonadaceae bacterium, assembly GCA_035295825.1. Lineage (GTDB taxonomy): Bacteria > Armatimonadota > Chthonomonadetes > Chthonomonadales > Chthonomonadaceae > DATGIG01. The sequence goes on along the minus strand of DATGIG010000477.1, from coordinate 2,764 downwards.
CACTTTGAGAAGGAGACCTATCGCCAGCCTGTGCTCTTCCTGCGCAATCGAGGTAAGTCGCATGCCGCTTTTGAAGACGCTACCCGAAGCGCCGGACTGGGTGCGTTGCCCAATATTGTCGGACGTGGACTGGCCGTAGGCGATTTTGACAACGACGGGCGAGTAGATGTGTTGGTTGTAGATAGCGAGGGGAAACCCCTGCTGCTCCATAATGAGACGCAGGCGCCGAACGAGAGCTGGGTCGGGTTTCGCCTCGTGGGAAAAGGCCGCAGCAATCGCAATGCCTACGGTGCGCTCATAACCCTGGAGACGAACGGCCAGCGCCGCGTGCGCCAGTGTCAGTCCGGCGGCTCCTATCTTTCGAGTTCGGATGCACGTGTCCACTTCGGGCTGGGCAAAGGGGCTATCGAGCGGGTAATCATCCGGTGGCCGGATGGCATGGTGCAGGTATTACCTTCGGTACCGAGCGGGCGCTATATCACCGTGACGGAGGGCGAAACGCCCACTCTTCCCCAGGAGGAGAGCAGACTGAAGACCCTGGCCTATGGAGGCCGCTAACGGGATTGCCCCTCCACGTACGGGTTGAGAGAGACTAAGGGCTCGGATGCTCCAGCCCGACCAGCATCTTCCGCGCATCGTCCAGGTGTGGGTTCAGTTCCAGGGCGCGGTGGATTTCGACGATGGCTCGCTCAGGTTTGCCGGAGGCTGCGTAGTATCTGGCCATCTCGAAGTGGGCGGCAGGATCATTGGGCTTGGAGGCGAGCAGCAGAGAGGTGCGCGCATACTCGCGCGATTTGTCTTGCTCCTCCTGGTATTCACGCAGCAGTTTTCCGCCCTCATCGGCGCGGTTGGTACGCAGGTAGAGTTGCCCCAGCATCAACTTCGATTCTTTATAGCCCGGATCGAGGCGCATCGCCGTCTCCAGTTCGCGGACCGCCTCCACCGTCTGACCAAGCTTGCGGTAGCACTCCGCAAGGCCGTAGTGGGCCGGCACATCGTTCGGCGATCCCGACAGGACCGACTGCCAGCTCGATTGTGCGCCGGAAACGTCCCCCGATTCAAAGAGCGCCTCGGCCAGGCTGTCCGTCAGAACGGGGTCTCCTGGTCGCAACTTCAGAGAGTCTTGAAGCACTGCAATCGCCTGGGGATAGAGCTTCCGCTTCATATAGAGGTCCACCAGGGGATTCCATAACTCCAACTCAGCAGGATGGTCTCGGCGGATTTTGAGGAGTATCTGCTCGCACCGCTCGAAGTCGTGCGTCTGCAGGTAGGTGAGGGCCAACTCGACCGCAAGGTGAGGATCGTCCGGGTTCGCCTTGGCCGCCGGTTCGAGCAGAGTGCGGGCGTCCAGGGTCCAACCGTACGAGATGTACAACCAGCTCAGTCTGTTGGCCGCCTCCACTGTTGCGGGGGAGAGCTTCAGCATAGCGCGATAGGTCTCCATGGCCTCATAGTGGCGACGGAGCCGCTCGTAGATATCGGCAAGCGCCAGTTGCACCGGTACGTTGCCTGGCTCCCGCAAGGCGCTTTTCCGGGCATAGATCAGCGCTTCGTCCGGCTTACCGGCTGCCACCAGCGCACCGGCAAGCGTTAGGTTCGCGTGCGGGTCGTCGGGAGATTTCGCGACGGCGGCGCGCGCCGCATCCAGGGCGTCAGCCGGGGGCACAGGCTGTGAGACCGCTGTGTCGCGGCGTTGCAGTTCGCGGTTTATTCGTTCGGTCTCCGCCTGCATGTGTCGCAGTATCGGCAGCAGCGCTATGTAGAGCAGGGCGATTGCCGCCAGCGCAATCAGCAGCGGAATGAGACGGTTGGGCTGTAAGCCCTTACGAGCTACCTTTCGCGCCTTACTCACTCCGCCCTCCCCGCGCCTTCGCGCACGGTCCAGATCCTATCTGCCGAGATCGAGGGGATCCGGTCGACGATGCCCGAGGGCCAGCGAATCGAGACGTCCGCCGTCGGGCAGCTTGCCAGACCAAAGTGGGGACGCATGTCGCTCTGGGAACAGTAACTCGATCCGCCGCGAACCACCGTGCGCTGGGTCATACCGGACGTCGTCACGGTAACCAGCGCGCCAATGCCGTCGCGGTTGCTCCGGACGCCGATCAGCTTGAACGTCACCCAGTGGTTTTGGGTAGGCGTCTCGTTATGCCACAGGAGCGCCGGGCCGTTGTTCTGCAGGATCAACACGTCCGGGCGGCCATCGTTGTCGATATCGCCCCAGGCTGCCCCGCGTCCCACGATCTTGCGGTCGAACGGCGCGCCGCTCTTGAGCCCGACTTCGGTAAAGCGGTGGTCTCCCAGGTTGCGGAACAGCAGAGTCGGCTGAGCGTAGGTGACGCCCGGCTCGCGCTCAGCAACATCGTCGTCGACATGACCGTTGACCTGCAGAAGGTCCTTCCAGCCGTCGTTGTCGAAGTCACAAGCGAACACCCCGAATCCCAGGACTCCGACGGTAGCCTGACCGATGCCGGAACTATCGCCTTCATCCAGGAAAGGACCGGGCTGCGCTGCGTGAAAGAGCAGAGTCCTTCTCCCCTGAAAGTTGCTTATCACCAGGCAGAGGCTGCCGTCGTTGTAGAGGTCGTCGGCATCGATTCCCATCCCGCTCGGCGGCGTCCCATTCGCCATGGTCGCGATGCCCGCCTCGATTCCGATGTCCTTGAAGGCGCCGTTGTGCTCGTTCTTGAGCAGAAAGGTGGCCGTGCCATCATTCGCGACGAAGAGATCGGGCCACCCGCTTCCCGTTTCATCCCACATCGTAACG
>DATGIG010000476.1:0-10172 GCA_035295825.1 Chthonomonadaceae bacterium | reverse complement strand
GTAATAAATCGTCTGTGCGATACCCAATGGGTCTTGCGGGTTTTGTAAAGTCGTCAGAACTTGTGTAATAAGCGCGGAAGCAGTAGAATGGTCGCCCAGAGCACCTGCCAGCATCGCCTTGCAAAAGAGCAACGCGGCAATCTCGCGTCGTGTACCCACATTTGTAAATAGTTCCAAGCTCTTATCGAAATGTTCCTGAGCGGAGGGATAATCGCCCTTATTGAAAGCCAGATTCCCCAGGCTACGCCGCACATAGGCCGTTCCTTCTTGATTATCCGATGCTTCATAGATAGCTAAGGAATCGTTATAACGTTTTTTCGCAAGCAGATAATTCCCTCGAATTGTATCCATGTCTCCCAATTTCATATTGGCGGCAGCGATCCCGTACTTGTCACCAGCAGCCAGCATCAGTCCCTCATGAAAGGTATTGTAGGCGGTTGGAAGATCGCCTTCCTCCAGGGATATAAATGCCAGGTGATTGAGCGCCATCACGACTTCTGAAAGATCCTCGACCTCTCGTAAAAACAACAGGCCCTCGGTGAGACGTTTCTTCGCTTCAATTCGATTACCCAGATACATCTGGTTTGCCCCGGACACCCTGAGCACCTTTCCGATCATGTGTTTGTCAGCCAGTCGTATTACTATGGTGAGTGTCTCCGCAAGATCCTTCTCCGCCGCTGCATAATTGCTTAGCAGAATGGACAGAGTTCCTCTCTCCAACAACGCCTTCGCCTGTGTTGCCGCGTCTATTGCCCTGGCTCCCTGAAGCGCCCTCGTCAATGCCTCATATCCCTCGGTAAGATAGCCATAGGACTTCCAAAATAAAAATAGTGCGCCTGCCAGACGTAGGCTGACTTGTGCATCACCGCTTTTGTCGAGAGACCATTCCATTGCGGACTTTAGATTGGCGTGTTCCGCCTCCAAATGTTTTAGTCCTTCTTCCATCCTATTTGGGTCTAGAAGATGGTTCTCTTCACGCTCCGCGAATTCGAGATAGTAATCGAAATGCCGATTTCGCAGACTATTTGCCTCCCCCGCTTCATTTACCTTTTCCCAAGCATATTGTCGCAATGTCTCCAAAAGGCGATATCGCGTCTCTCCCTGCCTGTCCTCGAATATCACCAGGCTCTTGTCCACCAGCGAAATAAGCAGATCCAACACTTCCCAATCCTCAATGCCATCACCTGCACAGACAGGTTCCATGGCTTCCAGTCTCCAGCCTCCGCTGAAGATGGAAAGCCGAGCAAACAACGCCTTCTCCTTTTCGTCGAGCAGATTGTACGACCAATCGATCATAACCCTGATGGTCTGGTGTCTGGGCAGGGCAGTTGGACTATTTCTGGTGAGCAGATGTAAGTGACGGTCCAAACGAGAGTGGATCTCTTCGACGGCTAGAGAACGAATACGCGCTGCCACCAGTTCGATGGCCAAAGGCATCCCATCCAAGCAGCGACAGATCTCCACAATATACGGTCCGTTTTGAACGTTGAGTACAAAATCGGGTCGTACGATACGAGCACGCTCAGCAAACAGATGGATGGCATCATAGTCAGCAAGTTCCGCATCAGGCAAGCACATGGAGGCGTTGTCGGGCAGCAATAGTGAGGGGACACGCCAGACTGTTTCGCCGTCAATGTGGTGCGGTTCGCGGCTGGTTGCCAGGATTTTCACCTGCGGACAGTCGCACATAAGGCTCGTCGCCAGTTGAGCACAGCCGATGCTGAGGTGCTCACAGTTATCCATAATCAGCAGGAGCGTTCTGGACTCGAGGTAGGCGGTGGCTATCTCCATAGGGGAACGGCCTGGTTCTGGGCGTAATCCCAGAGCCGAAAGGAGGGCATTCGGCACAAGGTCCGGGGTAGTAACAACAGCCAGATCCATGAACCGCACGCCATCGGGAAACCCCTCCAGTAGCTCGGCAGCTACCTGGAGCGCCAGACGTGTTTTGCCGCAGCCTCCCGCTCCAGTGAGAGTAAGCATGGAGGTAGCAGCAAGCAATTGTTTTACGGAGTCCTTTTCCGCCTTCCGCCCAATGAAGGAGGTAAGCTGCGTGGGGAGGTTGTTGGGGCAGGCTTGCGTCGAGTGTGCATCCTGCTCGTAATCCTTAAACTCGTACAGCTCGGATTGTTCTGTCTTGGGTATCCCGAGTATCTCTTTGAGATGGTTCTGAATCGTAGCCTGCTCAAACCATGTGTCGCACCCTATGAGTTTGTAATAGGTAGAACGTTGAATGCTGACAGAATTGCAGAATGCCTCAACACTGCCCCAGTGTCCATCCCGACGCTTTTTTTGTATTGCTGTTACGCCCTTACGAGTTAGACGACATGAACCTACGCGTGCCATATCAACCTCCATCATTTTTACTTACAATGCAACACAACCAAATCAATAATAGACTGGACAATAGAGAGGACAACCCTGGTGTTCGCGTCCCCTATAATATTATAGACCATCTCTGGGTGAGATCAATCAATTTATGTCCCATTCCGATGGCCATACGGTATGGCATGAAGGAGAAAAATCGGATGTGGATAAGGTCTGTACGATTAGAAAGGGGCTAAACCATGTTTCGACGAATCGGTCTCGTGCTGTCGGTGGGTCTACTGCTCATTCTGTTCATGCTTCCAGCAAGCGGGCAGTCACAGATGTTCGTTTTCGACGCTCCGAGCGGACTGGATAGCTCAAAGTTCACGGTATTTCTTGTCGTAGATTCAGGCAATATCTGGACTTTTACTATCAAGGCCAACCTCTTCAACTCTCTTACTCAACCCCTTCCCTATGCAACGGACGTTCGGCTCACGTTCAAAAAGTTAGCAGGGGGAAACGCGGCGCTTTCTCCGTTCTTCCCAGCCCCGGATGGGCGCAACACGGATGCGATCCAATCCTCTCCAGGATACCATGGTGTCCTCTTCAGCGGCTATTGGTTATCTCCAGTAGCCGGTCAGCCGATTGAGTGGACAGCAATCGGTTCTGAAGGAATCTCGCCTTATCCCAATGACAACCTGTTTAGCGTGGACTCGATTATGTGGCCTACCCATACGGACAATCCATTGATCCTGGATACACCTGTAAGCGATCTTGCGTCGGTGACGGTAGACCTCACTGGTCCCCATGGTCAATGGCATGGCTCAACAAGCCTTTCCTCGAATCTATCAGGTTTAAGCTTCGCACCCGCCAGCGTTCAAGGAGGTACCTCGACCACGGGTATAATCCAACTCTCCGGTCCTGCCCCGACGGGCGGCGTGACCGTTGCGTTGAGCAGCAACAATGCCGACGTCCAGGTGCCCACCAGCGTGTTTGTGCCAGCAGGCAATAGTTCTGCGACCTTTACGGCTACTACCACTCCTGTGGCGCTTCAGACCTCGGCCACCGTATCGGCGATCTACAATGGCGTCACGCAGACGGGTCAGGTTACGGTGCTGGCCTGTCAGATCCAGGCGGCGACATTGACCCCGCCCACCGTTCAGGGTGGCCATCAGTTCACGCTCACCATCTCGCTAACCGGTCCGGCACCGGCAGGTGGCTTGCCTGTGTCCCTGTCGATGAGCCAAACGGGCATTGCGACCGTACCCCGCTCAGTCACTGTGTCTGCTGGCTCTCAGACCGTGGACGTAACGGGGTTTGCCATCCCTGTGAAATCAACCACGACCTGGACCGTTACGGCATCCAACAACGGAATAAACGCATCGGCGACCCTGACGGTCATCCCATAGCTTGTAATACATATTACTAATTGCCTAGTGTTCTCGGAGCGGGGGCGTTACCTCAATAACGTTGCCCGCTCCATTCTGCGCAGAGACACCAGTTTCGTTCGTAGAAAGGCATGGAGGTTCTCATGCCATGCATTGCGCCCACTGGCAGACCCCACTTATCCTCACCCTCTTCCGCCGACGCGTTGTAAAGGTGTAATTTGTTTGTGCGAGGGGTTTGAAGCGAAGGGAGAATATGCTATAATGGCCTTGGCATGAGGAAGTCGTCTTTTCACAATCGCCGCCCCCCCCGCGCCCCCGGCTTCGCCACACTGCTGGCCACACTAGCCCTGCCCCTGGCTATCCCACGCGCCGACGCGCAGAACGCGCCGCCGGTCGCGCCTGCCGCCATGCCTGGCGCAACCCAACCTCCTTCTAATGGCGTCATCACGCCAGGGACGAACGTGCAGCCCACGCAAAGCGCGCCCCCTACGGCGCCGACTCCCTCCAGCCAGCTCCCCTCCGCCGCCTCCCAGGCACCGCAATCCGGGCCGCCGTCCGACTCGACGGTAGATTTGAAGCTCGGCCCTGACGGCAAATTCGGCCCCAACGGCGAAATCGCGGCCACGCAGGGCGTCGAGATCGGCTTCGCAGGGGCGACCGTCACCGCAGATCGGGTGACGGGCAATATCAACCACGAGGTGGTCTTCAGCGGCCACGCGCATATTGAGGCGCACGGCGTTCGCGCCTTCGCCGACGCCATCCATGTCTTTCCCAACAATACCTTCATCCTGGACAATCCGCGCGGGTCTGTGGACCCCGATCTGATGGAGAACCAGATCTACGATGAAGTCTTCCTCACGGGCGGGACCCTGACAGGCGCGCTCAACGGCTATGCCGACGCCGAACGCACTACGGCGACCACCTGCATCGAACTCCACCACCACTACGAACTCCGCGCCCGCAGCGCCGAACTGATCCCCCACAAGCAGCTCACACTGCGCAACGTCAGCTTCATCCTGTTCGATGTGAAGATCATCACGCTGCCGTTTCTCGTCATCCCGCTGGATCAGCGCACGATCCATCGCCCCCGCAGCGACTACCTGCCGGAGTTCGGACAGAACACACTGGAGGGCTACTATGCCCGCTTTCCCTATGAGTTTCCCGAAAAGAACTTTGCCGCCACCTTTCTGCGCCTCGACGTCACCCAGTTGAAGGGCGAGGGCTATCGGGTGGAGCAGGAGTACCTGTTAGGAAAACAGCCGAAGTTTTTCGATACCTCCGGCTATGGCGCGGACCAGGGCGGCTTTACCGGCGCTGCCACCGGCGTTATCGCCAACGCCTACGGCTACGGCAACCTGGGGCCGGGTTTGCCCCGCCTGGGCACCGGCCTCGGCCCGCAAAACGGCGGCCTGTTCGCCATGCAGGGCTACTTCTCCGACGGCTTCAACAACAACTTCAACGCCAGTTTCCGCCAGCAGCAGGATATCGGCGGCAGCAATCGCTATGGCTTCACCTCCGAACTCCAGCGCAACAGCTTCTTTACTTTCTCAGGGCAGACCAGCCTGAACAATCGCCTCGACTTCACCCATGCCGACACGGCGCATGGCGTCAATGGCGCCCTCTCCATCACCTACAACACCAACAACTCCAGCGACTCCTCCGGCGGCAGCGCCGCCACCAAGCAACTGAGCGCCGACTACCGCCAGTCGTTCGATTTCGGTCAGGGCTCGACGCGCAACAGCCTCTCCTATAGCCTCGACCTCACCCGCTCCACCAGCGTCTCCGACAGCCCTGCCGGGGAGATCGGCATGCTCACCGCGCGCCTCGATTCGCAGTTTCAGTTCCAGCACATGGCCCGCGACTACTCGTACAACATCAACGCCAACAAGAGCTTCGACCTGCACCCGACAGCCGGCATACCCGATACCGGCGGCGTGGAGCACCTACCCGAACTCCAGTTCAGCACGGAGACCATCAACTACAAAGATGGCTTCCTCAGCCGCGCGCCGCTGCGCTTCGACCTGGGCGTAGGCCGCTACGCCGAACCGGGTCACCTCAACGGCGACACGCTGCTGGATGACCGCTTCACCCTGGCCGCCACCTTGCAGGACGTTCCCATCCTCAAAGGCCGCACCGAGGCCACCTTCGGCGGCGGCTTTGAGCAGCGCTTCTATAGCGATGGCGCCGCCCAGTATATCCTGCACGATACCGCCCGCCTCCGCCAGCATCTCGGCGGGCGCTCCGGTTTCGATCTCACCTACGACTACCAGCAGCCTGAAGGCGGCACTCCTTTCTTCTTCGATACCTTCAGCCGGACCCACAATATTACGGCGGAGGGCGGCTACCTGGATGACCAGCACTTTCAATTCACTATCCGCACCGGATACGACCTCCTCGGCACGTCGAACCTCGCCCCCTGGCAGTCCATCGCCATGCGCATGATGTACCGCCCCAACCCCCGCATCCGCTACGACGCCCTCGCCACCTACGATCTGAATACCAGCCAGTGGTTCGCCTTCAGCAACAGTCTCAAAATCCGCGCCCGCAACGACTTCGGCATCGACCTGCTGGGGCGCTACGACCCCACCAACCACCTCTGGAGCCAGGTCAATACCCAGTTCGACGTTCCTGTAGGGCGGACATGGCGGCTCACCGGCCTGCTGCGCTACAACGGCGTTACCAAGAACTTCGACAGCCGCAACCTCCAGATCACCCACGACTGGGACTGCATGGAGGCCAGCCTGAGCTATACGGAGACCGCGCTGGGCTACTTCACGGACCGCGAGTTCTTCTTCACCCTGCGCATCAAGGCCTTCCCCTTCTTCCACAGCTTCGCCCGTGGCCCCGCCGGAGAGACCCTCTCCACCGGCGTCGGCGACCTCTACTGAATCCTCTTCTCTTCCTCTCCCCAATGGGGGTGAGGGCGTTCCCCACAAAAATTTCAAATAATTTGCAAAATCGTCGAAACCATTGTCTACAAACCCCGTCAAATAGAATGTCTACAAAATCCGACAGGAGGGGACATGAACCGAAAGCGTTTCTTCAGCCCGGCGGAGTGGGAGATTTTGCAGTATGTCACCAGCAACCACCCCCTCACCGCACGGGAGATTGCCGACCACTTCGCCGCCACCCACGGCTGGGCGCGCACCACGGTCCTGACGATGATCGAGCGCCTGCGCGACAAGGGCTATCTGACCCGGGATGAATCCGGCAGTATCCACCGCTATGCGCCCAGCGCGCCGAAGAGCGACCTGATGCAGGGCCTGGTACGGGATTTTGTGCAGACGGCGCTCGGCGGCTCCGTCTCTCCGTTTGTGGCCTACCTGGGCAAGGAGGCCAACCTCAGCGCGGAGGAGGTACAGGCGCTCAAGCAACTGGTACGGGAGTTGGACGTGCCGGAGAAGAAGCAGGAGGAGAAGGACGATGCCTGAAGCCGCGTCTCTCACCCTGAATTGGGCCGCTGCTATCGGGCGGGCCTGTTGGCAGGGCGGCCTGGCGCTGCTGCTGGCGGGGCTGATCTGCCGCGCCTTCCCGCGCCTCTCGCCCCGGCTCCAGTGCTGGCTCTGGCGGCTGGCCTATCTGAAATTGCTGATCTCGCTGCTCTGCATCACGCCGTTGAACCTGCCTCTGCTGCCTCCGCAGCCCTCCTCACTGCTGGACTCCCTCCCGGAGCCTGCGCCGGCGGTCGTCTCTGCCAGGCCCATGGGCCTGTCGGCGGCTCCGGCAGCCTTCTCCAGCGCCTTTGTCATCGTGACGGCAGTGCTGTTCTGTCTCTGGCTGGGCGGCTGCATCTGGCGTCTGCGGCGCTTCTATGGGGACTGGGCGCATATCCAGAGCCTGCGGCGGCATAGCCGGGCCGTTACGGAGGCGAGCCTGCTTGCCGTTAGCCGGGAGCTGTGCGGCCAACTGGGCCTGTCGCGCTGCCCGGAGTTACTGCTGTCGGAGGGCCAGGAGGGGCCGTTGCTCATCGGCTTATGGCGCCCGGCGATCCTGCTCCCCGAGGCGCTGTGGAGCGCCTGTACCCCGGATCAGCAGCGGCTGATCCTGGCCCATGAACTGGCGCACCTGCGGCGTTATGACCTGCTCTGGGCCTGGGTTCCCGGCCTGAACCGTTGTCTCTTCTGGTTTCACCCGCTCGTCTGGCTGGCCGAGCGGGAGTGGCAACAGTCGCAGGAGATGGCCTGCGATGAACAGGTGCTGCGATTGGCAGACGCGTCCCGCTCCGCCTATGGAGAGGCGCTGCTCAAAGTCGCGCTGCAATCCGGCCCTGCACTTCCCTCGGGGCTCGTCGCGCTACGCGTCGCCGAGTCCTATACAACCGTGCGAAGGAGATTACTCGCAATGAAACATGCAGGCAACATGTCCCGCAGAACGCTGCTGGCGGCGGGAGCGCTCGTGGCAGCTCTGGGCCTTGTGGGCATCATCCCCTGGAGGGTCAGCGCCCAGGATGCAGCAAAAAAAGAGGGCGCAAACTCCGAAATCGCCCTCTCCGCCGGGATGTTCACGGAAAAGGCCGTCAAGGCGTTGGGCCTCTCCGAGGAGCAGACCAAGCAGGTCCACACCCTCCATGAGGCGGCTCTGCGTCAGATACGCCAGATCCTGACGCCGGAGCAGCAGCAGAAGCTGGTCGTTCAGATGAAGCTAATGGCCGAGAAGGCCGATGTCCACGAAGCGCTCATGGCCAAGCTCGAACTGTCGGATGCACAGAAGCAGAGCCTCCACGATATTCTCTCCAATTCGGAGCACCAGATGCAGGCCGTAAAGATGGACGGTACTCTCTCCGGCCAGGAGAAAGAGGCGCACATGAAGGCCATTGCGGAGCGGCAGGATCAGGAGATCCAACAGGCGCTGACGCCGGACCAGCGCAAGAAGTTTGCGGCAGCACGCGCCCAACTCGAAACGCCGCAAGAGCGCGATACGTTCATGCAGAACCTGCATCTGTCGGAGGCGCAGCAACAACAGCTCGTCGACCTCAAGAAGGGGTTGCGACCGCAAATAGAAGCGATCGACCGGGACGCCTCCCTGTCGGCGGCGGAAAAAGAGGCCCGAATGAACGCGCTGAAAGAGCAAGCCCATACCCAACTTCTGCAGGTGCTGACGCCGGTGCAGCAGAAGCTGATGGCGGAGCACGAACAGCAACTCCAGACCATTCAGGCAGGCGGCTTCTATGGCTTGGCGCACCTGGAGCTTCTCGGCAACCTCACCAATGCGCAGAAAGCTCAGATCCAGGCGATCCATGCGGACCTGCAGCAGAAGTTCCAACAGATCCTCACCCCGGAACAGAAGCTGAAGTGGCAGCATCTACAGATGGCGACGGGCGAACCCCACTCCCATTAGTAGGGGCGCTGCTTGCTGCGCCCTCCCCGGCGCTGCCATCGCGGTCCTGATGCCTGCAGCCCCTCGATGACAAGTCCTTCGAGGGGCCGCAGGCCTGGGTCTGCCTGGCGTCGGACGCCTGTTGCCGTAAGGGCGCAGTAGGGGCGCTGCTTGCTGCGCCCTGAGTGCTGCTTGCTGCGCCCTGCCCCTACATTGCACCCTACGGCGGATCGTTCTCTCCTTTGCCCGGTCGGCAGCGGTCAAATGCCCCTGGAGGCGACGCCTCCCGGCATCTGGTCGCTGCCGCTTTCCCTCGCTCACTTTTCACAAATATCCCTAAAATTGATCCTATCATAATCTTGATTCATTCCAGATTATGCGCTATAATGGAATCATGCCATTGGACGAGCTGATACTGTATGAGCGCCTTCGCCAGGCGGGGCTGCGGGTGACTGCCCCCCGACTTGCTGTCCTCACCGCTGTACTGGGCGAGGGCCAGCATCGGGATGCGGACGCCATTGCGGAGGCGGCCCGAAAACGCCTGGGAACGCTCTCCACCCAGGCGGTCTACAACAACCTGCATACTCTGGTTGAGGCGGGACTGATACGACGCATCCAGCCCGCCGGCCACCCGGCGCGCTACGAAGCCCGGGTGGGAGACAATCACCACCACATTGTATGTCGCCGCTGCGGCGCAACCACCGACGTGGACTGCACGGTCGGGGGGGCGCCCTGCCTGGAACCTTCCGCCGACCACGGCTATGTGGTCGAAGAGGCGGAGGTCATCTTCTGGGGCATCTGCCCCCACTGTCAGCAAGAGACTTATAGGAATGAGCAAAGGAGCAACACATGAGCGACACAAACACGAAAATCAGCACGGAGGATCGCGCATTAGAGCACAATAATGGGGCCAGCGCATGCCCGTTTACGGGGGGAGCTCTCAAACAAGCCGGAGGCGGTGGCACGCGAAACCGCGATTGGTGGCCCAAGCAGTTGCGGTTGAACATTCTCCGCCAGCACTCTTCCCTCTCCAACCCGATGGGCAAGGCGTTCGATTACGCCGCAGAGTTCAAGTCGCTCGATCTGAATGCCGTGAAGCAAGACCTCTTCCATCTGATGAGTGACTCCCAGGCCTGGTGGCCGGCCGACTACGGGCACTATGGG
>DATGIG010000475.1:0-4840 GCA_035295825.1 Chthonomonadaceae bacterium | reverse complement strand
GGGGAGGGGTTTGGGGTGGGGGCCAGTCCGCGAAGGCGGACTTTGTATTTCGGAACGGCGTTTTAACGCCGTCCTCAATCATAGTGCCGCAGTTGCGGCCACATCGCGGCGAGAGGTCTTTTGGGCCTCCGGCAGATATAGAAGGGCCGGTTGTATTCGATGTTAGCAATGCCATGGCTATTCGAGATCATCCCGACCAGTTTGACATCATAGAAAAACCGGCGCAGGTACTGCCCGGAATACCCCACGGCGATACAGACTTCGCCCGTCGCGTCGCCTGGCCCCCAGAGGTAGTAGTTGTTGTGGGCGCTGATCGCTTTCGGCAGGCCATACGCGCCCCCCAGCACATCGATGGCGCCCGCCTCGCCGTAATTTGCCGTCAGGATCGTCACGTGCGTCTGCTCTTCGGGCGTGAGGCGCTGCTTCACGGCGGCGGCGACCTGCCCCACCAGTTCGTGCCATCCCAGGACCTCCGCCAGGTCCCGATTGATCCGCTCCACACCATAGCGCAGGTACGTCTCCTTCGGCACGGCAGGCAGCGTGACGGGAGCCGCCAGAGCGATGCCTACAAAGAGCATTCCGACCAGCGCCGGTTTCAGGCGGCTCCAGCGCGAGGGCTCCACTCCCCTGCGTAACGCCAGCGGCCCGGCGGCAAGCAGCGTCGGATAGATCGAACCCAGATAGTAGGGCTTGGCCTTCATCACCAGCAAAAAGGCCAGGGTCACCACAAAGATCCAGCCCAACACACAGTAGGGCCGGCCCTCCGGGCGGAACAGATAGTAGCCCAGCCCCGCAATCCAGAAGGGCAGGGTGCAGGGATTTATCAGGATAATCTGCCAGAGCAGAAACTGCGGTCGCGAGATGTCACTCATAACGTCCCGGTTCAGGCTGTGCAGGAACTCCAGGGTCGCCCAGTGATGCTGCACCTGCCAGACCAGATTGGGCAGCGCAATGAGCGACGCGATCAGGACGCCCAGCCAGAACCAGCCGACGCGAAAATGGTGGCGTGGTCCCGCGAACACCAGCCCGATCAGCAGCCCCCCGACATAGAACAACATGCTATACTTGTTGAGCAGGCTGATCCCGACCACAAAGCCGATCCATGGCCAGAGTTTGAGATTGTGGGTCTTCAGCAGGCGTACGATCAGATAGGTGCAGAGGGTCCAGGCCAATTGATCGAAGGCACAGGGCATCAACAGCCCATCGGAGGCGATATAGAGGGGGGCGATCACCACCGCACAGGCAGCCATGCCCTGTGCAAACCGGTTGCCGCCCAGTTCGCGCGCGATCAGGCCGGTTAGAAAGACCACCCAGGCCCCCGCGACCGCCGGAAAGAACCGCAAGCCCCAGAGCGATCCGCCAAAAAGCTGCTGCGAAAGGCGGGCGATCATGGGGACCAGCGGCGGGTGGTCTACATACCCCCAGGCCGGATGCTGCCCGCAGGTGATATAGTAGAACTCGTCGCGCTGGTAATCGTAGAGTCCATTGGCACAGAGATGTCCGATCAAGACAAACAGGGCCGGATAGATGAGCCAGGCGTTATCGCTTAAGAGCGTATGGCGTAGGATCTCCCGGGTGTTTTTGATGAGGGCCCCAAGCGTCATTAAACTCCTCTTCAGCAGGCGGGATCAACAAACATGGTAATGGAGCGCTCATTCCGGAGGGCTCCCTCCTTAGTGTACCCTCTTTATACGGGAGTGTCGCGTATTGGTGCGAGGAAAATGTGCGTCTGTCGCGTTGTGTATTGAGGAGCAGAACGGGTATCCTACGGATATGGTCACAGAGAAGAGAGCTGAGGAGTGCCGACGTCAGACGCGCTGGAACCTGGCCGCGCTGACGGTGGATGTGGTCTTTTATTGGGTGGGGGCGGCCTTTACCGATCCCCTGACGGTACTGCTTCTGCTGATGCATCGGCTGGGCGCTACCGAAACCATCATCGGCCTCAGCATCGCGCTGCGCCTGCTGGCCCAGTATCTTCCCCAGGTCTTTATCGCCCATAGGATGCATGGCAAAGCGCGGCAGAAGCCGATGCTGGTATGGGTGGTGGGGCTGGCGCGCCTCCCCCTCCTGCTCTTGCCGTTCCTGTTATGGAACGCCGCAAAATCCCCCGATGCGAGCAGAACGGCCATCACAGCGATCGTGATCGTGCTCGCGCTGGTCGGGTTGGGCGAAGGGCTGGGTGCGGTTCCCTGGACGGAGATCATTGCCCGCGCCTTCTCCGACCGGACCCGAGGGCGTTTCCTGACCGGAACGCAGATTACCTCCGGCATCCTCAATATTCTGATCGCCGGTTTCATCGTGCGCCCCCTCCTGGATCTGCCCGGCCTGCCATATCCCCACGATTTCGCAGTCCTCATCGGCCTCTCCGCGCTCATGTTCCAGCTCTCGACCGTGGGCCTGCTGCTCATCCAGGAGCCGCCCCCGCCTCCGGACCTGGAACAGCATCGTCCTATGCCGCCCCTGGCCTCCTATTTCCGCCTCCTGCCGAAAATGCTGCACAACGATCCGATCTTTGCCCGGCTGGTCACCATCCAGATCCTGATCAATGCGGGCTGGGCCGCCTCCCCTTACTATGTCAACTATGCAACGCAGCGCTACCGATTGGGAGACCACTGGGCCGGAACCTACCAGTTGCTGCAGGCGATCAGCATCGCGATGCTTATGCCCATCTGGGCCTACTTGAGCGAGAAGCGGAGCCCTGCCGCTGCCGTGCGGGGCGTGGCCTTCGTCTGTATGCTGACGCCGCTTGCCGCCATCACGCTGGGCCGCCTCTCGCCCTGGTATTTCGGCAGTGTGTTTCTGCTGATGGGAGGCAGCCTGACCGCGGGCGGCATCTGGGTGGTTATGAACCACTTCCTGCTCAGCCATGCCTCCGACGAAGAGCGCCCGCTCTTCGTCGGGCTGCTGAATCTGCTCAATGTACCCTGCGCCCTCTTCATCCTGTTGGGCAGCTTGCTCGTGCGGCAAGATCGTTTTGTGGAGTGGTATGGGGTTCCGGTGCTGCCCGCCCTGCTTGTGCCGATCATCGGCATCGGCTTCCTGCTCTCCCTCAAGCTCTCCCTCTCCGTCGATGCCTCTGTGCATACCGGGCCGTGAACGACCCGTCTAAAGGGCCTTCGGCCAACCGGTCTGCGACCGGAAATGCCTTCTCCGCCCACAGGGCGGTTGGCGGCGAAATCCGCGTTAGGATAGCGGATTTGGGCTGCACCGTAGGGGCGACCTTTTCGCCCCTCAGACGGGTCGTTCACGGCCCGGCTACGACATAGCGATACGCGACGGAAGCTGCTGCAGCACTGCCGTCAATTCGTCCAGGCGAATGGGCTTGGTAAGGATGCGCTCCGCAGCGGAGAGGTCGGAGGCATCGGGCAGATTGGCGCCCCAGCCCGAAAGCAGGAGGCGGCGCAGACGAGGGTAACGGTCGCGAACCAGCGTCAGCAGCGTCATACCGGTCATGCCGACCATGCCGTGATCGCTGAGAACCATGTCACAACGCTCCGCATTCTCCTCCAGCCAGAGCAGCGCCTCATTGGCGCTCTCACAGATCTCCACGGTCGCCCCTCGTGCAATCAGCATCCGCGCCAACCCGCCCAGCACCAACTCCTCATCTTCCACCAGCAGAATGCGCAGCCCCTCCAGGGTGCCCTGGCTGCTCGGCGGGCGCACCACCGGTTGCGTTTCGATCCGCGGCAGCCGGATACGAAACTGGGAGCCTTGGCCCGGTGCGCTCTGAACTTCAATGCGTCCATGGTGCCGGTCCAGGATCCCCCAGGCGACCGAGAGACCCAGGCCGGTACCCAATCCTGCACTCTTAGTGGAGAAGAACGGCTCGAAGACGCGTTTCCGCGTCGCTTCCTCCATCCCGATGCCCGTATCCTCGATGGAGACCAGTACCTGCTCTCCCTCCGTACTGCAGCTCACTGTCAGCGTACCGCCCTCCGGCATGGCCTCCACAGCATTCTTGATGAGGTTGACCAGCACTTCACGGATCTCCGACTCGTGCCCCAGTACATGCAGACCAGGCGTCAGACGCTTCACGACTTCAATCTGAATGCCACGCCCGACCGCCTGATGCTGCCATACCGGGCGGGTCAGATCCAGCGCCTCCTGAGTGACCTCCGCCACATCGAATGGAGCCTGACCGATTTCGGTCTCACGGCGAGCGAACCGCTGGACCCGGCGTACGATCTCCGCCCCATCGAGCGCGGCGCGTTCAATCGTGCGGGCATAGTGCGCGACTTCGGCAGGAACGCCCTCAACGCCCTGGATCAGCTCCGCATAGCCCAACACGGCGGCGAGAATATTATTTACATTATGCGCGACCCCGCTGGCCAACTCGCCGACTGCCCGTAGTTTTTCCGAGCGCATCAAGGCGTCCTGCGCCTGGCGCAGTTCGGCGAAGAGGCGCGCATTCTGTATGGCGACTGCGGCCTGCTCTGCAAACGGCAGCAGGCCCTCAATATCCGCTTCCGTAATCGGTCGGTCACTCAACAGATTGTCCACGGAGAGCGTGCCCAGAACGACGCCTGCGGCCCGCAGAGGGATGATCGCATGGGCTCGGATCCCATAGAGGGGGTCTTCCGTGGGTAACTGATAGCTCCGCGTCAGGTCGTCGACGAGGCTGTAGGGTACTTCGCCCCGGATGACTTGCCCCAGAGGTTCGCGTCTGGAACGTTCGACGGAGAATACAATAGAGGAGGCGTCTTTAGAATTCCCCTCCCGGTCGGTGGACCAGGCGCCCTGGATCAGCCCGGTCGCCGGATCGTATAGAAAGACGCAAGCGCGGTCGAATCCTCCTGCCGCGACGATGGCGTCGCGGACCATGCGTAGAATGGCATTGAGG
>DATGIG010000474.1:0-3514 GCA_035295825.1 Chthonomonadaceae bacterium | reverse complement strand
GAAGAACCAGCAGAATATGCATTATCATGAGCGGGCGGTAGGCGGAGCGCCCAACGGTGTTCCCGGCGCAGGCGTACCCGGTGCGGGCGCGCCGAACGGCATGGGCCGCTGACCGATGCAACAAGAGATCAGCAGAGGGCGGTTCGAGGAGATTTTGCAGCGCTTCACAGGGCGCTCCGTCCTGGTCGTGGGCGACCTGATGGTGGATGAGTATCTGCGCGGCGTCGCCCGGCGGATCTCCCAGGAAGGCCCGGTCATGGTGATCGAGGTCGAGGCGGAGGAGTTCAAGCCGGGCGGCGCGGCGAATGTCGGCAATAACCTCCACGCCCTGGGCGCGGAGGTGCGGTTGGTGGGTGTCGTCGGCAACGACGAGATCGGGAGGCTGCTCCGCGCGGAACTGGCAGCGTGGAATATCGACGTCTCCGGCATCCTCACCGATCCCTCCCGCCCGACGACGCGCAAGACCCGTATCGTCGCCCAGAACCAGCAGGTGCTCCGCGTGGACCGGGAGCAGACACAGGCTGTCTCCGCGCACATGGCCGACCTGCTGGTATCCCACGTTGCCGAGGCGTTGCCGGGCGTGGATGCGATCCTGGTCTCCGACTATCGGAAGGGGGTCGTGACACCGGAAGTGGCGCAGCGCATCAGCGGGCTGGCCCAGGATCTGAACAAACCCCTCGTCACCAACCCCAAGCCGACCTCCGCGCCCTGGCTGAAGGGAGCGCGCGTCCTCTCGCTCAATCACTACGAAGCGGAGGAGTTGGGCCGGGAGCGCCTCCCGGAAGACGAACCCTCGCTGCACCTCTATGGCGATAAGCTGCTCCGCATGCTCGATGTGGAGACCCTGGTGATTACCCAGCGTGAAAAGGGGCTGGCTTACTGGCAGCGCGATGGGCAGTACCGCCATGTGCCCGCCCACAGCGTCGAAGTTGCGGACGGTGCGGGTGCGGGCGACACGACCATCAGCGCCATGACGCTGGCGCTCATCTCGGGAGCAGACACCTATGAAGCCGCCGTGATCGCCAATCGGGCGGGGGCCTGCGTCGTGCGGAAATCCGGCGTCGCCACCGCTTCGGTGGAGGAACTCCTGCATCTGGAGAACTAAAACCCCGGCAGGAATTCCTGTTTCTCGGCCTCTCCTCTCTTCCCCATGCTCTCCTCGGCCAATAATGGCCTCAGATACGCGGCGCGTCAGGAAGGGCGACGCGGTCTCTCATCCGGTGGGGCGGCGGGAGTGTTTGCCCGGCCGGATAAGGCGAGAACAACCTGCGCATCGGCACAGGAGCATGCGGTGCAGAGGGGAAGGATTTCGGGAGTGGAGAACCAGACGAGACCTGCAGAACTGCGATTTATTCAACAAGGCATCAGCTTATACGGCATCGTGACGCGTATGGACCAGGAGCATATGATGGTCCGGCTGCAGACGCTCCCGGTGGATCGGAGCCTGTTGCGCGAGGCGACGCCGGTCGAACTGACGATGCTGGCCAAGAATGGGGTCTATTGCGCTCCGGCTCGGGTGCTCTCTGAACAGGAGGGCAAACTGACCCTGGCCTTTCTCGCTCCGCCCCGTCAGCGGGAGCGACGCCACGAAAAGCGGACCGCCTACACGGCTCCTGTTCTGTTTCGTACTATCCACGCTCGCGGCTGTTATGGGGCCTGGCAGTCGGGAACGAGCGCCGATCTCAGCCGGAGCGGGATGCGCCTGCTGATGGATGCGGGGATCGACGCTGCCAAACATGTGGAGCTCCTGTTGACCCTCCAGGAAGCAAATCAGGGACAGGATTGCGCCGAAGCAAGCGACGAGAGCCTTGCGGAGGCGGAGCATATGGCGGATCTGCTCCTTCGCAGCCAGGAGCAACCGATCAAGATCGAGGCCACCCTCACCTATCAGTTGCGGCACCCGGATGGGCGCAGCGCGGTAGGGCTCACCTTTACCCGGATCAACCCCAGCGATCAGTTCCGTATCGTGCGCTTTTTGAACGACGCTTAAGGCTCCTCAACGGACGCGCGCAGCAACTGCTCAGGGGCCTGATCCGGCGTGGTGACTGCGGCGCGGAGCAACTCTTCCCCGGCCTCCTGCGGAGCGGAGGCCCGAAGCAGCATCTGGGAAGCCTGCTCCCGCTCCCGCCGCGCAACAAGGATCGGCAATACCTCCGCGGCCCGCGCGCGGAGGCGTTCACTCCTTCTCTTTTTCAACGCCCCCTCCACCGGCAGCACCGCCCGCCCATCTCCCACCTTCTCCAAAGCATCCAGCGCCGCCAGCGCCAACTCCTCATTGTGATGTCCCAACAAGGTGCACAAATTCGGCACCGCGGAGGATTCGAGCCGCCCATAGTACGCCGGGGTCAATCCGGCCAGAACACGCGGCAGGACAGCAGTTGCCGCCTTGCGAACCCGTTGAATACCCATCGTCTCCTTGCCTCCGGAAGCGTCGTAGACGGCCCCGGCAATCAGGCCGGATGTCTCCGGTACGCCCAGTTTGCCCAGCGTCTCCATGGCCTGAGCGCGGAGGCGGTTGATGCGTGCATCTTCTATGATAGCCATGAGCGGGGCTATAGGGAACAAAGAGAGTAGCATACTTCCGAAGATCGCCAGGAAAACGGTTTGTGAACTGACTCCCCCTTTCAGGATGCTCAATATGATGCCGACGGCAGTACTGACCCCCACATAGATCATCATGCGAGCAGAGTGGTCGGACCATTTACGGGTGTGGAATATGGAGGCCAGCGTTCGGACGCTTTTTGCGCGCTGCGCAGGATTGAGAGGCAGAACTCCCTGCAGCCAGGTGAGCGTCATCTGCTCTCGAAGCCGAAATGCGGAGCGCTGTTCCAGTTGCCATAGGAGGAAGTCAAAGGCTTCTTCCGGCAGCGGGAGGCCGGATTCGAGGGATTGATGGATAGGGGCGAGCAGCGGCGCATGGCGCTTCGCCAGCACATTGAGACGCGCGCGCTCCGCATCGGTCAGAACGACCGGCGCGGCAGGCGGTAGAGGGGGTATTTCCGGTGGCGCTGGTAATTCAAGATCGAAGACGCTGTCAGGGTCCATAGGAATAGCTCTCAATTACCAACGATGCGCAGGGTAGGCGATACTTCGGCGTTCAGGGAGCGGACGCCGTCGGGGGTCATCGTGACGATATTCTCGATGCGGACGCCGAACCTACCGGGCAGATAGATGCCCGGCTCTATGGAGAAGCACATTCCCGGCTGCAGGGGTGCGATGTTGCCCCTGACGATATTGGGCGGCTCATGTGTGGAGAGGCCGATGCCATGCCCTGTGCGATGGATGAAGTACTCCCCGTACCCGGCGTCGGCGATGACTTTACGCGCCGCCGCATCCACCTGCTCCCCGGAGACGCCCGGCTTCGCCGCCTCCCGCGCCGTGTGGTGCGCCTTGTAGACGATCTCATAAACGGTCGCTGCGTCGGGATCGGTCGGTGCCCCGAAAGCCACGGTCCGCGTGATATCGGAGGCGTAGTGGTTGGCGGTACAGCCGATATCAATGATGACCACGTCGC
>DATGIG010000473.1:0-10052 GCA_035295825.1 Chthonomonadaceae bacterium | reverse complement strand
GGGCGAAGGGAAATCGCTCAGCAAGGATGCCGTATCCTTGCGGGGTGAGACCTGAGACGATGACGCCTGCCTGGCGGCATCGTCTCAGGTCTCACCCCGCGACGGTGATGAGGTGTCGCATGGAGACACAACCTATCGAGGCTGAACCCTTGCCTGCGCCGATCCTGGGGGAGTGGCCGGAGGGTGGATTGGAAGCGGTCAGCGCCTGTCCCGTTTGTCGAGAGAGCCGCAGGAGCAGGGTGCATGACGATCTTCAGGATCGGATTTTCGGCTGCGCGCCGGGTAGATTTACGCTCTATCGTTGCGAAATATGCGGTTCAGGCTACCTGGACCCGCGCCCAACGGCGGCGACCATCGGCCTTGCCTATACCCAGTACTACACCCATACTCCGGTCATTACAGAGATCGGAGGAGAGAGAAGACCGTCGTGGAAGCAGCGGTTGAAGGGGCTCCTCTCGGACGGATACCTGAATGCACGCTACGGTTATCGAGTAAAACCGGCCTGGCCGCTGGGCGCGCTGTTGTTGCCGTTGCTGCCGGAATTACAGACCAAGCAGGATCATGGAATCCGGCATCTCCGCTGCCCAATGGGTGAAGGGCGGCTTCTGGACGTAGGGTGTGGGAATGGAGCCTTCCTCCAGCATGTCCGACGTTATGGTTGGCAGGCGGAGGGGCTGGATTTCGATGCTTCCGCTGTTGCCGCAGCGAAAGCCATCGGAGTGCCCGTGAGAGAGGGGGCGCTCGAAGAGGGGCTGTTTCCTGCCGATGCGTTCGATGCAGTCACATTGTCCCATATCATCGAACATGTGTATGATCCGATAAAGACGCTGCGGATCTGCTATCAGATTCTCAAACCGGGCGGTATGCTATGGATGGTTACGCCCAACATGGCTGCTGCCGGACACACGCTGTTCGGCAAATTCTGGCGGGGATTGGAGCCTCCCAGGCATCTCGTTCTGTTCACCGCTGCGTCGTTACGGCAAGCGATGGAGCAGACGGGGTTTGTTCGGTGCTACTCTCCGCCGGCAAAGCCGGTAACGCACTGGTTTTTCAGCGTAAGCGCAGCGATAGAGCAGGGAGTCGTTCCCGGCAGTTCGGCATCGCTCTCCGTGGAATTGAAGCAGCGTGCCGATGAAATTGACCGGCAGGCATGGGATCATCCGGAACTCGCGGAAGAGATCACGCTGATCGGCTATAAGCCGGAGCAGTAAACGGATGCATTCTCAAATACGGCGATAGCCGGTACCTTACTGGGGCTGGCCGCACATAAAGGAAGTACGAATGAGTTACACAGCGGATTATCTGGGGGGGGTGAAGCGCCTGATCGATCAGGTTTCGGAGGCGCAGGTCGAGCGGCTTACCGGCTTGCTGGAGGATGCCTGGGCCAAGGACCGGCGCGTGCTCTTGATGGGCAATGGCGGAAGCTCCGCGACGGCCTCTCACATCGTCAATGACCTGCAGAAGTGCATCCATCTGGAATCGGGGCGACCGATCAAGGCGCTCTGCCTCTCGGACTGCACACCGCTCCTGATGGCCTGGGGGAACGACACCGAGTTTGCCAATGTGTTTGCGCCCCAGGTGGAGTGCTGGGCCGAACCGGGCGATCTGGTGATCGCCATCAGCGGAAGCGGCAACTCGCCGAATGTGATCCGAGCGGTCGAAACCGCGAATGAGAGAGGCGCGCATACTTTCGGGCTGGCGGGATATCAGGGAGGAAAGCTGGCTCAGACAGCCAAGGAGTGTATCGTGGTTCCCAGCGACAATATGCAGCAGATCGAAGACCTGCATATGATTTTGCTGCATCTGGTGTTCTCCATGCTGCGGGAACGCACCCGGAAATAAGAGGGCGATGAAGGCAATGATCCTGGCGGCCGGGGAGGGAACGCGTCTCCGGCCCTTGACGCTGACCACTCCGAAGCCCATGCTTGCGGTTCAGGGGAAGCCGACCCTGGAGTGGATCCTGCTCTGGCTGCGAAGTTATGGCATCCGGGAGGCAGCCATCAATCTGAGTTACAAACCGGAGGTCATCCACGCCTACTTTGGCGAGGGCTCGCGCTTCGACATCCGTCTTGTCTACTCCCTGGAAGAGCAGATAATGGGAACGGCGGGCGGAGCAAAGCGGCTGGAGCGTTTTCTGGATGAGCCGTTTGTCCTTGTCTATGGAGATGTCCTCACCGATCTCGACCTGAATGCACTGATCGCGTTCCATCAGGCGCAGCCCGCCGGAGCGCGGGTAACGCTCAGCCTCTATCATGTGCCCAATCCGACGGAGTGCGGTATCGTGCGATTGGATGTCGGGGGACGGATCCAGGAGTTTGTGGAGAAGCCGCCTGCCCATGCCGTCTTCTCGGATCTGGCGAACGCCGGCGTCCTGATACTGGAGCCGGAGATCCTGGAGTACATTCCTGCGGAGACCTACTACGACTTCTCACACGATCTGTTTCCCCGCTTGCTGGCACAGGGCATCCCTCTCTATGGCTGGGTATTGCCGGAGGAGAACTATCTGATCGACATCGGCTCTCATGAGAAGTACGCACAGGTCCAGGCCGAGTGGCCCACCACCAAACTTCGGCAGTGGCTGGCATTGGAAGGAAGCAGCGAGTGACAGGAGCTATCTTTCTGGATCGAGATGGGGTCCTCATCGAGAACCGTGAGGACTATGTAAAGGACTGGGCGGAAGTCGAGTTCCTGCCGTGTACCTTCGCCGCAATGCGAACGTTGAAAGCGACGGGGCTGCCGATTGTCCTGGTGACCAATCAATCCGCCGTCGGGCGTGGCATCATCACCAGGGAGTTTGTGGAAGAGGTGCATGATCGGATGCTGGCGGAGGTCGAGCGCAATGGCGGCAGGATAGATGCTGTCTACTTCTGTCCGCACCATCCGCAAGAGGGATGTGTGTGCCG
The DNA here is from genome assembly GCA_035295825.1 of Chthonomonadaceae bacterium. Taxonomy (GTDB): domain Bacteria; phylum Armatimonadota; class Chthonomonadetes; order Chthonomonadales; family Chthonomonadaceae; genus DATGIG01. The sequence goes on along the minus strand of DATGIG010000473.1, from coordinate 7,149 downwards.
GAAGCCGTCGCCGGGAATGCTGCATCAAGCGGCACGGGATTTGCAGTTAGACCTGCAAGCCTCCTTTTTTGTGGGCGATACGGCGACAGACATGGAGGCGGCACAGGCTGTCGGAGCGACCGGCATTCTGGTCTTGACGGGGAAGGGCGCTACGGAGGCGGGGAAGCTGGCGGGGAGTGAAATGGCTTCGTTGCCTATCGTCGCCGACCTGGAAGCCGCCGCCCACTGGATCGTGGAACGGTTAGAGAGTAAGCGCGTATGAAGATCCTGGTAACGGGTGCGGCAGGCTATATCGGCAGCGTGGTGACCGAACTGCTGATCGAGGAGGGGCATCGGATTGTCGCCATGGACAATCTGGCGCATGGGCATCGGGCCGCCGTGCATCCTGACGCAACCTTTGTACAACTTGATCTGCTGGATGCGGAGGGGCTGAAGCGCCTTGTGGCGGAGGAAGAGATAGAGGCTGTCGTGCATCTGGCGGCGGAGGCGCTCATCGATGAATCCATTCGCAATCCCGGACGCTTCTTTCGCGCCAACACGACGGGAGGGATCAACCTGCTCGATGCCATGTCGGCTGCCGGCGTGAAGCGGATCGTATTCTCCTCCACGGCAGCGGTGTACGGCCAGCCGAAGGTATCGCCGATACCCGAGGACGCGCCTAAGGAGCCCGTCAACTCCTACGGGGAGTCGAAACTGGCTTTCGAGCGGATCATGGCCTGGTATCGCGTCGCGTTCGGCCTGAACCATATCTCCTTGCGCTACTTCAACGCCAGCGGCGCCACGGAGCGGTATGGCGAGTTCCATGTTCCGGAGACCCATCTCATACCAATTGTCTTTGAGGCGGCGCTGGGGGAGCGCGAATCCATGCGGCTCTTCGGGACGGATTACCCCACGCCGGATGGCTCCTGTGTGCGGGACTATGTCCATGTGGCCGACATTGCGCGGGCCCACATCCTGGCGCTGCAGCGGATCGATACCGTGGGAGCCGCCGCATATAATCTGGGCAACGGCTCCGGTTATACGAATAAGCAGGTGATCGCCACGGTCGAAGAGGTGACGGGGCGGAAAGTACAAGTCGTGCCTACCGCCCGTCGCCCTGGCGACCCTGCCGTATTGGTCGCCGGGGCGGAGCGGATCCGGCAGGATCTGGGTTGGCAGCCCCGAATACCGGACCTGGCAACCATTGTGGAGACGGCATGGCGCTGGCGGCAGAAGTATCCGCGAGGCTACGACGCATGATTATTTCGCGTACACCGCTCCGGATCAGCTTCGTAGGCGGCGGCAGCGACCTGCCCGCCTACTATCGGCATGAGCCGGGTGCGGTCGTCAGCACGGCGATCAGCAAGTATATCTACATCAACGTCAATCGGAAGTTCGACCATAAGATCCGCGCCAGTTATTCGGTGACGGAGATCGTGGACACCGTGCCGGAGCTACGCCACGAATTGATTCGTGAGGGCCTGCATCTCGTGGGTATTGACCGGGGCATCGAGATCACCTCCATCTCCGATGTCCACTCCTACGGCACCGGGCTCGGCTCCTCCAGCGCCTATACGGTCGGCCTGCTAAACGCGCTCTATGCCTATCAGGGGCGCCTTGCCGGAGCGGAGCGCCTGGCGCGCGAGGCGTGTAAGATCGAGATCGAACGGTGTGACAAACCCATCGGGAAACAGGATCAGTATATCGCGGCGTTCGGCGGCTTTCAGTATATTCAGTTCAATCCGGATGGCAGCGTCTTTGTCGATCCGATCTTATGTAAGCCGGAGACGAAGCGCAGATTACAGACGCGCCTGCTGATGCTCTATACGGGGATCACACGCTCCGCCGATGCCATTCTTGCCGAGCAGAAGACCAATACGGAGAGCGACCATGCACGCCGGCAGACACTCCGTGAAATGACGCAGTTGGCCGCGACGATGCGACAGGCGCTCTGTGGGGATGATTTGGAAGCGTTTGGGGAGATCCTCCACCGGGCCTGGCTCCTGAAACGGCAAATGGCCTCCGGCATCAGCAGCCAAAAGATAGATGACTGGTACTCCATCGCTCGCAAACATGGGGCGATGGGTGGGAAGATCCTGGGCGCGGGAGGAGGAGGGTTTTTACTTCTCTATGCCCATCCGGAAGATCATGCCGCGATTTGTGCCGCGTTGCCGGAATTGGAGGTCATGCCGTTTCATTTCGAGTTGCAGGGCAGTAAGATCATCTATGTGGAAGAGGCAACCTGATAGAGGCGGGGAGAGCGAGTGGGAATGGCAGGAAATAATCTGCATATTCACGTACCGACGCCGGGAGATCACTACTCTCCCGCCACCGGCAGCGGGGTGATGACCGCGATCTATGAGTTGAGCCGCGCCCATGCGCGGTGTGGAGGCGAAACCCACATCATCGTCGGTAAGGGGACGCGCCACGACTACCCGGTCGGGCAGTGCTTCGAGGTGGATTTTTATCGCCTGCCCAACAAACCGCAGAAACTGGTAGATGCCGGGCTGGGCTTTCTGGGCATGCAGCGGTTCTTCTCCTCCCAAATCTACTCCGCCGCGTTTGCCGCGATTGACAGGAACACCGATGCCCCGATCTTTCTCCATAGCGCACAGGGCGCCATCCGCCGCTTCAAGCAGCGTCTACCCAAAGCGCAGGTCTGCCTCTATGCCCATAACTCGCTGTTTCGCACCTTTTCCAATCGGGAACTGAGGACGACGATGGACGCGGCTGATCGGATTATTTGTGTCAGCGATTTTCTGGCGAACGCGCTCGCCGACCGCCTCGGCAGCAGGCAGGACAAGATCAAGGTCGTCAATACCGGTACCGACATCGAGCGCTTTCAGCCCAACCCGAACCCGGTGAACCCGGAGGAGCTGGTGGTGCTCTTCGTCGGACGCGTCGTGCCGGAGAAAGGCCCGGACCTCCTGCTCAAGGCCGCACAAAAACTCGCGGATGGCAAGCGTCGCTTCAAGATCCGCATTGTGGGCAGCGCCAACTTTGCGGCGGACGCCCCACTCAGCGACTACGAGCAGGAGCTGCGCAAGCTCGCCGAACCCATCCGTGCGCATGTGGAGTTTCTCCCCTTTGTAGATCGTAAGCGCATCGTCGAGATTTACCATAACGCCAACATCTTCTGCGCCCCCTCGAACTGGGATGATCCCTGCCCGGCGACCGTACCGGAATCCCTGGCCTGCGGGCTGCCGCTCGTGGCGTCCCGGCGTGGAGGGATACCGGAGGTCGGGGGCGATGCTGCGCTCTATTTCAAACCGCCGGATACCGACGCTCTGGCGACGATTCTTGCGGGGCTTCTGGATGATCCGGCTTCCCGCGAAACGTGGGGCAAACGCTCCCGCGCCCGCGCGGAATCGCTCTCCTGGTTCAGCCAGTACCAGAAGCTGCTTCGGGCGCTCGACCGGTAGTAAATCCGCATTTGTATTTGCGTCCGCAGGACGCTCGGCCGAAGGCCATGTAGCCGGGTACTTTCAGTACCCGGCCTGGAAGAGCCATGAACCCATCCATCGGGATCGTCATACCAGCATACAATGCGTGTCGCTTCCTCGCGCCGACGCTCGATGCCATTCTGGCCCAGAGCGTTGCCGATTGGGAGTGTGTGGTGGTGGACGATGGCTCCGGGGACAACACGGCGGCGCTCATTGCCGATTATATGGCCCGTGATCCCCGTATCCGCATGGTACAGAAGCCCAATGGTGGGGTTTCGTCGGCGCGTAATCGGGGTTTCGCCGAGTTGAGCGCCTCGGTCAAATACGTAACCTTCATGGATCAGGACGATGTCTGGCTGCCGGATGCTCTGGAGGCGCTCTGGACCGAATTGGAGAGAAGACCCGATGTGATCGGCGTCCATGGCCTTGCCGATATGATCGATGCAGAGGGGACGCCGATTGAGCCCGGAGGGTTTGCCGCCTACCAACGGGTGCGCATGGGCTATGATGGCAAGCAGATGGTCGCGCTTCCTCCGGATGCCCCCAGTGATTTCGCCTCTCTGGTCTTTTGCGGACGTATCTATCCGCCGGGCGTGATCCTGACGCGTCGCGAGGCCCATACGCAGGTCGGACCCTGGGACGCGACGTTCAGCCAGGTACAGGATTGGGATATGTGCATTCGGCTGAGCCGCCTCGGGCCCTTCCACTACCTGGATAAGATCCTGGTGCTCTACCGCCGCCATGAGCGCAACGGTTCCAACGACAACGTTCGGAACCTGCAGGAGACGCGTCGGCTTTATCATAAGACATTCTTCGCGGCGGAGAACACCGAGGAGCATCGCCGGATCTTACGTGGCGAGTGGAAGGCCTGGAATGTCTATCGCATGCGCGAGAAGTGGCAGTGGGCGAAAAGCGCGTTCCGAGAGGGAAAAATACTGCATTCGGCATTGATGCTCTCTTACCTTCCGTTGCACGGCTACCGCTATCTGCGCGGGTACCCGACCCCGCGCGGCATCTAAACACGCATTGCCAGGAGGGAAGCGTGTACGACCTGATTTTCGTATCCATGGAGGATTGGGATGACATCTGGCGACGCAACCAGTTTGTCTGCGCTGGGTATGCCAGGCGCTTTCCGGACAGCAAGCTGCTGTTCGTCGGGTTGTCGCGCGATGTCTCCAACCGGCTGCGACGCCTCAAACTCGGCGAATTGCGTGGCGAAGCCACCTGGACGGTTCCCGGCTACCCCAACATCACCGTGACCCGCCCTCTGAAGGTCCTGCCCAACTCACTCGGAGCGGGGCGGGCCATGAACGACCGGATGTTCCGCTCCCATGTGCGCAAGGTCGCTGCGAACCTGGGAATGAAGTCGCCCGTACTCTGGCTGAACCCGCACTCCGCTGTCCACATGGTCGGCAAGATGGGAGAGAGGGCGGTTATTTACGATATTACAGACGATTGGATCCGCCTCACGCAGTCCGAAGCGCTGGCGCGACTGATCGCCCAGCAGGATACGCTACTCTGCAAACGCGCCGATGCCGTGATCGTCTGCTCCCAGCGGCTCTTCGAGTTGAAAAGGGACTTGGCACAGAACTTGCACCTTATTCCGAATGGAGTGGATGCCGATCACTATCGCTGTGTACTGGACGATACGGGGCCTATGCCCGAAGAGACGACGCGATGGGAGAAGCCGGTTCTGGGCTATACCGGGACGGTTCACCCCGATCGCGTGGATTTGCCGCTGGTTGAGGAGATTGCAAAGCAGCTCTCCGCCGGTTCTATCGCGCTGGTCGGTCCGATGCATGTCTCGGCAGAGTGGCGGGAGCGATTGGCGAAGACAGGGAGGGTCCACTTTACCGGCCCGGTTCCCTATGCGCGGCTGCCGCAGATGATGCGCGCCTTCGATATCTGTATCACGCCGCATCGGGTGACGCCCTTTACCGAGAGCCTGAACCCGATCAAGTTATGGGAGTATCTGGCGGCGGGCAAGCCGATCCTCTCGACGGACGTCGCTGGGTTCCGGGACTATCCGCAGTGGGTGCAGATCGTTTCGGATGCGGAGGCCTTTGTTCGGGCATCGGAGAGCGCTCTCAGAGAATTGCCGGAAAAGCGAGCGGAGCGTCGGAACGAAGCCCGGTGTCACTCCTGGGAAGCCCGGCTGGACACCATCCTCGAGGTGATGGAGGGCTGTATCGCCGGGAGAGCGGGGGAGAAATCGCATGTCGAGTGAGCGCCCGCTGGTTTCCGTAATTATCGTCAGCTACAACACGCGGGACATGACGGTGGACTGCCTGCGCACGCTCTATGCCGACCTGGGAGCGCTGGAGGCCGAGGTCTGGGTCGTGGATAACGCCTCCCAGGACGATAGCGTGGAGGCCATTCGGCAGGCTTTTCCACAGGTCAAGCTTATCGAGAATGGGAGCAATGCCGGTTTCGGCGCGGCCAACAACCGTGCCATGCGACAGGCGCAGGGCGACTACTTTCTGCTGCTGAATAGCGATGCCTTCCCAAAACCGGGCGCCATTGCCGCGCTCATCGCCTGCGCGCAGGCACACCCGGATGCGGCGGTCGTAGGCCCGCGCTTGCTCAATAAGGATGGATCGCTCCAGACCTCCTGTTATCGCTTTCCTTCGCCGGGACGCGCCTGGCTCGAAAACCTATGGATCTCCGCATTGATGCAAAACCACCCGACACTCGGCGACTATCGCCGATGGCCGCACGATAGGGAGCGCGACGTGGACTCGGTCATCGGCGCCTGCATGCTGGTGCGGCGGGAGGCTTTCGAGCAGACCCAGGGCTTCGACGAACGCTTCTTTATGTATCAGGAAGAGACCGACTGGCAGAAGAACCTGCGCGAGAAGGGGTGGAGCGTGATTTTTACGCCTACGGCGCAGGTTACGCATCTCGGCGGGGCCAGCGGCGCCGGGGAGCAGGCGCGCATCAATCGGCACTTTTTCGATAGCCTGGATTACTATGAGTGGAAGCATCATGGCCTGCCCGGATTGATCTCATTACGCATCGCGATGGCGCTGGGCTGCCTGGCCCGAGCGATCCTGTGGACGCTGATGATGCTGGTTCCCGGTAGGAGGGCGGTCGCTGCCGCCAAGTCCCGGCTCCACTCCTGGTTGTTCGTAAGACAGATGACGCACTGGCGTCTGGACCTGAGAAGCAGCTAAACCTATGAGATTTGCCGATTTTCGGTTGAATTCCAATGCTCTGTTGATCGTCGCCACGATCATGATCGGCGCGATGATCGCGTTCATCACGGCGTTGACCACGGATGACAATATCCTGGTCTGGGGGATCGCGTATGCGACCACCTTTGTGGCCGTCTGTTGGCGATTTCCCCATATCGCCCTGGCGATCACCTTCGCGCTCGCCCCCTTTCAGGAAGATCTGAGCAATGGATTCGGACCGTTCCATTTTTCCGTCGGAGAGATCAGCCTAACCCTCGCGGCGCTGGTCTTTGTATTTCGCTGTATCACGCAGATGAAAATGGCGAAAATCGGCCCGGTCATGGCTCCGGTCGCGATCTATCTCACCATCTGTCTGGCCTCCTCACTTGCGGATTGGCATACGGACACCGTCGTTCCCTCCCTGCTCCAGATGGTCCTCTATTTCGTGGTGGCCGTTATCATCTACTCCAACTTCGTGGAGAAGCCGGAGCAGTTGCGGCTCGCTCTCTACGGTTTAGTCATCTCGTGCGTGGTGCTTTCCATTGCCGGGTTGG
>DATGIG010000472.1:0-5648 GCA_035295825.1 Chthonomonadaceae bacterium | reverse complement strand
TACTGGCAGTTGGTGTCGGGGTAAACGGTTCTCGTTCCCATTGTCCTTGTCTCCTTCTTCGGGTACAATGGGCGCAGCAGGGGTCCGAAAGTCCACTGCGCCCGCCGGGTAAGGTGTTGTCAGCACCGAACCCGGCATTTTGTTGTTTAGGTAGGGTAAGGCGGAAAGCGTCTTGGCTTGGGGTCTTGCTCGTTTCGGGGCGTTCCTGATTTGGGTTCCAGTGCTGCAGGTAGAGGCTTGCGCCATTCCCGAAACCGCTGTATTCAGTTTTGTTCGCCTTACACTCATAATACTACCGTATAACCTAAGTATTAGGAAATGTTTCAGGAGAAAAAATCAGAAAACATTTCCGGTTTTCGGGGTTCTTTTTCATTGACGGTACTATAGGTTCTATGCTAGAATAATCGAGGAGGCGGGGAAGAGACAATGGATGCAGTCCAGGACTTTCTAACGGTTCCCCAGGCGGCGGCGATCCTGGGGGTCACGAAGGTGGCGATCTATCAAGCCATCCGTGATGACCGGATACCGAGCGAGCTGGTCTTCGGTCGGCGGGTCCTTCGCAAGGAGGTGGTCGCGGCGTATCAGCAGCGGACGGAAGGGGTAGGACCGCAGGGAGGCAGACCCAAGCAAGTCCGCAGACGGGGCCGGCCACGGACTAGGCCGGTCCCTATCGCCGGCGTGGAGAAGCAGCCGGTCGGCAGGCCCCGAAAAGAGACGTAGCGACCTGGCTGACGCCCGACAGCAATGCCGAGCAGAGAGAATCAGAAGTCGATGTTCAGGTTGGATTGGCAGGAGGATAATCCAATGTTAAGCAGTGAAACGATCCGGCAAGGTCCGTATGCCGTCACGTTCCATACCTGGCAGAAGGAGGACGCAAGCCAGGTGTGGCAGGCTATTTTGACCGGGCCGATTCGGGGTGGTCGTTGCGATGTGACGGAGGCGCTGACCGCGTTAGTGGGGTGGGATGCCGATAGGGATCAGCTCAAGCAGGCTGCCAGAGAGTACATCGAGATGGAAGAGAGGGAAGACGCTGTTCTCCATGAACGATTTGCTCGATAAGGGCACGTCTGGCAGGTAGAGCAAGGAAGCCGGAAGGAGTTTTCCGGTCCGGCGGCGTATTAGGGAGTATGAAATTAGAGGGCGGTCGCGGGGTGCAACGCGCTTGCCTGTTCATACCAGATGCAGGGAGAAACCTCCCTGCTAACGCGAATGGCTCGTTACGCGGAATGCACCTTCTGCGGAACGGGCCATTCTGCTTATCAGTCAGACGAACGTTTCTCAGAGGGAAAAAATCTGAGCAACTGATTCCGTCTTTTTGGAAGGTCGGCAGAGACGATTTTGAGCGTAAACACACTCAAATCTGGGCAGCTTTCTCTTAATCAGCGGGCCATAGGTTCGAGTCCTATACGACCCATTTTTGTCAGTTAAGCGCCTGCAACAGATCGTTTTCATAAGGTTTGTTGCAGGCGCTTTTTCTTCACAGGTAAGGAGCATACCGTGATGTCTGCTAGAGAAGAAAGAGGAACGTCGCTTCGGGCGCTGGCGAGCCTGTTCGGCGCGGCGATACTTGTGTGGGGAGGGCGGTCTCTGGCCGGGCCCCCGCCTGTGCTGACCCAGCACAACGACAACTCCCGCACCGGCGCCAATCTGAGCGAGACCACCCTCACGCCGGCCAACGTCAGCGGCCTGCAGAAGCTCTATACCATCTCCCTGGACGCCAACGTCAACGGCCAGGTTCTCTATGTGCCCAACGTGACCATCCAGGGCGCCGCGCACAATGTCCTCTACATTTACACATCCAACAACGCCAACAACTCGCCCTGCAGCGCCTACGCCTTCGACGCCGACAATCCTTCCTCCGGCCCGCTGTGGCGCCACCAGTTCACTTCATCAGCACAATGGACTACCTGCACGCCCGTCATTGATCCCAGCACCAATACGATGTACGTGCTGACCAAAGACACAACCGACACCGGCAAGACCCGCCTGCGGGCGCTGGACATCACCACCGGCGCCGAAAAGCCCGGCAGTCCCGTCCTCGTCGGCGCCAGGGTCCCTGGAACTGGAGACGGCAGCGTCAACGGGTATGTCAGCTTTGCCACCTACCATGCCGACTGCCGGCCTGGCCTGCTCTTTCTCAACGGCGTGGTCTACATCGCCTTCGCCCACAACTCCGATAGCTACCCCTACCACGGCTGGATCATGGGCTACAAATACAACGGCTCGCGATTCTCGCGGGTTGGCCGCTTTTGCACCTGCCCGAATGGCGGCGAAGCCGGCGTCTGGATGGCCGGAGATGGCCTGGCCGCCGACAGTAATGGTTATATCTACTGCACGACCGGCAACGGGACCTTTACCGCCAACACCAGGGGAACGAGCTATGGCATGTGCGTCCTGAAGCTCAGTACGCCCTATCTGAGAGTGATAGACTGGTTCGCCCCATACGATGAGTTGGGCAACAGCAACGCCGATGAGGACTTCGGCAATGCCGGTGTGCTCGGTATTCCCGGCACAAACCGTCTCTTCACCGGAGGCACCAAATTCGGCTCCGCCTTCCTGCTCGACTCGACCAATCTGGGCCATTTCACGTCCGGCGGACCGGATAAGGTCCTTCAGCGGTTCGACAACCTGATGTCCAACGACAACGTGGGCCAGACGCCGGTCTGCTGGAACGCCACCTCGGAAGAGTACGTCTATCTCTGGCCGCACAGCACGGGGCTCATGCAGTTCCAGTACGACCCCTCGCAGGGGCAGTTCAACCCGGCAGGGATCTACAAGCAGAGCAGCAGCCTGACGAGCGGAGGCTCCCTGGCCGTTACCGCTGACGGCAGCAGCAGCGGCATCTTGTGGGCGGTGGGCGACAACAACACCTTCTATGCCCTGGATGCCACCGACGTGAGCAAAGCTCCCCTCTGGAGCGCCTCGCTGCCCTCGGTGGGCCATTTCCAGTTTCCGACGATCGTCAACGGCAAAGCCTACGTGCCGACCGGATCGGCGACGGTGATCGTCTACGGTTTGTAGGTTGCGCTCTGGACGGAGGCACAGCCCTAACGCAGGCGGCGGACGGGCTGCCTCCGCCCTAATGCCGGGCCGGTACGGGGCAGAATTTTGACTGAATTTTGCTCTTATCGCGGCCTGGCGCCCGTAATTCGCACAGTTGGCACGAATCTTGCAGGGAGGCAAGTATCCGACCACGACGTTTTAGCACGTACCACGAAGTATTCTGCCGATGCGCCTGGCTCATTCCTGCGGCATGTGGTTTTATTGGTGACGCCGCAAGCGCACCAGGGCGCGTTTAGCCCGGCCTCTTGATGGTCTTTTCCGCCTGGAAGCGACAATCCATTCGCACGCCACGCGTATGTCCGCGTTCTCGGCCGGGCGCCATGCCGCCCGCTGCCTGGAACCGGCCTGGGCGACGGCCGGTTTGGGAGGTGAATTCTAATGTCCGATGGAAATATGGCGGCCAGATTGAAATCCCGCCTGAGCGAATGGCAGGGATACATAGAGCAGACGTACCCCGCCCGGCAGGCGACGCCGTCTGCAGAAGAGACGACGGCACCCCGGTGTTCAGAGGAAGCGTCCATGGGGCAGACGATCTCCGCGGAGCCGCTGCCGGCCATTTGCATGACCGATAGCGTGACCGACAGCCTGATGGAGCGCTACGAATCGCAGATCGCGGATCTGCGCGCCGCGCTCGAGCATGAGCGCGCGCAGACCCGCCGCCTCGCCGAAACCCTGGCGCGCGAGCAGACCCTCCACGCCTTTCCGCATCAGAACCAGGCGAGCGCCTCTACCCGCCAGAGATATGCGGCGCCGTCTTACCGCCAGGCTGGCGCGCGGCGCTCTCGCGATGGGTATATGCTCTCCGAGAAAGATCCCCGCTCGGTGGTCCTGTGGCTTATCGTCATCCTGACGGTCAGCGGGCTGTGCAGTTTGTTCGCGTTTGCCATTCTGCACTGAAACGCGGGGGCTTCTCCCTCAGCCCCCCACGCGCCCTAATCCCATGCCGATCAGGTAGGTGACCACGCCTTCCACCGCGCCGACCACGGTCATCTCCAGGCCGCTGGCCCACCAGGAGCGCACGGTCACCAGGCTCTTGGCCGCGCCCACGGCGAAATGCGCCACCAGCGACACCGCCGCCGCCGCGATCACCGCCGGATAGCCGCTCATGAAGAAAAACGGTACGACGGGAATGAACGCCCCGACGGCAGTCGAGAGCGAGCCGGTGATGGCGGATGTGATCGGATTGCTGAGCGCGTCTTCCGTCAGATTGAGCTTCTCCGCCGCCATCGTCTTCAAGAACTGGTCCGGGTTGGCCGCCAGGTAGTCGGCGATTTTGGCCGCATCGTCTTCCGGCACGCCTTTGAGCTGGTAGAAGACCGCCATCTCCTCTCTGGCCTCCTGCGGATGCTCCTGGAGGCTGTCGCGCTCGCGTTGCAGCTCCGCCTCGTAGATCTCGCGCTCGCTTTTGGCGGCCAGATAGGCGCCGCTGCCCATCGAGAGGGCGCTGGCGATCATGCCCGCCAGTCCGGCCAGGAGCACGAACTTGCTGTTGCCCAGCGTCGCTCCGGATACCCCGCTGACGATGCCGAAGATGGCTCCCAGGCCGTCATTGACCCCATAGACCGCATCCCCGATCCAGCTCCCCGTCCCCTGGCGCAGCCGCCGCTGCAGGTAATCCAGCGCGGAGCGCGGGTTGCTCTGGGCGTAGAGCCGGTTCAGGGTATGCGCATGGGCAAATTCGTCGAGAATGACCCCTCTCAGAATCGCCCGGGTCTCTTCATCATGCGTTTCCCGCATCTGGTGCAGGTAGTTGGCCACATCCCGGCGCTCCTCTTGCTCGATCGCCAGGATGATCTGCTGCATGCCTCCCGGCGTGTCGGCCACGGGCGTGGCGTGCGCTTTACCGCTGTGCGTGGTCGGCGTCGGCTCTCCCAATTCGCGCAGCCGCTGCGCCCACTGCTCCGCGTGCTTCTGCTCCAGTTCGCTCAACTGGCGGAAGATGGTTCGGCGCTCCGGGATCTTCTCGCGCTCGGCCAGGGCGGCATACATCTGCACCCCGTCCATCTCCAGCGCCCAATCGCGCCGGATCGTCTCGATCAGGCGGTTGTCCTCCCTGGCCGGTTGCGGCGCGAGGACGCTCTCCTTCTGCCGGGAACTGTTCTGCATCTATCCCCTGCCTCCCCTCCACGCGTTCTGTTTCCGAATTCTTTTTCAGAATACTGATAGGCAATGGCAGATGTATGCAACCGGAAGTGAAAAAAAAATGTGAAAATGGCGGGACCTTGTGGAACGAAGGAGATAGCGTAACCCTCGACGGCCTTGCGCGCAAGACTCTTCTGACATCAGCGAGCGCTGTTCCAGCGCGAAGACGACCAGGCAGACCATCGTCCTGCAGTCCCCTACCCACGGGAGCCGGCGCCGGCGCGCTGGCTTCGCTGATTTTAGAGAAGATGTCGCAGCGCGACACAAGGCGCGAGGAGGAATCGCCCGAATACTGCCGCTTCTTCCGGTTCCTCCGGAAAAGAAAGGATTCGCTAGAATGTCTCGTCGTCTGAACAAGCAAACTCGTCGCACCCGCAAAGCCTTCACGCTCATCGAGCTGTTGGTGGTCGTGCTGATCCTGGCTATCTTGATGGCCGTGGCCC
>DATGIG010000471.1:0-14134 GCA_035295825.1 Chthonomonadaceae bacterium | reverse complement strand
TAGATCACCGTCGTGTTGTGCCCGTTGTTGTCCAACTTCCCATCCGTCACCGTGCTGGCAGACATGTTCGGATCATAACCGAACGTCTGCGCCCATACCAGATGCCCCTGCGCATCGTAGACTTCCTTCTGGGTGTGGTTGGCATCCACGATCCGATAGGTGTCCATGATCCCGTTGGCATCGACCCGGTTGGCAACCATGCAGGTCTGAGACGAGTAGTTGATCTGTGCCGTCGCCGTGCCTGTCCCGGTGGGAGAAGGCACGGTGATCGTGTTCAGAAACGGAACCTTCTCCGCTCCCTCGGCGGTGTTGATGTTCTGGTAGCCGAACACATAGTGATCCGGAGGATTGCCTCCGGTGCTGATCTGGGAGACATGATCCAACTCCTGGAACGACTGGGGAAAACCCTGGGGCACATTCTGGGTGGCATAGGGGCTGCAATGGTAATAGATCGTCCGACCATAACCATCGGTGACAGAGATCAGGTTGCCGGTTCCATCGTTGGCACGCAGCAACAGCAGCAGCACCTGGTTGGCGCTGTTGGTGATGGAGGTCAGCAACGGGAACCCGCTGGCGCCGGAGGCGAAGTAGTGGAAATAGATCGAGTTGCCCACCCGGTCGGTGAGAGCAGCCAACTCATGCACTGCCGCTCCGAGGGGGGTCACGTTGCTGGTGGTGGTGGTGGTGAGCTGGGTCCGATCTCCGAGGGTGAGGAGGAAGTGTCCCAACGCATCGGAGGCATCATAATCCCACTCCACCACAAGCGCCACTCCTGGTCCCACCGAGCAAGTCACTTTCGGTTGAGCGGCACTGGGAATGCCGGAGGGAGTGAAGCCGAAGCGCGCTCCGTTTGCCAGATAGAAATACTTCATTCCTGTGGTGGGCTGAAGCGTGCCGGCCACGATCTTGAAGGTGCCTGAGAAGCTCGCTCCGTTCTTGAAGCGCACTTCATAGCCAGGACCCAGCGGCGCAGAGAGCGGTGCTCCCACCTGCAATCTTCCTGAGCCGGCTGGCTGGCCCGGATCGGTGGAGGTGGGAAAGGTGTAATAAACCATCCAGAACTGGGGATTGGTTGAGGTCGCTATGGTCGCCCCATTGTAGAGGATGTCCCAACTCAGACCCGTCGCAGGCGCATCCGAGCCGGAGATGGGGACGGTGACAAAGGTGAGATTGGCGAAGTTCTTCTGCAGATCGGTGTTCTGGGCCACCGATCCCGAGGCGATGACATCGAAGAAGGTGGAGTAGGGACCGCCGTACATGACGCTCTGATAGCGCACCAGGTAGTTCTCGGCGATGGCCGCGCTGCCCGGAGCGGTGACAATCAGATGGCGTCGGTTGGGGTCGTAGGCAACGCCCCATCCATTGGCAGAGGAGGAGGAGGCGACGGTTGTGCCCGTGTGATCGAGGATGTCCCAGGTATAGCCTGGGTGCGGGGACAGAGGAGGGGTAGAGAGCGGAAGGCTGCCGCTGTCGCCCTGGGGCACGATCCAGTTCTCGGTGACGGCAGGATCGTAGACGCCGACATTGAAGTTGGTGGACCATCCCATCCCGAAATCGTCGTACTGGTACGCATCGTCTTTGCCTCTCAGACTATCATAGCGGCGGCTCCAGGCGACGGACGGCCCGACAGGATTATATACAACAATGTCTGGCTCGGGTTTATAGGACTCCTCGCCCGTCGCCATATTCACGGGATCGCCTGCTGAGGGATTGCCGTTACAGGTGGGGCAATCATCGTCGGGGCAGCAGATGGAGCTGATATCCTCCGGACAGCGCACGGCCGAGGGAGCAAAGCCGCAATTGTTCTGTTCGGGGAAGTTGGAGTTCTGCCTGCGGTAGGCGACAAGCTGCACATGGCTGCGCAGTTGGTCCAACAAGAGCGCCTGTTGGGCCTCCTCAACCAGTGCCGAAGAGTGCCTGAGGGCAGCCAGGTGCACTCCCATCGCTCCGGGCAGGTTGGGGTCGGTCAGTTGGGGCAGCACGGCCGCCAGAATGCTCTCAGGCTTGTAGATGGCGACATAGGAGGTCGCTTCCAGCTTATGCCACTGCTTCCAGATCAGATGGATCTTGCCTCCCGGCCAGGCTCCGCAGTCGCTGCACAGGTAGGAGACCCCCTCCTTGTCTGCATCCACCACCGAGATAAAATGGTCGTGCTCTACGTAGGCGATCACAGGCTTAGGCAGCGCGATCAACCCCGCATCGTCCGTCGAGACGATGCGGGCGCGCATCCCCAGTTTCTCTGCCCCGGCAACCAAATCGCTCTCTCGGCTACCTCTTCCAGAAACCCTCACTGCGCTCAGCACGGTGGGCTTATCCGAAGGCTGTCCCTGCGCCCGCAGGCACGAAGCCAATGCTGCTGCCCCACAGAGCGGATCCAGGCGGGGCGGTTCGGGGATGCCGGCTGCGGCGTGTTCGGCATGGTAGCCGGCACATGCCCTGGCATGATCGTACCAGAGCGTGATGTGACGCCGCTGCACTCCGGCCAAGGCGTGCTGAGAAGTGAGCAGGGTATAGAAACTCTCCTTCGCCTCTCCGTAGGATCCCTCGTAGAAGAGAGTGAGCGCCTGGTCGAAGGCGGAGATGCCGAAGGCAGGATCGGTTCGGGAGACGATCTGCTGCACCCGCCGAAAGTGCCACAATGCCTGCTCGGGCTGTTCGTCGTGAGCGAGGGCATACTCTCCCAGCCACAGATGCAGGTGGGCGTTGCGCTGCGGGGCGAGATGCCGGGTTGCCAACTCCTGCTTCCAGGCGGTGGCTTCGGAATCGGTCACAGTGCGAGCCAATCGTCCGACCTCATCCAGCAGCGAGAGCGGCGGTGTGAAGCGGAATGAAGCATGGGAAGGCTTGGCGGACTTCGGCGGGTTCAGGTAGTTGATGGTGTGCCAGGAAGGATCATCCTTGGGCTTGGCGGCGACCTGTGGGGTTTTGGAGGTTCGGGAGGGCAGATGCTCTTGCGCCAGTATCTGCACGGGTGTTGCCAGGACCATGCTCCACAAGAAGACAAAAGAGAAGAAGAAGGCGACCATCCGCAGCCAGCGAGGCGAGCGCGAAGGAGAGGCAGAGCGCGCGAGGAGAAACGCACGAAGGGCGGGCAACACCACATGACGACGAGCCGCAGGGCTCTTGGAACCGACCGAAGACAGACACAGGCGCATGAGCGTTTCCCTTCCAACGACAGGCAAAAAACAGGTCGAAGCTGACCACAAAGGCAGCCAGATGAAGAGATGGGTTTGTGCGAATCTTGCGGCTCCCAAAAGAGACCGCCGGCCAATATGATGTTGTGCAATGGATACCTCGCAATATGCGAGACCAATGAGAGAGGGAAGTTTGTTGCGATATAGTAGTTCGGAGGATACCTCGTGTATTCCCTTACCTGTCATTATAACCTGCTTTTCTCAAAACTGCAAGGCCGACAGGCAATTTTTTCCGCAAAAGGCAAATATTGTTAGGCGCTCCTGGAAATCGCAGACCGGGGATTCATCTCGTATCTCCAATTCACGGCTGTGTACCCCTGCGTTGGCTAACTTTGGCGTAGACTTCGGCGTACTGGGCGGCGATGTCGGACCAGGCGAACGCCTCCGCCCTCTCCTTCGCTCCGCTCCCCAATCGTTCCCGGAACTTCGTGTCGTGGGCCAGCTTTTGCAGGGCTTCCGAGAGCGCCGCGACATCCTCCTTCGGTACCAGCAGCCCATTCACCCCGTCGGAGATCGATTCGGGAATGCCGCCGACCTGCGAAGCGATTACAGGCTTCCCGGCGGCGATACTCTCCATCGTGACCATCGGCAGCCCCTCATCGGTGCGCGAAGGCACGACGACATATTCACAGCCCTTGAAGAGCGCCAGCGTTTGGGCGCGATCCGAACGCCCCAAAAAGTGAACGCTTCGCTCCTGGCCCAGGCAGGCTGCAAGGCCCTCCAGAGCCTCCCGCTCCGCGCCATCTCCCGCGATCAACAGATCGTAATCCCTCAGATCGGCCTCTGCGAACGCCCGCAGCAGGATATCGAACCCCTTCTGCGTCACGAGCCTGCCAATCGCAAGGATGTAGGGCTTCTCATGCCGATAGGTGGCACAGGCGGCGAACTCTTCCAACGGCACGCCGTTGTAGATGACCCTCGCCCTGGTTCCGAACGGCTTGCCCCAGAAGGCTTCCGCATCCGCCAGCGTCTTCGCGGAGACCCCTGTGATCGCATCCGCCTCCGCCAGGATCGTGCGCAGGAGCGATTGCGCAAAGGCGGAGCGCTGGAAGAGCCCCGTGGCGTCCATGGTCAGTTCGCTGTGGAGCGTAACCACCAGCGGCAAGCCCAGACGTTTCCGAGCGCGCAGTGCGTAGTAGGCGTTCGAGCTGACGCAGTGGACATGGATGAGATCGGCTCCATGCGTCTTCAGATCCGAACAGAGGCGGCGCAACGTTCCCGGTCCATAGAGCCAGGCACCGCCCCACTGCTTCCAGTGGCGCTCCGGCACACGAAAGTTGTACCGGCGTATGGGCAGCCCCTCGAACTCCTCCGCTTCCGGCAGGTCCTTCGGCCAGAGGTTGGTGACGATGAGCGGACTGTCGCCTGCCAGCCGCTGCCGGTGCGCCAGTTGGCGGGTCACCTCCTCCACGCCGCCGACATGCGGGTGAAACGCACTGGCAAAGAGCGCCGCTTTCATTGCGCCGCCAACTCTTTCAGGCGCGCCAGATCGCCCACATAGAGCGCCTCGTACTGCGCACACACCCGCGCCCAGGAGAAATCCTGCGCCCGCTTCAGCCCCTCCTGCCGCAGGTTATGGCGCAGATCGGCATCGGTCAGCACCTTCACCAGCGCCGCTCCCAATCCGATGTCATTCGCGAGTATCCCGGCCCGGCCCTCCTGGGTCACCTCCCGCGCACCCACGTTGGGTGAGGCGACCACCGGAGTTCCCGATGCCATCGCCTCGATATAGGGAACGCCGAACCCCTCGTAGGTGCTGGGCAGGCAGAAGACCCAGGCCCGCCGGTACAGTTCACAAAGCTCCTCCAGCGGGACGCGCCCAAACCAGCGTACGCCCTCCCCTTCAACGGGATTTTCACAGACCGCCCAGAACTCCGCATTGGGTACCTGTGGGCGTACCTCGCGCTGAAACAGATCCAGCAGCATCTGGCCGCGCTTGCGTCCATGCATCGTCCCCACAAACAGCAGGGAGGGCGCAGGAGACTGCATTTCCGCCGGATGGAACTGCGACAGATCCACCCCATTGGGAATGACATGCCGGATCATCGGGATATAGCGCCGGGTATTGTGCGACACCCCTACCAGTTCGCGGGTGAGAAGGCAAGTGTTGTACTCGCACAGCGCCAGCATCCCCATCCGCAGCTTCTCCTTCGCTCCCCGGATACTCAACATCTCCGCTAGACAGGAGCCATGAAAGGTATGGATGTGGCGCGGACGCTTCCGGCCCCAGAGAAACCAGTCGTCGCCATGCGCATTCAACACGTCGTAACCGGCAAAGTCGAAATGCCGCAGGCTCCAGGCGAAGCCAAAGGTACGGAACCGCCGCCCGGAGGGGACCGGGACCACGTTGTACAGCGAATCCGTACTGGCTCCCGTTTGACTGTAAACCGTGACCTCGTGCCCCCGCTTCACCAGTTCGTTGGCGAAGTAGTGGACGACATAGCCGACGCCGATTTTGCTGCCGCTGGGCAGATAGTTGGAGACGAGCGCAATCTTCATTCTCTGATCCTAAACGGCACGCTGCAGCACCTCTTCCAGCTTCTCGACCCCGTTCTCCCAGGTCGCCTTTTGCGCGCGTGCCACGGATCTCTGCTTCTCCAGCCTAAGCGTCTCCGGGTCGGAGACCAGTTTCCGCAGACAGCAGACGACCGCCTCGAAATCATCCGGATCCACCAGCATTCCCGCTTCACCGAACGCATCCGGAATCCCTCCTCGCGTCGCCCCAATGACCGCACATCCCGATGCCATCCCTTCCAGGCAGACCAACGGATTGGGGTCCTGTGAGCGCGAGAGCACACAGACCACATCGTGCTGCCGGATGAGCGGAGGCACATTCGGGCGGGTCACGTGCCCCAGATACTCCCCTGCTACCGCCTGGATCTTCTCCTGCAATTCACAGAAAAAGGGATCTTTCCAGTCGTCCTGGTGGTTATAGAACCAGACGCCGCCCGCAACGGAGAACGAGACGGCTGCCCCCTCCTTTTGCAGCACGGCAACCGCATCCGCCGCAATGTCCGGCCCCTTATTGCGGTCGATGCGCCCTACGAACAGCACTTTGATCGGGGTGGTTGGCGCCAGATAGTTCTCACGGGGATAGAACCGCTCCAGGTCGATGCCATTATTGATGACCGCCAGCTTGTTGTCGGGAATGCCGTGCTGCTCCGCCATCCAATTGCGTATATGCTTGCTGCACGCCACAAAGGTGTGGACGCTGGCGATGGTCTCGCTCAGGTCGCGCTGGGTAGTGCGCTGCTCATTCTGCAGATTGACCAACACCTTCGCCCTCGGCAACAGTTTCTTGATGTACTTCGGCGAGACGAGATCGTTGTAACAGAGGACGACATCCGGCGCGGGCTTCAACCCTCGCATCGCCTTGAGAAACGAATTCAGATAATACTCATAGTAGCCATAGTCCCAATCGACGAACTTGCGGCGGAGCTTCGAGAGGGCGCGCTGGGCTAAATTGAGATGCTCCCTCTGTGCGGCATAAATGGGGATAATGTCGCCCTCCGGATAGAGCGCGTCCTCATTGGTGACCGTCAGGACCGTCACACGATGCCCCTGCGCAACGAACCGCTTCGCGTGCTGCATAATGATCGTGGATATGGCGCCGCCGGAGATCGGCGAGTAGTACTCCATGGGCATATTGAGGAAACAGATATGCATAGTTACCTCGGGATCAGAACGTCGCGCGCTGCGGCTCATCGATAGGCGTGGGGCGTAGTGGAGACGTCTCTACCGACCTACCCAGGATACGGGCAATCTCCTGGGCATCCCGGTCATGCCGGACCGGATCGGCCCGATGCCGGATCAACAGGCGTACTCCCAGCACCATTCCGACCAGCGATCCCAGCGTATTTGCTCCCCAGTGCGCTAACGCATCGGCAAACGGACCGATCCCCCGAACGATCCGCCCTAACTTCCGTGTATCCCGCCAGAGGCTATGGAAGATATAGCGCCAGACATAACCGGAGAACGGGCCGTAGTTGCTGATGAGCATCACCAGGCGGTTCCGCTGCGCGTTATAGGAGTAGCGCGTATCAAAACGCTTCCCGATGGCCTGGGGGGCGGCGACATGATCCACGACCGCAGCGGGATTGAAGAGAATGGTATAGCCCATTTTCCTGACGCGCAACGACATATCGGTATCTTCGCACACGCCCGAGATCCCCGGAAAATCCTCCCGAAAGCCTCCCAAGCGCGCCAGTACCTCTCGCCGGAACGACATATTGCAGCCCATGATATGATCCACCGGAAGGATCGCGCCGGGATCGGCGGCAAAGTTACCCTGAACGTCGCCATATGGCATCAGCCTGCCGATCCTGTCCACGCCCTGCTTCTCCTCACCGGGCTGATTGTTCAGGGCGCGCCCGCCGACAGCGCCGATCTTGGGATCGGTATAGGCCGCCAGCAGCGCGGCCAACCACCCTGCGTGCGCAAAAGCGTCGTCATCCACAAAGGCGATGATCGCGCCGGTGCAGTGCTTCAGGGCGATGTTGCGTGAGGTGGTCATCCGCCCAAAGCCGTTCTCATTCCGCAGATAGAGCACGCCGGGAAACTCCGCAACCACCCTGGTGGTGCGGTCATCCTGGGAGGAATCCACAACGATGACCTGATCCGGACGCGGCTGCTGCGCCTGGAGGCGCTGCAGGCATGTCCGCACATAGTCGGGCCGATTGAGCGTGATGACTACCACGCTGGTTGGAATACCCATCAAACCGCCTCCACTCTCTTCGGCTCCAACCCCTCTGTCAGAACGCCATTCGCTTTGAGATGCTTGAGGGCTTCTCGCGCCCGCACATCCCAGGTATTCTGCAGCGCGAATGCGATCCGCGCCGTCACCGCCGCTGCGTCGTTGTCAGCAACTGCCTGTCGGATCGCCCCCACAAACGCTTCCGTGTTCTCGGCGGCGCGCACATAGGGCGCATGGCGCACGCACTCCCGCACCCAGGTCGACACCACCGGCTTGCCCGCCACCAGGTACATGTACATCTTTACCGGATTGATCGCATCGTTTATCGGGCCCGGCAGGAAGGGGATCAGTCCCACATCGAATGCTGCCGTATAGGCAAACCCCTCCGCCTCCGATACGCTGCCGGGCATCAAGACGTTCGGCAGCCCGCGCAGTTCGCGCACCGCCCCCTCCTGCTCCCGATTGACCCGCCCCAGCAGGGCGAACGTATATTCGGGCAGGCGCTTCGCCGCCTCCGTTAAGAGGGCCGTATCCACACGCCAGTCAAAGGTCCCCATAAAACCGACAACGGGCCGGGGGCGCGCCTTCAATGGCTCCGGAATCGACAGCGGACGCGTCGCGTCCGGATGATAGGCTTCGGGTGCGCAGGCGTTCGGCACCAGGTAAGTATGCGGATGCTGCCTCTGCAACTTCTCATGCAGCGCCTCCGCCGTACAGAACACCACCTTCGCCTGGCGGACGACTTCCGCCTCCATCCGGTCGAACTGCTCCTGCCCCTCCGGCTCGAAGCAGGGATCGATGCAGTCGAATACTAGCCGCTCGGTCCGCATGCCCCAGAGTGCGTTCGGTGCGTTTGCCGAGAGCCAGTACACATAGTCCGTGACCCCGAGGGTGCGCAGCTCTCGATGCATCCAGCGCGCATCCAACGCAGCGCTCAGCCGCCCCAGCTTCTTACCCAGCCGGGCATAACGAAAGCCAAATGCATTGTGAATGACGGTCAGATTATCGTGCCGCTTCTCGATCCGGGGACGCTTGGTCTCCAAGAGGCGCCCGGAGTGCTGCGGGCTCTCCAGAAAGATGACCGGATGGTGCTGCGCCATCGCATCCATGATCAGGCGATGCCGTCCCGGCGGCATCTCCCAACGACAGCCGGGATAGAAATAGACGATGGGCACTCTCATCGGGACCCACCTGTGCCCTTCCGCCCCATACGCCGGCGAATGGCGCACTTCAGCGAAGTGAGCAGTATCTTCCAGGCGTCCCCCACCCGGATGTTTTCCGGATCGGAGTTGTATACCAGCCCTAAAAACATACCGGGATGGACGACACGGGCCGGCATCGGGTTTCCCGACTCCGCCGCACTCTGCAAGGCGGGATAGCGCTCCAGACAATCGGCACGGACATAGAGAAACGTGTTCTGGGCATAGAACCACTCCACGTGCGTATTCTCCCAGATCCGCCCCCGAATGCAATCTATGGCGCGATAGCCCTGCGCGACAAACTGGTTTTGCCAGAACTCCTGCCACTGCTCATTGACATGAAAGACGCCTCCCTGATGCGGTACCGCCGCAGAGAACAGAACGACTGGGCTGAGCAGGGTCAAGCTCTCGATCAGGGTCTCCGCCGCCTCCCACGGGAGGTGCTCCGCTACCTCCAGGCACATGGCGAGATCGAATTCTCGGTCAACCCGAAACGGACATTTGAGATCATAGGAGCGAAACTTAGCCTGCGGGATCATCAAGAGTTCCCGGTTGACATAGTCTCCATCCACTCCGAGCATATCCTCGATGCCCTGCTCCTGAAAGGCGGACAACCATGCGCCGACGCCACACCCCACATCCACGATGCTTCTGGGCTGTATCAGCTCCATCACCACCGGGACGACCTGACGCGCCGACTGAAGGGAGTGCTGCCGCTGATCTTGAAAAAAGTTCTTCGTGTATGGCTGTTGCACGCTTACCCTTATTTCCCGCTAGGTGTGGATGCCGCCTTCCGCCGTCGTTTCGACGCGGCTCCAGGCCAATTCGGCAAGAGCACGATAATCGCGCACGGCGCGGCCCAGGTTCGACTGCACCAACACGGCTTTCGCCCGACTTTGCGCCAACCGCTCCGGAAAGTCGGTCTGCATCGTTGCGATCTGGTCCGCCCACCAGTAGTACAGGCACCTGGTAGGTTCCGCTGGAACCACCCGTTTCAGGTGATGCAGATAACGGGCATACGCCCCATAGGTCATGTACTCCGTTACGTGATGATCTACCATCGCCTCTGCCCAGTTGCCTTTATGTCGGTCCTCGATGTAGGCTATCATCTCCCGCACCACCTCCGTATGCATGGGAAGCAGGGCATGGATATACTTGGCGGGCCGTTTCTGCCGCATCTCTATCCCCAGGAAGCGCATACTCTGCGCCAGCCACTCCGCCATCTCCACATCCAGGTCCTCGGTCGTCTCATAGAGATGCAGCCGGCCATCGGCGGCATAAAAGTCCGCTTCCACCAGCCGGTCGCAATAGAAGATATCGGCGTCTACGCAGACGTACCCCTCCGTCTGCACGATGTTTGCGACCGCGAGTTTGACGAACTGCTGGGTGTACCAGCCGTGCAGCGGCTTATGTACAAACCACCGCTTCGGATGGCGACGGCGATAACGGTATGCGACTCGGCGGCGCTCGATCTGCGGCGGCAAGACCTCGCGGGTGGAGAGGAGGGTCAGGTTCCGCTGAAAGGGTATCTTCCGAAACAGCGGAAGGTCCTCATCCTGTACCACAGCGATATGGGGGAGCGTAATGCCGCAGCGCTCAAGCGACTCGCGCTGTAGCAGGAAGCGCTCCAGATCGGGGCCATAGGTCGGCGTTACCAGTGTTATCCCGGACATTGTCGCGGCTCCCCTCGCATCTCAGCGCACCGGTCCGGTTCCACCGCGCCGGTGAAACGGATAGGTGAGCGTGGACTTCACCACATAGCCGGGATACCGCTGCAATGCAAACCAGTAGGCTGAGAAGAACTCCCTCCACTTCCGCTGGCGCAGGCGGGTTCGCGCCGCATCGAACGCCGTACTGCCCAGGCTGGCACGGTAGCGGCGCACTCCGTCTCGTACCGCCTCAATCGCCGTCGTATCCCCCTGCCGCGTCGCTAATTCCAGGTTCTTGCGTAAGATACGCATCACTTCCTCGTAGGTCAGCCGAAAATCTCCCGAAAGGTTGTTGCCGTGAACGCGATAGAGGATCTCCACCGTAGGGACAAACGCACTCTGATAGTGTCGTGTGATCTTGACCCACATATCGTGGTCCTGCGCCGTGCGGAGCATCGGATCGAAGAGGCCGGACACGGCCAGCGCCTCTCGCCTCAACAGCACTGAGCTGACCCCCACACAGTTATGCCGCAACAGATCACGAAAGGTTTCGAATGCATAGAACTGCGCAGGCGACCCGATTTCCGAGCGCCTCCCCTCGGCATCGATCACTGCAAACTGCGCATGGCACAGCCCTATTGCCGGATCTTCCATCCTCGCCAGTTGTCGCTCCAGCTTCGTCGGCAGCCAGAGGTCGTCCGCATCTACGAACGCGATGTATTCGGCGGTCGTTGCCAGGATACCTCGATTTCGGGCGATGGAGAGGCCCCGGTTCTCCTGCTGGATCAGCCGGATTTGCGGGTGCCGTGTCGCGACCCAACACAGATCCTCCTTCGAGCCGTCGTCCACCACCACGCACTCCCAGTCGGTGTAGGTCTGCGCGATCACCGACTGGAGGGTCTCTTCCAGAAACCGTCCGGGGTTGTATGCGGGAATAATCACACTGATGCCAGGCATCCCACTTTCCTTCATCTACCCATCCGTAAACTCCGTACCCATGTAGGGGCAACCCTCCGTGGTTGCCCAGGGCAGGCACAGCCTGAATGAGGGCAGGCACAGGGGCCTGCCTCTACGTCCGAATCCGCTATCCTTCGGCGGAGCGAGGAGACACCGCGTTCCGGGTCGCCCGCAGCCGATCCAGGATCCCCATGCGCCAGAGATAGTACTTCACGATCTTTCCTACGAGGCGCCGGTTCAATTGGCGATCCATCGCCCGCGCCAGCGGATAGATGGCGCGGCTCCCTCGTAACGAGATACTGCGCGGAGGGTTCAAGGCGTTGTAGATCCAGTAGCCAGCCATGTCGTCGCAGGATCGTTCCAGCCTTTCGGCAGGGAGCGACACGCTATCGCGGATCATACGGGCGATACGGTACTTCTCCGCGACGAACACCGCCGTCTGCGTCCGTTTGCTGACTGAGTGCGTATGCTGACGGAAATAGTTCAAGGGCTCGGCGACAAACGCGACATCGGAGCGGAGCAGCATTTTCGCCCAGAGATGCCAATCGCCGCAGAGCTGCATCGTCTCGTCCGCGCCGCCTGTGGCCTCATAAACGCTCTTACGGAAGACAACCGCGCTGGCATTGGGCAGGGTGCAGCCGAAGAGCAGATAGCGGGCACACTCCTCCTGCCCTAGGGAAATAAAGTCGTGAGACCAGCGCTCGGGGTCCTGTTGCGATGCCGCAGAGCCTCCCAGAACACCCTCCTCATCTACATACCGTGACTGACAGTAAACGATGCCGACGTTCGGGTTCGCATCCAGGATTGGGACCAGACGCTCCAGCAGCCGTTCATCGGCGTAATCGTCCGCCTCCGCGATCCAGACATACTCCGTCGTCGCCTCCCGAACGCCCCGGTTCCATTGCGGAAACGGCCCGCCGGAGTTCTCCGTATTGAGGATACTCCGTATACGGGGATCGGCGGCATAACGTGCGAAACTCTTTGCGCTCTCATCCGTCGAAGCATCGTCGAGGTAGAGAACCTCAAAGTCCCGATAAGACTGGTTCAATACGCTCTCGATCCGCTGCGGCAGAAAGCGTGCATAGTTGTAGTTTGGGATGACTACCGTTACTTTCGGCATCGCCGCCAACCCTCTCTCCGCCATCCGATCTCCTCAGATGACATCGGCGAACTGTCGCTCCATCCGTTTGAACGCGTACACTCCGACCAGGAACACCACGATTGCAAACAGGGTCGCATAGCCCACATACCCCCAATGCACGCTCCCCTCCCCGAGGAGCGACCAGCGGAACGCCTCCAACAACCCGGCGAGCGGGTTCAGATAGTAGAGGGAGCGGAGCGCTTCCGGGACTTTCGAGACCGTATAGGCGACCGGGCTGGCGTACATCAGGAATTGGGTGGCGACCGGTAGGATATACTGCACATCGCGATACCGGACGGTGAGCGCGCCCGCGCAGAGCCCGACACCCAGGGCTACCAGAACCAGCAACACCAGCCACACCGGCAGGAGCAGAATGCCGATCCCCGGCGGTATCCGGTACACCAATAGCAGCACGACCAGCATCCCCAGGCCGACGCTAAAATCGATCAACGTTGAGAAGACCGTCGAGAGCGGCAGAACCAGACGGGGAAAGTAGACCTTGGTCACCAGGTGCGCATTGCCGACCAGCGATGTGCTGGTCTTGGAGAGGGTGCTCGCGAAGGCGGTCCAGCCCAATTGCCCCGCGTAGACCAGCAGAAAGTAGGGGGTTCGATCCTGCGGGTCCGCCAGCTTGGCGACCCTGCCAAAGACGAAAGAGAGGATCCCTGCGGAGATCAGCGGCTGCAGCACCACCCAGAGCACGCCCAGAGCCGTTTGACGATAGCGGAGTTTAATATCCCGGACAGCCAGCGTAACCAACAGATCGCGAAATTGAAACAACTCACCCAGGTTCAGCGCCGCCCAGCCGGAACTGGGCCGGATGATGAGATGCGGTTTATCGGAGGAGTTCAGCGTTTTTTCCATAATGTACCGTATTTCGGCGCGCTTCCGCCACCACCTGCGCCATCTTCTCCTGAAAGACGGCCGTATCGAATTGCAGGGCGTGGGCGCGAATTACCTCGGGGTCCCAATCCCGACTTTCGGCTGCACAGACAGCCTCGCAGAGGCTCTCGACCGTCTGTTCGGGGAAGAGGACCCCTGTCACCCCATCGCATTGGGAATCGAGAGCGCCTCCGGCAGCGAACGCGATGACGGGCCGTCCGCAGGCATTGGCTTCGACCGGCGCAATCCCAAAGTCCTCTTCACCGGGCATGATGTAGCCCTTCGCGCGGGCGAGCAGCCCCGGCAAGGCGTCATCACTCACGCGCCCCAAAAACTCCACATTACTCCCCGCCGCCGCCTGAAGCATCTTCATGCCACGGCCGTTTCCTACGATCTTGAGCGGGAGCTTCAATTTCGTG
>DATGIG010000470.1:0-6155 GCA_035295825.1 Chthonomonadaceae bacterium | reverse complement strand
GCATCTCTCCGTACTCAATATCGGAGCCGATGATGGCAAAATGGTGCGTTTCCTGGGGGCCGAAGGCGCGGCGCTCATCGGACGGGCCATCGGCCGATACCTGCGCCAGGAGACACGTGCGCACGATGTGGTCGGGCGATGCAAGGATGTGGATCGGGACTCGATTCCTACCTTTCTCATTGTCGCGCTGTTGATGAACGAGGAGCAGGTGGCGCCGATTGCGGAGCGGCTGAGAGAGGCCATGATGGCCCATGCCGGGGGCGAGAGCGAGCCTGCGCTGAACTTCAGCATCGGGATAGCAACGATGTCGGTAGATGCTTCCGAACCCGCTGAACTGATCGCGCGCGCCGCTGCCGCCCTCCGTCAGGCGCGGCTTGCGGGCGGCGGGCAGGTATGGCGACATAGCGATAGCGTGCGCCGCATCTTCGAGCGCCAGAGCCAAGAGTTGAGGGACGAGGAGTGAGCATCGTTCTTGCGGAGGGGGGGGCGATCCGCCTGCTCGTCGTGGATGCCGATCTTCAGGATCGAACTGCCATGACGGAGATCCTACGGGCTGAAGGGTATGTCGTAGACGGCGTATTCACGGCTGCGGAGGCGAAAGCCTGTCTGAGCCGTATGGTTTATGATCTGATGCTGGTGGACATAGACCTGCCGGATCGAAGCGGGCTGGATCTCCTCGCCGAAGTGCAGTTACAGGAGCCGGGGCTGCCGGTGATCCTGATGAGCGGTCAGGCCAATGTGGAGCTGGCGCGTAGGGCGCTGCATCTGGGCGCCAGCGATTTCATCACCAAGCCCTGTCCCCGCAGAGAGCTGCCCATTGTGGTGGAGCGGAACCTCATCCGACGTGCCGTCGAAAGTAAGCGCGCCTTACGTCACAAACAGGAGGCTGCAGCCTCGCAAGAGAGCCTCCTCGACGCCCTCCTGACGACGCTGAATACGCGCGACATCGAGGCGCATGGGCACTCCGAGCGCGTTACCGCCTATACCATGGAGTTGGCGGATCATATGGGCATTCCGCCCGAAGAGCTCTACCACATCGAGCGCGGCGCACTCCTGCACGACATCGGGAACATCGGCATTCCCGACCGCATCCTGATGAAGCGGGGGCAACTGACCCCCGCCGAGCGGGAGGAGATGCAGAAGCACCCGATCATCGGCTATCGGATGTGCGTACACGTCGAAATGCTGAAAGAGGCCGCACGGATTACGCGGCACCACCATGAAGCCTGGGATGGCAGCGGCTATCCGGATGGGCTGAGAGGCGAAGCCATCCCCATGGGGGCGCGCCTGTTGACGCTCGCGGATGCGCTCGACACCATGACCAGCGATCGTCTGTATCGCACGGCGCTCCCGTTCGCCGCCGCACGCGAGGAGATTATGCGGCAGAGCGGCAGGCAGTTCGACCCGGCCATTGTCCGGGTATTTCTCTCCATTCCTGAAGCCCGCTGGGAGAGTTTGCGTATCCTCTCCTATCGCCTCGGCCAGAGCGCGGCCTGAAAATTATCCACCTCATCCTTCCCGCTCTACCGCCTCAACCGTATTTGAAACCATCTTCCCATTACAAACGTCCTGAATCTCTGGTACAATATCGGGGTGCGAAATCCCACGTGCGATAGGTTCCACCCCTGTTTGCAAAAGTCCCGTAACCGCAGACGTTCCTTAGCGTCTATTAATCAGAAGGTTGACGGTAGGGAATACGGCATACGCAGTACTTTCCCTTACAGAACTACGGGATCGTCCTCAACCCTAACCAACATCCATTCCATTTTTTGCGCTTGTGTGCGAAGTTCGCGTGAGCCACGTAAGACGCATTTGGGGGAGACCACAACGGTGCTAAAGTTACGACGTACTCTGCTCGGTTCACTCCTGGTCGAAGAGGGCCTTGTATCGACAGAACAATTGGAGACGGCTCTCGCCGAACAGCGCCGCAATGAAAAGAGCAAGCGCCTGGGCGAAATTCTGGTCTCCATGCGCTTTCTGACCGAGCCGAACCTCCTTCGCGTTCTGTCTCGACAGTTGGATTGCCCGATTGTGGACCTGGCCCAGGAGCCGCCCGACAACGAGGCGCTGGAGATCGTGCCGAGCGAGTTCGCGCGGCGCTATCATCTCATCCCGCTCCATCGGAACGACGGGCAGCTCGTCGTCGCCATGGCGGACCCGCTGGACATCCACGCCATCGATGACCTCCGCCTGCTGACCGGGCTGGATATTGCGCCCATGCTGGCAATCCCCAGTGATATCCAACGCCTCCTGGAACAGTCCTATATGTACCGCATGATCCAGGATGTGAAAGAGGCCGAGGCCCGCATCGAGGATGAAGACAATCTGGATGTCGCCGACCTTCAGGCGATGGCGAAGGAAGAGCTGGTCATCCAGATGGTGAACATCATCATCAACCAGGCCATCCAGGACCGTGCTTCCGACATCCACATCGAGCCGTTCGAGAGGGAACTGCGCGTCCGCTATCGCGTGGACGGCGTCCTCCATGAGGTCAACGCACCGCCCAAGCGCTACCACGCCGCCATTGTCAGCCGCATCAAGATCCTGTCCGACCTGAATATCGCAGAGCGCCGGTTGCCGCAGGACGGTCGTATGCGCATCCGCAGCAGCGGGCGTCAGATAGACCTGCGTATCTCCGTCCTCCCGACGGTCTATGGCGAAACCGTCGTCATGCGCATCCTGGACAAGCAGACCGCCATGCTCGGCCTGACGGAACTGGGAATGGAGCGGAGCGTCTTCCATAAGTTCCGCCGCCTGATCCAGGAGCCGCACGGCATTATCCTGGTCACGGGGCCGACCGGGTCCGGTAAGACGACCACCCTCTACGCCTCGCTGCAAGAGATCTACTCCGTTGAGAAGAAGATCATCACCGTCGAGGACCCGGTGGAGTACCAGTTGAACGGCATCAACCAGATGCAGGTCCAGCCGCATATCGGCCTCACCTTTGCGGGCGGGCTGCGCAGTATCGTCCGCCAGGACCCCGACATCATCATGGTGGGTGAAATCCGCGACCATGAGACGGTGGAGATCTCCATCCACGCCGCACTGACCGGTCACCTGGTCTTCTCCACGCTCCACACCAACGATGCGGCGGGCGCCATAAGCCGCCTGCTGGACATGGGGGCGGAGCCGTTCCTGGTCGCCTCCTCGCTCATCGGCGTGGGGGCGCAGCGTCTGGTGCGCATCAACTGCCCGCACTGCCGCGAACCCTATGAGGAGAAGCCGGAGGTGCTGCGTGAGATCGGGATCGATCCGGAGATGGTGAAGCGTGAGCCGCTGATGCGCGCCAAGGGCTGCCCGGAGTGTCGCGGGGTCGGCTTCCGGGGACGGAGCGGCATCTATGAGATGCTAGTCGTGGATGAAGCGGTGCGCCGTATGATCATCGAGCGCGCGTCGGCCAGCGTCATCAAGCAGTATGCGCAGAAGAACCAGAACATGGTCTCCATGCTGATGGATGGGCGCGATAAAGTATTGCAGGGCGATACCACCATTCAAGAGGTGCTGCGCGTCTGCCAGCGTGAGGACTTCGATGCCTGATTTTACCTACGAAGCGCTCGATAGATCGGGCCAGAAGACAACCGGGACGATCACGGCGCGCGATACCGGCGACGCCGCGCTCAAGGTGCGCGCGCTGGGCGTGTTTCCCGTCAAGATCGGTACGGGCAAAGGGAGTGCTGCACCGGAGGCGAAAAACGGGCGCAACGGCAGCGCCGCGCCTGCGGCGCCGGCAGGCGGGCTGCGCAACCTGGCGACCCTCCAGATCGGCGGGGGGAAGCGCGTCGGAAGGGTACAGATCCTGCTCTTCACACGGGAAATGGCCGACCTGCTCGATGCGGGATTGCCGATGGACCGCGCCTTCTCCGTCCTGATCGACCAGACGGACCAGCCCGCGCTGCAGGAGATGCTGAAAAAGATGCAGGGCGAGATCCGCGCCGGACAGCCGCTCTCCGAAGCGCTGTCGAAGTATCCCCGCGAATTTCCCACCCTCTATTCGAATATGGTGCGTGCCGGAGAGGTCTCCGGTAAACTGGCGAGCGTTATGGAGCGGCTGGCGGACTTCCTGGAGAAGGAGCATATGCGCCGCAGCCAGGTCATGGCCGCGCTCACCTATCCTATGGTGCTGATCAGCGTCGCCCTGAGCGCGGTGGTCTTTCTGCTCACCTTCGCCATTCCCAAGCTGACGCCCATCTTTCGCGACATGGGCGCCAACCTGCCCACGCCGACCATCATGCTGCTGGGGCTCTCCAGCTTCATTGCCAAGTTCTGGTGGGCCATTATCCTGGTGATCGTGGGCGCCATCCTGGGCTTTCGCTCCTGGGTCAATACCTCTGCCGGGCGGCACACGTTCGATACCCTGCGCCTCAAGCTGCCGCTCTTCGGGACGCTGGCCCGCAAAATCGTCTCGGCCCGGTTGGTCCGGACCCTGGGAACGCTGCTCGGCGGCGGCGTCCCCATCCTGGAGGCGATGGATATCGCCGCTTCCGCTCTGGGCAACGTCGTGGCGACCGAGGCCCTGCTCACTGCACGCGGCGGCGTCCGACAGGGCGAAACGCTGCATGAAGCCATGGGGAACACCGGCGCTTTCCTACCGGTCGTGACCCACATGACGGCAGTCGGCGAAGAGACGGGGCGCCTTCCCAACATGTTGGTGCGTACTGCGGAGACCCTCGACTTCGAAGTAGATAGTGCCATGCGTCGGCTTACCAGTCTGGTCGAGCCGCTTGTCGTTCTCTTTATGGGCGTCTTTATCGGGTTCGTCGTGCTTTCGATCCTGCTGCCCATCTTTCAGATTAGCTCGATGGTCAAATAAGAGCAAAAAAAGGAGTTTACTATGTTACCGCAGATCACTCTGCGCCGCCGCGCGCGAAGCGGCTTTACCCTCATCGAATTGATTGTCGTCATCGTCATTCTGGCGATCCTGGCGGCCATCGTCGTACCGCGCTTCTTCGGACGCACCGAAGAGGCCAAGCAGGCCAAGGTCTCGTCGGACTTTCAGTCTTTGAAGACCGCCATCGGCCTCTACAAGACCGATTGCGAAGACTTCCCGCAGACTCTGGATGCGTTGATCCACGATCCCGGCGTCAAAGGCTGGAAGGGCTCCTACCTGGATAATATGGACAAAGTGCCCATGGATCCCTGGGATCAGCCCTATCAGTATGTCGTCCCCGGCTCCAACGGCCACGACTACGATATCATCTCCAACGGGCCGGATGGCAAGCACCAGTTTGTAAACGGCGCTCTGGTCGGTGGAAATTAAACGGTGAGCGGAAGCGCGTCGGGAACCCCTATTTCCTGACGATTGAGGAGAGAGGGAGATGATACGGTCAAAACGACGCGCTTTTACGCTGATCGAACTTCTGGTCGTGATCCTGTTTATTGCGGTCATGGCCTCCGTGATCTTGCCTGCCTACGCCAACTTCCGGCGCAGTACGGAGTTTAAGAAGCAGCTACGTGACATTCAGGATATATTCGACTACGCACGAGAGCAGGCCGTTACATTGGGAACGACCACAACGGTGACTTACGACCCCTCGACCGGAACGTTTATCGCCGATGTCACGCCCCCTCCTGCGATCACCGATCAACCCGCACAGTTGACGACCGACACCAATACGGACCCCACGCAAACTGCCAGCGCCATTCCGTCCCAAAAGGTGCAGTTAGACCAGCGTTATCAGGTCTCTCCCATGGCGGACCCCAATGGCAACGGCAGCGGAGGGTCGTCTCAGTCGGTGTTTCACTACCGTAGCGACGGCACGGTGGAAGGCGGTACGGTCCTCCTGGAGGATCGGGAAATGCACTACTCCGCACAACTCCGTCTCTGGGCTGCAACGGGGCACATGACCCTGGAAGAGGAGCCGAATTCACTATGAGACGCGCCTCCCGTGGATTTACCCTGATGGAGATGATTGTCGCCACACTCATACTGACAATCGGCGTTGTGGGGGCGATGACCGCTCTCTCCATGGCGACGCGGGCTTCGGGCTACGCCCAGGAGATCCAGAACGCGACGCTGCTGGCGCAGCAGCAGCTCAACGATACGCAGGTACACTCCGATACGCTCTCCGGCGGAGATACGGAGGGCGATTTCGACGACCCGTACTCCGGCTATCACTGGAAACAGAGCGTGGAGACGACGGACTATCAGAAGCTGT
>DATGIG010000469.1:0-2543 GCA_035295825.1 Chthonomonadaceae bacterium | reverse complement strand
ACCAGAGCCTGGCGGGCCGTACTCAAGTCTCCCTGGTATCGGGCAAGAACACCTATACCGTGCAAAGCCTTTGCCAGTGCCGCCGGGCCCGCCTCCGGATTTTGAGATACCGCACGCTCTAACCTATGGCAGCCCTCCCAGTAACGCCCGCGCCACATCCAGAAAGGCCACAGGGCGCCGGCAAGGAGCAGACCGGTCTCGTTCGCGCCGCCCCATTCCAACGCCGCAGTGAAATTCTCCTGCTCCACCTCCAGCCGATCAAGCCAGGGCAGACGATCCGTGCCGCGCAAGTAGGGCCAGGCTTCTTCGGCAAGTTGGAGGAAATATTTCGCGTGTCGGCGCGACACCTCTTCCCGTTCAGACTCAGACAACTGCTCCGCTGCGAACTCATGTACTGTCTCCAGCATCCGGAAACGCATTATCTCGCCCTGCGGCTCGACCATCAGCAGCGAGCGATGCAGGAGTTGATCCATCAGATTCTTCCCTCGGAACGAATCTGAATCGGTGGCTGCCGACCAGAAATCGCAAATCTCATTGGCTGCTTCCAGTGTCCAGCCGCCGCGAAAGACCGACAGGCGCGCAAAGTAACGCTGTTGCTCCGCCGATAGTCGCTCGTAGCTCCACGCGATGGTCGCCTGCAGGCTGTGATGGCGCTCCGTCTGGTTTCTTTTTCGCCCTACCAGAAACTCCAGCCGCCGTTCCAGTTGGGCGCGCATTTGCGTGGGGCTGCAGAGTGAAATCTTTGCTGCCGCCAGCTCGATAGCCAGGGGAAGACCTTCCAACTGCCGGCATATCGCCGAGATAGCACCAGAAGTACGTGAAGTGATCTGGAAATCCGGCGCAACCGCCTGCGCGCGGTCTACGAACATCCGGGCGCAGGCAAACTCCATCAACTGCTCCGGAGTCAACGCTCCGGTGGGCGCCGGCAGAGGAGCGACAGGAAAGGCGCATTCACCGTCTATTTCTAGCAGTTGCCGTGACGTGACCAGACAGACAAGGTTCGGAAGTCGCTCCAGCAAGGGGAGGATAGATTCGCCAGGAAGATGATCGGCATTGTCCAGTAAGAGCAGCCACGGTCGGCCGGCCATTGCCGCGACGATCTGGTCCAGAGAGGACGCCGTGGAACACGGCTGTTTCAAGGCATCCAAAATGAGATTGAAGAGCCGGGCGCCATCCGAAACGCCGGGCGCCATCCGAAACGCCGGCAAGAGAGACAAAGGTAACGGCGCATGCCGGCGCATCCACCAGATGCCGGGCTGTCTCTACCGCCAGGCGCGTTTTGCCAACGCCACCGGTGCCGGTCAGAGTGATGAGCCGATGGCGAGAGCCTGCCGTCATGGGTTGAAGGCTCGTGCGATCCGATTTCGGCGATTGATCGGGAAGATTCGCGGACATCAAAGCGATGAGTTGGGCGATCTCTTGCTCCCGCCCGAAGAACGCTGTCAGCATCACCGGCAGCGTAGGCGCGTGAAAATGAGGTGTGGCCGGCTCGGCCGGAAGTGCTGCAGCAGAAGCAGATGGCTGCACGGGAAGATGGGAAGGGAGTGAGGCGAGAACGCTTCTGGGCGTCTTCACGGGTTTGCCCGTAGCTAATCCCTGCATCAGCGCCCGCAGCGATTCGGGAGGCTCCTGGCCGGTATGCTTGAGCCGGTCTTTCAGCAGCCGATACCTGCGGGCCGCTTCGGGATTGCGGCCCAGAACTGCATAAAGTCGGATCAGGTCTTCCTGCGCTTCTAAATCCTCCTGATCGGCAGCGACGGCGCGCAATGCGTAATCCAGCGCACCCTCCCATTCGCCCTTTTGCTGCAGTTCCGCCGAGCATTGCCTCAACGCGGAGCCGAAAGCCATTCGCCATCGTTCTCGTTCGAGGAGCACCCACTCTTCATAGAAGCCGGGAAGCAGCTCCCCGCCATAGAGGGCGATCGCCTGCTGTAAAAATTGTATTCGTTCCGAGGGATCGGTCGCCTGGTGGGCAGGCTGCAGAGCGGCCGAGAATTCTGCTACGTCCGTCGTAAACGCTCCCGGATTCAACCGGACGTGGGTATGTCGGCAATGAGGATGCAGCCTGCGGGGATGCCGGGCGGTTCGAGGCGATGACGCAGGGTGTTGAGCGCCTGGCTGAGAAGATGACGCCCCCTGGAGACATCTGTGTTGGGCCATAGTTGCTCGATCAGCGTTTCGCGGCAGTGGGTCTGATTCGGATGATAGGCGAGCAGGGCCAGAAGCCCTCCGGCCTTTTGCGTCCGGAAACGTTCGATCTCCTGCCCGCTCCGACCGGCTTTCAGGCCGCCGAGGAGCTCAATCCGCCAGATGACTTCCATAGTCTCTACCCAGGGCGCTTCTCAGATCATGATGGAGGAAAGCAACAAGAGAATCCAGGCGAGCAGCGTACTCGGTGGCATTATAGAGGCGAGCGAAAGAAAAGTCAAGCCCCTGCGAAAAAGCGGGGAGGCAAAAAGTAAGGACCGAAGCAGTGCGCTTCGGTCCTCGAACAAGACTCCAGGCGGCCGGGAGATCAGTACATGCCGCCCATACCGCCGGGG
>DATGIG010000468.1:0-2852 GCA_035295825.1 Chthonomonadaceae bacterium | reverse complement strand
AGCGCATCACACGCTTTGAGGAGGCGAAACCGCTCCGATGAATTTCTTTTATGAAGCGACAGACGCGACCGGCAATACGGTCGTGGGCAAAATAGACGCGGAGAGCGAGCAGGAGGCGAAACGGAACCTGATGCTCATGGGGTATCGCCCCCGCTCCCTCGCCCCGAATCCCGGCGCCGTCTCCATCCCGCCTCCGGTAGTGCATGAAGAACCGGAAGAGCCTTCGCTCGCAACCGGGCACTCGAAAGCGCCGGATCGTTCGGCAGCGGTTGCCGGAGTGATGGGAACGCCTCCCGTGCCGGCGATGAGCGGAGGCGTGGGCACAAACGCCTATCCCGCCGCGCAAAACTATACGGGGATGCACGCCCTGGGTGGCGCACAGGTCGCGATGCAGACCGGAGGCGCAGCAAGATCCGGAGGCATTACACTGGCAGGGAATGCCGCGCGGCTTGGCGTGGGGAGCGTGAACAAAACGCAGCAGCGAAACGCGGCATTGGGAGCCTCCAACCCCAACGCCTCGAAGCTCGCCGGTGTCTCGAACCGAGAATTGATGCTATTCTTCCAGCAGCTCGCCTCGCTCGTGAAGAGCGGTATGACGATTTATACGGCCCTCGAGAACCTAGGCCCGCGCACCAAGAATGCCAACCTCTCGAAAGTCGCCAGAGAGATGGCCGAAGCCGCCCATGCGGGCAGGCGGGTCTCAGATGTAATGGCGCTCTATCCGCGCATCTTCCCCGATCATATAGTAGGCATGGTGCGGGCAGGCGAAATGGGCGGCTTTTTGGAGATCTCCCTGGCTGAAATTGCTCAGAATTACGAGCAGAACGTATCCCTCTACCGGGGCTCCTGGCTTCCCAAGTTGATGGCAACACAGTCCTTCCTGATGCTGGCGCTGGTCATCCCGCTGATACCGAGCCTGTTCGCCGTGAAAGATAATTTCACCGTAGGAGGGTTCCTCTCGCTCTATATGAAGCAGGAGGCGGTCGTTCTGGCGATTTTCGGAGCCATCTATCTCGGGATCCGCTGGGGCAGCCGACACCTGCAATTGCCGCACCTGCGCTACTTTCGCGATTCCTGGGCGCTGCGTATCCCCCCCTTCGGCGATCTGCAGCGGCAGGTCGCGCTCTTCAATTTTGTCAAGATGCTACGCAAACTCTACCATGCGGGGGTCGCGCCGATCCACGCATGGGAAGGAGCAATGAACACAGCCAGCAATGTGGTTATTCGCGATAAGTTGGCGACATCCTACGAAATGATGCAGAAAGGCGCATCCTTTTCGGATGCGTTTACGGCGACCGGGTTGTTCGCGGACAATGTGGAGCAGTTGATCGTGACGGGGCAGCATTCCGGCGAGATGATCGAATCGCTGGATCGCGCTGCGGATGCCTATGACGAACGCGTTCAGGAAGCGCGGAGCCGATCCCGCATGATGATCATACGCATGGGGGTTATCGCCATGCTCATCCTGGGAGGGGGCGCGATGATCTGGCTGACGTACTCTTATGGATATTTGCAGATCCATTTTACCGATGGATGGACAGACTGAAGTGGAAGTCTTCGGTTTTTGAGAAGGTGAGCGTCGAATTATGCCGCAATATGCGTTCCGCGCGACGGATCGGATGGGAAATGCGGTGGACGGCAATGTCGCCGCCCCCGACATGAGCAGCGCGACCCGCCAGATACAGCAGATGGGCTACACCCCGGTCAGCGTCCAGGCGCTTGCCGATGCCGTCGTCACGCCTCCTCCTCCGGTTCCGATCCCGGCGGCTCCCGTTGCCGCGCCTCCCGTGGCGGCGGGCTCATATCGGCGGAAGCCGGTGGACCTGACCCAGCCCGTGACGGAGATGCCCGAGGCGGCGGTAGATCTCTTTGCGCCCTCGACCCCGCTGGAGCCGACCCAGCAGATCGCCGCAGAAGCCGAACCCGCGCTTGCCAACTACCAGATGCCCGTCCCCGACGCCAAGACCGAGACCACCGCGCGCTTTGCTCGCCTGGAGCCCTGGGAGCGGGGCGGTCCGCTGCCGGATCCACCAGCACCCTCCCCGGCGGCACAGCCGACCACGCAGATGGCAGCGGCAGGGCTGGGCGCGACGCAGTCCATGGCGGCGATGGGCAGCATTCCGGAGCGCCCCGGCCCCGGAGCGCCCTCCAGACCTCAACTGGTACGCGGGTTGGAGAACATCCCGTTCGGTGCGAACTCCCGGCGGGAAGTCTCCCTCTTCCAGCGCTTCCAGGAGGTGATGATCTTCCCGATCTTCTCCGGTGTGGTGCTGAAGGATCTGGCCCCCTTCTATCGCCAGTTCGCCACGATGCTCGGAGCGGGTTTGCCGCTCTATCAGAGCCTGGTCGCTCTGGAGGCGAACACCAAGAACGCCCGACTGAAGGAGGTTGCGCGTAACGGCGCACGCCAGGTACAGGCCGGAGGGCGCTTCTCCGATGTGCTGGCCGCCTATCCGTGGATCTTCCCGCCGCTGCATCTCGAGATGGTGCGTGCGTCGGAGCAGGGCGGAATGATGGATCAGGTATTTCGCCAGATCGGCGACTATGTGGAGCATGAGATCGAGATCCGACGCCTCATCAACCGCGAAACGCTCTATCCCAAAATCGTCCTCTTCGTGCTGTTGATGCTGATGGGACGCCCCGGCATCTTCGAGGGGCAACCTGCCATTGTCGAGCTGATCGCTCCGGACAAGATGCCCGGCCACCCCGGTTATCTTGCGGACACGGTCGGCTTCGGCCTGATGATCCTGATCCCCATTCTGGTGCTGGTGGTCTTCTTCCGTCTCTTCTGGTTCAATATCCCCAGTTTCCGGAACAGCTATGATGCATTCAAGCTCAAGATACCGGTGCTG
>DATGIG010000467.1:0-14372 GCA_035295825.1 Chthonomonadaceae bacterium | reverse complement strand
CTCTTGACTTTTCTCGATCCACACAGCTTCTTTCATCCTGATGCCCTGAAGAGAGTGAGATAGCGGCTCTTGCCCGCGGCCTGGTTCCAGGCTGCCGCGCCCGGATCGCCTTTCCGTTCGGAAGTTTCGCCTCCGAACATCGGTCCCACGATTCTGCGCCGCTTTCACTTCCTAGACGCAGCAGGCGCCGTCTTTTGTCTAATCGTGCTCCTTTTTTTCCAAGATGACGTATATTTTCCAGCCTGGTGCGTAGAGGACAGAGAATACTCCAGGCGCACCCAACTTACGTGATCGAACCCCCATCTATGGATAAACAGCCTTTTGACATTGACATCGCCATCGAGCGCCTGCGCGAAGCCGTGCAGCCGTTTCCCCAGGCCGGTCTGTTCGTCCTGCAGGCGGAGGGCTACGGAACGCCCTTTGAGATCCTGGTCGCCTGCATCCTCTCTATCCGCACGCTGGACGAGGTGATGATCCCCCTCGCCCGGCGGCTGTTCCAGCGCGCCCGCACGCCTGCGGAGATGATCCGCCTGTCGCCGGAAGAGCTGGACCGAGAGATCCAGACATGCACTTTCCATGAGGCCAAGGCGCGACAGATCCACGCCCTATCCCAGCGCCTGGTGGAGGAGTACGAAGGCGTTCTACCCTGCGAGGAGAGCGTGGTCCTCTCCTTTGCCGGGGTCGGCCCAAAGTGCGCGGGATTGACGCTGGGCATCGCGTGCGGTCAGCCGTTTATCGGCGTAGATATCCATGTACATCGCGTCACCAATCGCTGGGGCTACGTTCAGTCTTCCGAGCCGGAGAAGACCC
Source organism: Chthonomonadaceae bacterium (assembly GCA_035295825.1). Taxonomy (GTDB): domain Bacteria; phylum Armatimonadota; class Chthonomonadetes; order Chthonomonadales; family Chthonomonadaceae; genus DATGIG01. The sequence continues at coordinate 13,562 of DATGIG010000467.1, read as the reverse complement.
TGGAGGCCCTGAAGGAGCGCCTGCCGCGCGGCTACTGGGTCGAGATCAACCGGTTGCTGGTTCCCTTTGGCAAACATATCTGCACCGGCAATCGTCCCCGCTGCTCCACCTGCCCCTTACGGGATATGTGCCAACAGGTGGGAGTGATGGATCCTCGGTGATTACCATTGTGCTATAATTCTCTCAGTAATACCCACAAAGGGCAGACATGATGACACAAATACTGGAACCGACGCCTTCTACCCCTCCTGGTCGTGTGCGCTGGACGCGCGAGGCGGTGGAGGCTTTGCAGCAAAGCGGGTTTCTCGACTCGGAGCGCCGCTACGAGGTCATTGACGGAGAGATCATCGAAATGTCGGATAACCCACCGCACCGATTCTGTGTACGCATGCTGTTTCACTTTTTGATGCGTGTTTTCGGTGCGGAGCGCGCCTGCTATCAATCCGCTATACAGACATCGAAAACCGATCCAGTGCGCAACAATCCGATTCCAGATGCTTCGGTGACAAGGGAGCCGGATGCGGCCTATGCCGCGCGCTTCCCTGGCCCGGACGATCTGCTGTTGGTCGGCGAGGTTTCCGACAGCACGCTGGCCTACGATCTGGGCGAGAAGGCGCTCCTTTATGCTAGAGCGGACATCCCCGAATACTGGGTTCTGGACATCCAGGGCCGCCATCTGATCGTGCATCGCCAACCGGGACAGGATGGCTATGCCGACATTCGGCTCTACCCGGAAGGCGAGGAGGCTGCCACCCTGAGTCGCCCGGAAACGAAAACACGCGTCTCCGATCTGCTGCCACCTACGGAAGTGCCGACTGCGCCATGAACGCCACTTTGCTTTTTTCAAGCGGTTGCCGACCCACCTATTGCCACGCCCTCCTCATAGAGGCAATAGGGCTGAAACCCCAGGCGCTCGTACACTCGCCTCGCCGCCAGGTTCTCCCTGTTCACATTGAGAACGATGGTGGGGAGTTGCCTGCGCACCAGTTCCGCCGCAACCGCCCCCGTTACCTGCGTCGCCAGCCCCCTCCCCCGCCGGTCACGCCGCGTATAGACATTGCCGATGGCTCCCACGCCCTCGGACGGCTCCAACAGGTGCGTGCCGGCAGCGGCAATAAGCGCCTCCCCCTCCCGAACGCCGAAGTAGACCCCCTTCTCCAGCATGGCGGGAGCGAAGAAGTCGGGCGCTTCCCCAACAACCTCTCCATCCGCAAACAGGGCCTGCAGCGCCCCTAAATCTGCCGGACCGAGCCGTTCGACATCGGTGGGCGGAGTATAGTGGAAATCCGCAGCTTCCAATCGCATCCGCCACATGGTCTCTCGCTTCTCGATCCGGTAACGCTCCAAAAATACGGGCAGAATCTCCGGGCGCACCAGAAAGAAGACGCGCCGCAGCGTCCCGATCTCGTCCAGCAGCAGGCGGGCGGAAACGGGCAAGCCCATCAGGAACAGGACGGGGAGTTCAAAGAGGTTCAGCGTCAGCGCCAGCGCACTGGGATCTTCGGGAAGGTGATACCATGCGGTATGCTCATAAAAACCTGGAGCCAGGTCGCCGAGCGCATAGGCGGCCCAGAGGTGGTCGGTGTGTAGGAGAGAGCGTATGTGATCTCTTTCGGTCAGGCGCGGCATCCGCTCGCCTCCTCTCTACTCTTCTGAATACGCTATATACGCTATAATAGAGGGAACCTAACCGCATCTAATGGGACGTGCGAGAAAGGATGACGATGGACAAAGCCTCAGAGACAACGCCTATGGTATTCGAATTGCCGCTCCAAATTGCCGAGGCGGATATTGACGGGATGGGCCACGTCAACAACATCGTCTATCTGCGCTGGGTTCAGGAGGCAGCAACCGCGCACTGGTATTCCGTTGTCACCGAACAGCAGAGAGCCGACTATGCCTGGGTGGTAGTACGACACGAGATTGACTACCTCCGCCCGGCCCTCCTGGGCGATACCCTGGTCGCACGCACGCACGTCGGGGAGGCGAGCGGGGCCAAGTTCGACCGCTATGTCGAGATATGGCGTATCACAGACAATCAGCTTCTGGCGCGGACCCGGAGTGTCTGGGTCGCAGTGGATGCGCGCACCGGCAGGCCGCGCCGGGTAGATGAGAGCCTGCGGGGCCAATTTCATGCGCCTCCCCCATCCGCCGAATAAAGATTACGGATGTAGAGAGACCTTCTCCTTGCGGACCACCGGCTGCCAGTCTTCGATGTAGTAGTTGTCGTATTTACCGATGTGGTAGGTGACCGCCACGGTATCTCCCACCTGCGTCCGTTGCCATTTGTCGCCCTGCTCCGTCGTAAAAGAAATAGAATGCTTCTCCACCACAAAGGTGAGGCTAAGAACGACGGAATGTTTTCTGGGAAGGATCATCTTGTCTTCCACCAGCGCCTGACCCTGCAGCGCCGGCGTCTGCAGCGCCTCTATCATCCGGCGTGTACTATCTATCCGGAGCCAGAATACACCGCCTATCAACACAAGAACCAATAGAATGACTGCCACCCCGCCGGGTTGGATCGCCATCATCCACCAGCGCCAGCGCGGAGGCAACACTCCACGACGCAGGGAAAGCGGTACGATTTTCTCTTCCTCCGTTGCCATCGCTCCTACCTCCGCCGGATGCTCGAAAATCTTCTACTCCCTCTACGAGTCCAACGACCGGATGGTTTGGCAACCACGCCGTTACATCGGGTATATTGAGGCCATCCTTTTCTGTTCCGACAGGTAGTTGGAGGCGGCATGGCGACATGGCGTGAACACGTGCTGAATGTGACGGGGCCGGGTATTCTGCCAGGCATCCGCTATCGGGATTGGCTGTCGCTGCTGCGGGCAAACCAGTGGGCCGTCTCTCCACGCTATGGAGTACGAGCACTCTCCATCACGCTCTATAGCCTGTTCAATTCAGCCCCTCTCCGGTGTGAGGAGAGCGAGTATCTCCCGAAAATCCTGCCCCTGGAGATCCCGCCGCCGCTCTTCATTCTGGGGCACTGGCGTACCGGGACCACCCACCTGCACCACTTGCTCTCTACGGATGCCCAATTCGCCTCGCCAAACGTATATCAGACCGTCTTTCCCCATACATTTCTGACGACAGAGGCGCGCCGGGCGCGCATTTTGGGAACGATTCTCCCTACGAAGCGCCCCATGGACAACGTCAAACAGTCTTTCGACGCGCCGAACGAAGATGAGTTCGTCCTCTGCACCGCGACGACGCTCTCTCCCTACATGAGTTGGGTCTTTCCCCGCAGAGCGGACCACTACGACCGCTACCTGACGCTAACGGATGTCCCGCAAGAGGAGATCGTCCGCTGGAAAGAGGCGCTGGTCCTGTTCTTAAAGAAGATGACATGGAAGTACGAACGTCCGCTGCTGATAAAATCGCCGACGCACACCTGCCGGATCAAGCTCCTGCTGGACCTATTTCCCAAGGCGCGCTTCGTCCACATTCATCGCCATCCCTTTTCGATCTTTCCCTCCACCCGGCATACCAACGATGCCTTGCGGCATTTTACCACCCTCCAGAGCCCCACAGCCCTGGATTGGGACGCACGCATCATTCGCCGCATGCAACAGATGTACGAGCGCTTCTTTGCGGAGCGGGATCTGATCCCATCGAGCCAGTTCCATGAGATCCGCTACGAGGATCTGGATCGCGACCCTCTGGGCGAGATCCGGACCCTCTACGAGCGGCTGAACTTACCTGGCCACGCGGAGATGGAGGCGAACTTGAAGCTCTATCTCCAGTCGATACAGGGCTACACGAAGAACCGGTTCCCCGAACTGTCTCCCTCTCTGCGCGCCACCCTCTGCCAGGCCTGGCAGCCGTATTTCGATGCATTCGGCTATGCAGGCGCCCTATAGTTCCGGGGGTTGAAAACACCCGGCAAGAAAGGACAAGCGTCTTCCAGACGCGAATGCAGTGTGCGTCCCGAAGCGATTTTCAGCCTCGGGTAACCGGATCCACTCAGCCATACGCGAGATCATCGAGGACGGCGCGGGCCGCGCTCTGGCCGGGAGCGCCGAAGACACAGCCACCGGGGTGCGCCCCGGAACCGCAGAGATAGAGCCCGAAGACGGGCGTCCGCGCCCCCAGCACCCCCCCATTCGAGGCTTCGCTCCCGCGAGACGGGGGGAGCAGGTCGCCATGGAAGATATGGCCCCCGGTCAGCCCGAAGCGGGCCTCCAGGTCGCGCGGCGTCAGGATCTGGCGATGCAGGATGGAGTCGGGCACATTGGGCGCATACCGCCCGACGAGCGCAACGACCCGGTCCGCATACCGCTCCCGCTCGGTATCCAGATCCAGGCCGGGGGCCAGATTGTAGGGGAAATACTGTGTAAAGAGCGAGAGGATATGCCGACCGGGGGGGGTGAGGCCCGAATCCGTCGCCGTCTGGAGATACATCTCGACCATCGGCTCGGTCGCCGGATAGCCGCGCTGCGCCTCCTCCCAGCCCCGTTCGAAGGTGTCCATATCGGGACCGAGGTGGACCGTGCCCAGATGCTCCGGCCCTGGTCCTTCGGCCCCTCCCCGCTCGGGCAAGCAGGTAAAGCGCGGTAACTCCGTCACCGCCAGATTGATCTTGACGGATGGCCCCCCCTGCGTGACCAGGCGGTTCCAAGTAGGGACACCTGCCTGCGGCATGCCCTTTCCGCCCAGCAGCGTCTCGAAAGTTCGGTACGGATCGGCATTGGACAGGACGCTCCCTGCCTCGATCTCCTCGCCACTCTCCAACCGGACTCCGACCGCGCGCGCCCCACTCCTCGCTCCTGTCCCAGCATTCGGGAGCGCCTGCGTCCGGATGGCGGCGACAGGCGCGTCCGTTCGGATCTCGCCCCCATGCGCCCGCAGATCCTGCGCCAATGCCTCCGTAATGCGCCCCATGCCACCCCGCACATAACCCCACGCGCCGCGTGCGCCGAGCGCCATGCCCAGATAGTGGTACAGCAGAACATAGCCCGTCCCCGGCGTGGAGGGGCCGCCATACGTCCCGATCAGCCCATCCGTCGCCAACACCCCCTTCAACCGGGAGTTCCGGAACCGGGCATCCAGCAAGTCCCGCACGCTGCCTGTCACAAACGGCGCGTACAACTCCCCACAGCCTGCCGCCTCGAACGCCCCCTGCAACGCACCCCAGTCCGGCGGATCGTAGCCCATCCAAGCCTCGACCACCCCGGCAGCCCGCTCGATGTCCGCCTCGAACCGAAAATAGGCGTCCACATCCTCCGGTGTCTCGTGGCAAAAGCGGAGCAGTTCCGCGCGCATACGCCCCTCATCGGGTAAGAGGGAGAGGTAGCTGCCATCCGGAAAGGGAGCGAAGCCGGACGTCTCCCGGCGATAGACCTCGAAGCCATAGCGCTCCAACTCCAGATCCTGAATGATCTCCGGGCGCAACAGACTGCACAGGTAGGCGGCGGTAGAGACACGATAGCCGGGCCAGACCTCCTCCGTCACGCAGGCGCCTCCGACCATCTCCCGCCGCTCCAGCACCAGTACCCGCTTCCCGGCCCGCGCCAGATAACAGGCGGCAATCAGGCCGTTATGCCCCGCGCCAATGACCACCGCATCATAATTTGACAAGATTCTCCCCCTAAAACACATAGAGACAGGATTAACAGGATTTTTCAGGATGAACAGGATTTTTCAAAAACCATCCGCTCCGCACAAGTCGCGATTGGTTCCGAAAGCATATCCTGTTAATCCTGAAAAATCCTGTTAATCCTGTCTGAGTTGCTCCTTAGTGTTGGTTGCTCGCCGCCGGATAGAACTGCGGCGCAATCGTCTCGTAGAACAGGTCGGTCGTACCGTTGCGGGTGCTGCTCCAGAAGACCCAGAGCTTATCCAGGAACGGATCCTTGACGGCAGCGACCTGGCCCTCGTTTACCACCTGATCGGTCGGCAGCACCACTTCCGGTGTGGTCTGGTCTCCGGTCTGGGTGGCTGTACTGATCTCATCGCCCCAGGCCACGGTATACCTCAGGTTGCCGGAGTTTTTGTTCGAGTTGCTCACCGGATCGAAGTAGGTGTAGTTGACTGTGATCTGGCTGCCCTCATCCAACTCCGTGAAGTAGATGCGGCCCCGGATCCAATCCACCTCGTAGGGACCATTGGCTCCCGCTACGACCGGGTTTGCCGCCAGGAACTGCAACCCTAGCGCGTTCGGAGCGCCCAGCGCGAACGGTCGCGGCAGTTTCACCATCAGGCGCATCGCCTTGTAGTAGATGGTGGACTTGACCCCACCGCTGGGATCGCTCTTGCGATAGAGGACCCACATGCGATCCAGTTCCGGCAATGTACCCGGTGGCTGGAGAACATTGTTGTTGTTGAATATCACTCCCGGAGCCGTCAGGTTGCCGCGCGTATTCGGCGCGCGATCAAAGATGGCGACCGCGTTGGTATTGTTGCCCGCCGAAGTGATCGCAGAATGCGGTGCAAAGGCCGGATCGTTCACCCAACCGGTGGGTACCAGCGAACTCCGCTGCACGTTCGTCTCGTCACGGGAGGCGTTGAGCCGCATGACGAACGGCTGGTAAGATACCAGGATCGTGTCGGCTACGCCCGGCGGGATCTGCGGGAAGCTGATGGTGCCGGAGCGGGCATCCACCACGATCTGGCCGCCGCCATAGGCGTCCGCTCCCACGGCAGGTACGCCGTTATCGTCACGAGCCATCATGTCGTAGTAGACGAGACCGCCCGCCGCATCGCTCTGTCCTAATTGCTTGGTCCCATCCGGACGGGTGTTGAGATGGTAGACCTGCCCAACCCCGTTGTGCTGCCAGTCAATCTGGATCTGGCCACTCACGTCCGCTGAGGTGAGGGTCCCGTTCGGACCGGATCCCTGCATCCAGGCGGCGTCCCGCGCTGCGTAGGTGTGGGTGGTTCCGACGCGGCTCATGGTCTCCTGTTGGACAGCAGGTAGTGCTATCAGGGACAGCGAGCCGTCGGCGCGATTGATGGCGTAGCGGGAGAGCAGAATCTCCACCGTCTTGCGGTTCTTCAAGACCCCCGTGTAGACCACATCAATGGCATCGACATCTGTGTTGTTGATAATGAGATGGCGATACATCGGCGTCGGGTCGCTCTCCCAGACCAGGGAGCCTGGCGTGGGCAGTTTGATGTCGTTTCCGAAGACCGCTCCCTTGGAAGGATCGAACGGAATAGCCAGGAAAACCGTGGAAGCCACATTATAGTAGAGCGCGGTCTGCGATGCGTTGCCTGCGTGCCAGAACAGATACAGGTACTTCGTCGCGGCGAATCCGGCGCGGGCCGGAAGTTTGACCAGAAGCGGCTTCGGACTGAGCTTGGTAAATGCCGGGTCGTTCAGCAGCGACCAGGTTGGGTTGACAGGTTCGCCGGTCGGAAGCGGGGCTCCCTTATAACCGATCTGAGACCAGAAGCTCCGGGTATCGCGCTGCTGCTGGACGCCTGCGTTCCCCTGTCCGACGAACTGCGGCTTGTCTATCTGGCCCTGCCAGAATAGATAGGCCTCCCGGTCGTTATAATTGAGGCTGTTGTAGCCGCCACTGAAGTCGACCGCTCCGGTAGCTGCCGGGCTGGAGAGACGCAGGGTGTTGTTCACCGGCTGTCCCGGCCCTAGGAAAGGCGGCAGGAAGGAACCGACCTGGTCATTCGCCTGCTGTTGCGGAGTAGATGGGAACAGATAGTCCAGCGGGGCCGGATTGCCGGTTCCTCCCTTTCCCCAACCCTGAAACAGCGTCGGACTGCTCCACCAGGCTGCCTGCGGTCCCAGCCCCGGTCGCACGGGATTGAAGTCTCCCTGCACGATCGGCGCGCTGGCGTAGGGCGCGTTCATGAAGCTATAGGCCAGCGTCCAGGGCGAATTGGAGGCGCCGCCCCCTACCCGGTTGGTGGACCAGTACATGTACAGGTTGCGGTTGAGACCTGCCGCGTCCGAGCCGGTTGCCATGAGAACCGCAGGCAGGAGGTTGGATCCCCCAGGCTGGTTGAATACATCCGCCTGCGCCAGCGTGCTGAGTTGGAACTGTGGCGAGGTGAGCAGGTTGGTCAGGCGGGATTCGCCCACAGAGACCTTGAGCGTAAAGGTCGGGTCGGTCCTCGGTTCCAGCGGCGCACCGGCGGAAGTAACGTTCAGAATGCCGTCATGGCTCGAACCGGAGCCGAAGCCCGAGGAGTTGGCCAGCCACTCGGCCCACTGCAGCGGCGTGTTATCCTCATAGACCTGCACCGGGTTGGAGTAGGTCCCGACCGGCGTACCAATCGGTATAGCGACCCCAATCTCCGGCGATTTGAAGAAGTTCCCGAACGCTACAGGGTTCCCATTTGCATCATTATAAAAGGCGGGCAGGTTGGGCGCATCGTGCGGCATATCCGGCACGGTCGCAATGCGTCCGCTGCCGTCGCCCACGCGCGGCTTGCCCAGGGTCGGTTGCGGTTGCACACCACCCGTCCAGCCCATGACGCCTGCAGCAGGTGAATTCACAACCGGCAGCGAGGCGTTCAGCGCATTCGCCGCATCGATATCCGCCTGGACGACATAGGGGTTCGGCAGAGGCCACAGCGCGTGCTCGTTGTACTTCAAGTTCCCTGGATTGCTGTTGGAACTGATATGGTCGAAGGACGACGTGATCCCGATGTAGCCGACGCCGGGGCCATTGTAAGGCACGGCGAACAGCGGTGAGATAGAGAGCGCGTTCACCTCATTGCTGATCAGCCGGAACGCGGAGGCGGTCCCATTCGGGCCCGGCTGCGTGATATCCACATTCGGTCCCAGCGACGCCGGGCTGATGTTCGCCCCATTCATGCCCACGAGCTTGGCGATCCGCAGGTCGATCAGGTTGACGTTGCTCTCGCTGACGAGGGTGAAGGGCCGGAACATCTGACCTCTTCCGGAGATATTTCCGGCTTTATCTATCAGCGGGTCCACATCCCAGGGCGAGAATAGCCCGCCGCCACTGTTGAGCGAGAGTTGCCAGTCGAGCGAACCGGTCGGCGAGAACGGATAACGATAGAACGAAGTCGCAGGGTTAATGTCGCTGTAGCCCGAACCATGCGGCCACTTGCCGGTATCCAGCGTGGTCTCCTGGACCCGCAATTTGATGTTCGGCGGGACGGTCGTACCGATCTCGAAGGCGCGATAGGCCTGCTGAACGGCGGCGCTGGAAGCGCCATCGTTGCGCGAGTCGTCGAAGATGGCCTGCGGATTGTAGCGGTTGTTGCCCGCATTGGCCGCACCCGGCGGCACCACCCGCACCACCAGTTCGGAGATGTATCCGGCGGCAGGGAAGGCTAAGCCGTTGCCCGGTGCAACCGGCTGGCCGTTTGTGACGACCATCGGCCCCAGGATCGGACTGGGCGTGACCAGTTGGCCGACTACCTTATTACCACGGTTGTTGCCGCCAATGTCCAGATAACTTGAGCCGAAGGTCCACTGCGCGCCGTTCGGCAGTGTTGCTGTTGCCAGGCCGCGATTGACGCTGGCGGGCTGGAATTTCGGCACCTTTGAGGACATATTCAATTGCACCGGCACCGGCACACGCGTTGCGAGCGGATCCGGGTCGCTGTTATTGAAGACCGGCTCCGCCAGACTGATTTCCGAGCGGATGGCATCCTGCCCCGACACGGTGGTGATACTTAGATTATCCGTCGAGATGTTCGGATAGTCGCGCGTATCCGTGACGTTGTTGGGCAACTGCTCCCAGGGCAGCGGGTTCATGACGGAGGTAGGACCACCCGCCCAGCGCAGCGGTTTGTTGACGATCTGGACCCGAAGGGCGCGCCCGGTCATTCGGGAGATCGCACTCCGATCCATTACAAAGAGCGCATCCTGCGGATTGCCGGCGTTGTCAACCCCCTTGTAGACGCCCGTGCTGCCGGGCGGCGTCATGGAGATCGGCGCAAAGAGCGCCTTGATAGGCGCTATCCCCGCGTTCGGACCCACCGGGTTGAGCGCGCGGTTGCCGTTGCCCAGCACCTCGCCGGGGAAGGCGATATTGCCCGGAACGTTGATACTGGGCGCCCACCCGATGACATTGGGATTGCCTGTGCCCGTCATATCGTTGGCAGAGAAGTTCCGCACTGTCAACGAGATCGGGTTCGTAACGATCAGCGCCTTCGGTTTCGACGGGAGCAGCAGCGGGTCGGTGGCGAACGGAGGCGTTCCGGGGTTGTTCAAACCGCCGCCGCCTCGGGCGTTTTGAACGAAGTCGTGCTGCCCGATCGCCAGTGTATTCGTCTGTGAAGTCTCAAGACCGGGAACCCCTACCGCCTGGCCCTGCTGCTGAATATTTTGTTGGATCTGCGCGAAAGCCGTTACCCTATATCCGGCGGAGCCGGGCAGGAAGGTTCGGAGCTGATCCGGCTGGATCGGCACACGGATCTTGGCGACCCAGGCATAGACATTCTGCGCGCGTCCTGAGTACTGATTATAGGATGGCTGCATCATCGCCGTGGGATCATTGGCATAGATCTTCAGATTCCCATGCTCGCCATCGCTCACCCCCGTATCGTCCGGCCAGACCTGCCCCGGAGGGGCATTTCCTCCGACCAGCGAGGGCTGAACGACGAACGGCGTGACCGTGATCGGCGGCGGCGTAATCGGCGCACGCCCTGGAAGCTCGATAGTGAAGGTGACGCGGATCGTTGGCGGCCCCGTTCCATAGAACTCCTGTGACTGATCGCTCGTCTCCACCGCATGGTAGACGCCCGCGGTGGCGATATAGAGCGAGTCGCCCCAGTCAACGCCGAAGGCGGGTGTGGTCGCGCCATTGATATTGTTGGGGGCAGGCTGTGCGCCATTGGCGATGTTGTTGCCGTTCTGATCCTGTAAAAGGGGCGTCTTGTGGGCCGAGTTGTTTCTCGGCAGCATCATCTGGTCCCAATCCGCCTTCTTATACAGATCCAGCGCCCGAATGTCGATGCTCAGGCCATAGGCGTTCCCAACGGTGGCGATGGTCTGATCCAGCAGTTCGCCGGTGCCGATGGTCTCCTGATCCTGGTTGAGCCCAACGCCGACCCCATAGGCGCGCAGTTGACCGTCTTCCCCACCCTCGATAATCGTGCCGTTGATAAGGGCGGGGGGAGCCGGACGCCCGGTTCCGTACACCGTGTCGTCATTCTCCCATAGCGTGGGCATAACGCCGGGGATCAGGTTGCCGTTCAGATCCGTCAGGGTAGTAGGCGTGGCCGCCACCCCCCAGATCGCGCCGCCATCATCGGCATAGACGAGCATGGGAACGCTCTTGTTGGGATCGTAACCCAGATTGTTGAGTTGAGGATCGAGCCTCACCAGGATCGGCGCACTGCGTGTAAACGCCGCCTGTGTGGGCTGACCCTGACCGAGAACGGTGGACGTTCCTGCCGCCCCCACGGCGTCCAGCGCGATGATGTTCCCATCGTTCTGAAGCGTATAGACGTAGTTATTGTTGGTCCCGTCGTTGATCAATCCGCTGCTCACGACGACCGGCCCGGAGCGCGTGAAGGTCGCTTCCACCGGTATGGTGGTTGGATCATTCGGGTTGGGAGCCGGCGGGTTCGGTGTGAACGGGAAGACCCAGGTCAGCGTGTTTACCCCTGGTGGGGGCGATTCCGGAATGGCATAGACGCGCCCCCCGCAGGTGAAGTACATCTGCCTGGGCGCCCGACCTGGGAAGATCGCCGCGACACTGATATCCGACCCCAGCCCCTGCTGGTCGAGTGCAGGATAGACCCAGTTGAGCCTTGGGTTCCAGTTTGCCGTCTGATTGGCATTGATGCCGTTCAAAATATCGTGGATGGGATTGATCGCATACATGTGCCCATCGTCCGAGCCGAGCATGAGCGGTCTGATCCCGCTGATGATCCCGCCCGGATAGTCGGCGTCGTAGGTAGGCGTTACCCGGAACGCACCCAGGGGCGAATCATCCACATAGGTATTGGTGGGCGGGCTCACCAGCCCCTGTAAATTCTGGGAGTGGTAGGCGTCCGCGCCGAAGTGCGGATATGTCCAGAGGCGCTGCGTCGTTCCCGTGGTGGTAAGATCCGCCGCGTTGAAATCGCCGCGCCCGCCGGCATCGAAGGCGTAGATGCGCCCATTCGTGCTCGGGATAAGCAGGACCTGCGCCGCATTCACCGTCAAGCCGTTCGGATCGTCGATCAGTACCGGGGAGGCCTGCAGGCCGGCGAAGCTCGGCAGAGCCGTTCCATTGTCCTTGACGACGTAGCTCCCTTGCTGTGCGGCGTTCGCACCGACCTCTCCGTCGTAGTACTCGCTGCCTACGTTCTTACCCAGTTGCTGATCCGGCGCCCACCATGTGCCCGCCGCCGGGTAGGGCGCGGGCCATGTGGCCGGAACGCTGGGGTCATGGTAGTAGTTCGGATCATGGTACTGGAATTGAACATTGGTGAAATTCCCGGTGGCGTTTTCCGCCCCCGTCGTCGGGCGATACGAGGGGTAGACCCAATAGACGCGCGTTTGCAGGGTAGCCGGATTGCCGAGCGCATCGAAGGCGTAGACCCGTCCGAACGAGTTATCGTTATTTGTCGTGGCGAAGAAGACCATCGTGCGCACATTGCCGTCCCGGCAGCGTACGTTCGCCAACAGCGGCGACGCACTGGCGGTCCCTCCTCCCGGTGTAAGGAAGTTATTGGTCGAAGTGGGTATCCCGACATAACGCCACTTGACCCGATTGATGGAGGGAACGTTCATGCCCGCATTGACGCCATCCCGGTTATCGACACAGTAGAAGACCGGCGCGGTGGTCAGCGCGGTGGGGTCGGGAATGAGCGGGTTGGTGATCGGATCCACGGGCTTGGTCGGGTCCGTCGGCGTCACGGCATTGGGATCCACGAAGGTCTCTTCGCGAGCGAAGTAGATCAGATCCTGCTGGGCGACGGTGGTTCCGGCGAGCTTGGTGGTTCCCACAACCGGGCCGAGAATGCGGCCCGTCGGATTGATGGGGCCGAGATTGGGATTGACGACGGCGGTATTCACCTGCGTGAAGCGCACCGCATCCATCGTAATCAGCGGCGGAGCCACAATATTGAGATTGGTGGCCGGGTTTGTGTCTTCGGGGGTGAGCGCATAGATCGTCACCGCCAGTTGGCCTGCCGGTGTGCCGTCATAAGCGAAAGAAGCCGGCCCGGTCGGACTGGAGATCCGGATCCATCCGGTCTGGCTCAAGTCCACCACATAGATACGGCTATGGACCGGGTCATCGGCGCCGACAGGCGTATAGCGCACTCTCCCACCCGGTTCGATGTTATTCGCGCCAAAACTGATGCGCACCAGGGCATAGGTGCAGTTCGGGTGGATGCCTGCGCCGATCCCGGACGGCGTGGTGCCGTCGTCCAGGGTACCATCGCCAGGCGAATAGATGTCCACATAGTAGTTGCCGGCCTGCATATTATACTGCCCGGAGGTCCAGAAAGCCTTGGGAGCCACGGTGTTGGCCAGCACATTCTGGATGGCGGCGTAGACGTTAGCCGGCGCATTGGGCATCTGGGCCACTTCGGCGAGGGTGGCCGGCGTACTGACCCCGTTCCCGCGATCCACCAGAAAGTCGTTGTGGATCGCGCTGATATAGGCGTAGTCGTAGTTCCAG
>DATGIG010000466.1:0-35452 GCA_035295825.1 Chthonomonadaceae bacterium | reverse complement strand
TCCGATAAATCGCCAGGCCCAGGATCCCCGCGCCCACGAAAAGGCCCAGACCGATCAGGATACGCGTTCCGAGCGCCATCGGAGAGGGCAACCCCCAGAACTTGACCGAGTACATCAGCAGCCCACAGACAACCATAATGCCGATGCCGAGAAGCGCGGTTCCGATCGAATCCGTCCACTCGCGCTCTTTTACCTGTGTAACCGTTGTCGGCTCATTCGGTTGCATGGGTGGCTCGTTAACCATACCTACACTCCTCCAGGACTTGACTCGATATTTCCGTTTCAAAAGATCGGTACGACAGAGACTTTCTCGTTCACGAAGGATCGAGCCGAGAGCGGCCTGGACGCAGTGATTCAACGCACAATCTCACTTTCGGCGACTATGCGTTAAGTATATCCGCGTGGGTGTTTTCTGTCAAGCGATTCCGGCGGAAGCGCCGCAACAGGCTGCTTTTTCCATTGCTTCCCCTGAAAAATGTCCACCCGTTCTTCGGAAGCTTGAACATTCTCTCACAGATATTCGTAAGGCATGAAAAAATATTTCACATGTGTGAACATTTCACGCCCATGTTCGTATTTAGGAGTAGAGTCACACTCTACGCTAGTTGCAGAAAACCGGGCGCACTCTTCCAGAATGGCAATTTAGAATTATGAATGACAAAGAGACGCATTTCAGCGAAACCAAAGGCGTTCAGAATGCTCAGACGGAAACGATGCCCACCGACCCCGAAGGATTTGCATGGCTGGAGCATGTCCTCCCAGATGTAATGCGCACACTCATGGACTCTGAGAACCTGGACATGCCCCTGCTGCAACTGCCGCTGGCTCAATTGCGACTGGCGCAAGCACTCTATCAGGATAATCTGGAACTGCTTCAGTCGGGCCAGACGATGGGCAAATTGAGCGAAAAATTGGGTGTTCGGCAAAATGCACTGACACAGGCGGCGGACCGCCTCGTCAATCATGCACTGGCCGAGCGGCTGAGCGATCCGAATGACCGCCGCATCGTGCGCCTGCGCCTTACCGAACAGGGGCGCATCTGGGTGAGCGAACGTCACGAACGTCGTCGTGCCAGGCTGCTCCAACTCTGGGAGCGACACACCCCGGCGGAACGACGTACCCTCCTTGCTGCCGTTCGCACGATCGAAGCCGCCGTTAACCGCCTGGAGCGGCAGAAACACACATCACAGGAATCTACAGAGGATGTCGAATCGCGCCACGCCCTCCTCCACACCGGAAGAGACGCTTATGCGCTGACAGAACAGACATGAGGAGAGACACCACATGGCATCCGTAACGGCGGCCCCAACGTCCGGGGCGCGAAAAAAAGCGCGTCGCGGAGGACGCACCTGGCTCTACGTCGTCCTCATTGCGCTCGCGGGAGGATTGGGTTGGTGGTGGTGGACAGCCACCCACCCCTCCGATAATTCCAACGGCAAGCTCCTTACCGACACGGTGAAAAAAGGAGACTTGATCGAATCCGTGTCCGCCACGGGCAGCGTTACGCCGCAGACCGGCGCCGAGATCAAAATCGGCTCGCAGATCACCGGGCGTATCAAACGCCTCTATGCGGACGTCGGCAGCCAGGTCAAGGCGAACGATATTATCGCCGAACTCGATCTACCGGATGTTGACGCCCAGTTAAAGCAGGCGCAGGCCAACCTGGACGCAGCCCGCACACGCCTCCAACAGCAGCGGGACGGCGTGAAGATGGAGCAGACACAGACCGCGGAGGCGATATCCGAGGCCATGGCCAACGTAAATGCCGCGAAAGCCAAACTCGACTCCGCCAAGGCGGCGCTCAATCAGCAAACAGCGCAGACCCCCAACGACATACTCCGCGCCCAGGCCGCGGTCAAAGTGGCGCAAGCCGCGCTTTCGACCGCGAACTCCAACCAGAAACAGGTGGAAGCCTCCGCAAACCTGCAGATCGCCACCGCGCAGGAGCAGGTGCGGCAGGCGCAAGCCACCGCCAAAAACGCCAACATCAACTTGGAGCGTAACCAGACCCTGCTGAACAAAGGCTTCGTGGCTCAGAGCGTGGTCGATACCGCACAAGAGCAGGCGACTGTCGCCCAATCCCAGGTGGATGCGGCGCAGCAGAACGTCCAACTGACGAAGGAGAAAGTGGCCGCCGACCGCCAGAGCGCATCCGACCAGGTGTCCCAGGCCAAACAAAATGTGGACGCAGCGCAGGCAGCGCTCACCTCCGCCAGGGCGGAGAGCTTCACCGACAAGGCCCGGCAGGCCGATTATGAGAATGCCGTCGCAGCTTTGCGTCAATCGGAAGCCGCCCTGGCGACCGCGCGCGGCAATGCCTCTCAGGACATCCTCAAAACGGAGGACGTCAAGCAGGCGGAGGAGGCCGTCGCTCAAGCCGAGCAACAAGTGAAGTACAACGCTGCTCAGTGGGACAAAACGATCATCCGCGCGCCTATCTCCGGTACGGTGCTGCAACTGGCCGCCCAGCAGGGCGAAACGCTGGCTGCCGGCCTCTCCGCACCGACCCTGATCATCGTCGCGGATCTGAACCGCCTGCAGGTGGATGTCTATGTGGATGAGACGGATATCGGCAAAGTCAAGCTCGGTCAGGAAGCGGACGTTGTTGTCGATGCCTTCCCCAAAACGCCCTTTATCGGCAAAGTCGTCAAGGTCGCGTCCGGTTCCACCATTCAGCAAGGCGTCATCACCTACGATGTGACCATCTCTCTCGAAAAGCCGAAGCGCCAGAACCGGCCCCAGGGGCAGGGCGCCAACGGCAACGGTGGAGGCAATGGGGCGAACCCATCTGCCCCACAGGATGCCGGCGCTGCCCCGACCGGTAACTCTCCCGGCGCCCCAGGTGCGGACATGGCAAACGCAGCTACGCCGCCCGGAGGCGACGCTTCTATGGGCTCCCCTCCGGCAGGCGCGCCCAATGGACAGGCTCCCGGTGGGCAGGGCGGGCAATCGGGCAAGCGGCGTGGTCCGGATCTGCTGCATCAACTCCGCCCCGATATGACGGCTACGGCCACCATCCAGACCGGCAAGCGTACCGCCGTTCTGCTCGTCCCTTCCGTCGCCGTCAAAGTAGGCAAGTCGGGCTCGACCGTCAATGTCGTCACCAAAAAGAACGGCGAACAGGTCATCGAGCCGCATAAGGTTCGGACCGGCGGCAACGACGACTCCAACACCGAGATTCGGGATGGCTTGAACGAAGGCGATGTGGTCGTTCTCGCGGGAATGGATAGCGGCAATAGACAGCAAGGCCCCCAATCGCCCTTCGGACCGCAAGGTAATCGCGGAGGCGGTGGCGGCGGCGGCGGTGGCGGTGGCGCCCGCGGCGGAGGGAGATAGGCCATGCAGCCCCTGCTCAGCCTGCGCGACATACACAAAACCTACATCATGGGCGACCAGGAGGTGCGTGCGCTCGATGGGGTAGACCTGGACATCTATGATGGCGAGTTCGTCGCCATCATGGGGCCGTCCGGTTCCGGCAAGTCTACCCTCATGCACATCCTGGGCTGCCTGGATGCCCCCACCTACGGCTCCTACAAGATCGATGGGATCGAGGTTGCGGATATGGACGACTACGAACTCGCCCGTATCCGTAACCAGAAGATCGGGTTCGTCTTCCAGGGTTTCAACCTCCTGGCTCGTACCACCGCCCTGGAGAATGTGGAACTCCCCATGCTCTACGGGCACCGCAAAGACCGACGGGCCCGCGCCATCTACGCCCTGGAGCGGGTAGGATTGGGCGACCGCCTCGATCACAAGCCCAACGAACTCTCCGGAGGCCAGCAGCAGCGCGTCGCCATCGCCCGCGCCCTGGCCTCGGAGCCGCGTCTCATCCTGGCAGACGAACCCACCGGCAACCTCGCCAGCCTGCAGAGTGAAGAGATCATGCAGATCTTTCAGGAACTCAACGATGAGGGCGGTACCGTCCTCATGGTAACCCATGAGCCGGACATCGGCCACCACTGCAAACGCCTCGTTCATATTAAAGACGGGCGCGTCCTCGACGACGAACCGGTCAAAAACCGCCTTCTGGCGGTGGACGTTCTGGCGAAGCTGAAAGAGGAGCGCGAACGTGAGGAGCGGGAGAAAGCAGAACGACACCGCCTCACCGCGTCGGAGGAGAGAGTTACCGTATGAACCTGCTCGAAAGCCTGCGCGTCTCCCTGCGCGGCCTCTCTACCAATAAAATGCGCACGGCGCTGACCATGCTGGGTATCATCATCGGTGTAGGTGTAGTCATTCTCGTTGTGGCTATCGGCCAGGGGGCGACCAAAAGCGTCACGGATACCGTCAATTCGCTCGGTACCAACCTGCTGACGATCTTTCCCGGATCGGCGCGTATCCGCATCAATGCCGTCACGGCTGCCGGTAGTACCGGCAGCGGCGGTAGCAGCACGATGACGCTCCTGGACGCAAAACTCATCGCTCAGGAATTCCCGCAAACGGTGGCTGCCGTTGCTCCGTCGGTCCGCAGTAATGTGCAGATCCGCCTGGGCAATAAAGACTCGACTACCAATATGACCGGTACGAACACCGACTATCCGTTTGTAAACAACGTGTCCATGGAGAAGGGACGCTACTTCACCGACGCGGAGTCGGACGGTAGCCAGAAGGTCTGTGTCATCGGGGAGACCGTGGCTGATAAGCTCACCGGCAATCCCAACACGGATATGTCCGGACAGGACATCTCCATCAACCGCCAGAACTATCGGGTCCTCGGTGTGATGACGCGCAAGGGTTCCGGCTCCTGGGGGCAGGATCAGGACGATCTGATCGTCGTGCCGATCACGACGGCCATGCGGCGTGTGCTGAACCAGAAATACATCAATATCATGAGCATCCGATGTGTCTCGCCTGAGTCGATGCCTCTGGCGCAGGAGCAGATCGCCAACTTCCTGCGCAACCGACACCATCTCGTTCCGCCCTTCCCGGATAACGATGACTTCAATATCCGTAGCCAGACCGAATTGATGGAGCGCCAGCAGAGCGTCACTTCGACCATGACATCGCTCCTCTCCCTGATCGCCATCGTCTCTCTTGTGGTGGGTGGGATCGGGATCATGAATATCATGCTTGTCTCGGTAACGGAGCGGACCCGAGAGATCGGCATCCGCAAAGCCATCGGCGCCACACCCCGCGATATTATGCTACAGTTTCTTATCGAGGCGGCGATTATCTCCCTCCTCGGCGGCCTTATCGGCATCATCCTCGGCATCGGTTCGGCTGCGATCCTGGCCTCCGTGGCAGGATGGAATACCATTGTGGATCAGACCGCGGTGATTGCGGCGGTAGTCGTCTCGGCGGGTGTGGGGCTCTTCTTCGGCATCTATCCGGCCTCCAAGGCGGCCTCCCTGCATCCCATCGAGGCGCTCAGGTATGAGTGATGCCCGTACAGAGAGCATGACCCAGGCGGAAGTGGACGAGGTGATGGAGGCCTATCCGCTTCAGAGTGCGCGGAGAGGTCCTCTCTACGCGCTGAGCTTTCGGAACTTCCGCCTCTTCTTCATCGGGCAACTCATTTCTGTAGCTGGGACCTGGATGCAGCAGGTCGCGCAGAACTGGCTGGTATGGGATCTCACGCACGACCCCCGGTGGCTGGGCATCGTCTCCGGGGCGAGCGCCCTCCCCTACGTCGCCTTCGCCGTATGGGGCGGCCAGGCGGCGGATCGGTTTCCACGCCGTGTCACGCTGATCATCACCCAGTCGGTCGCCATGATCCTGGCGTTTCTGCTGGCACTGTTGGCGTGGGGGCGCTGGATCCCCCTGCAGGCCTGGCATATCGCCGCATTGGCGGCTCTCGGTGGGATCGCCAACGCCTACAACATGCCCGCGCAGCAGGCATTCGTCACCGACATGGTAGACCGGCGGGATGCGCTGGGCAATGCCATCGCACTGAACTCCTTCCGGTTCAATATCGCGCGCTTTGTGGGGCCGATCCTGGCGGGCTGGGCGCTTGTCCGTTACGGCTCCGCCATGTGCTTCTTCCTGAACGGATTGAGCTATATCGCCGTCATCATCTCGCTGATGATGATGCGGCTGCCGCGCTTTGTGCCGCATCCCCACCAGCTCAATATCTGGGAGGGGTTCGCCTACATCCGCACAACAAGGGCGGTCCTGCGCGTCGTAACGCTCGTCGGTGGATCCAGCCTTCTGGTCTGGTCCGTCTCAACCCTCTTTCCGGCGCTCTCCACAAATTTCCATCGCGGCGAGGGCGGATATAGCGCTATGATGGCCTTCAACGGCATCGGCGCGGCGCTAGGCGCGGCGTTCCTGGCGATCTTAGGCGACCGCCTGGATCGCCGCCTCAACATCTATGGCGGCGCGTTCGCCTTCTGCCTCGCCCTCCTTCTACTCGCGATGGTCCCTAACTTCGCCCTGCTCTTAGGCATGCTGACCGTGAGCGGCTTCGCCATGATCGCCTTCGGAATGAGCGCCAATACCAAGGTTCAGGAGGAGGTCCCGGACGTTTTAAGGGGCCGTGTCATGGCCGTCTACTCCCTCGTCTTCCAGGGCCTGATGCCCGTCGGCGGCCTGGAAGTGGGTTTCCTGGCCAAACACCTCTCTACCAACCACGCCATCGAGATCAATGCCGCCCTCTGTCTCGTGCTCACCCTCTCGCTCTATATCTGGAGCCTCATCGACCGCGCCAAAACCACAAAGAACTAGATGTTACCATTCGCGGAGAGCCCCCGTCTAATGCGTGAACAGTCTCCCCGTTCAGTGGTCTCCCCGGCGGACGCATCACCCACCGGGGAAGACTACTTCTACTATTCGGACCTATCCGGAAGGAGCGTCACGATGAGACCATATCGTTTCCTCACCCTCTTCGCGCTGGCGGCATTGGGGCTGCTCGGTGCGGTGTCCACAGTATGCGCTCAGGGTATTCTCATACCGGAGGTAGGGCCCAATCCGCGGGTTCCCCCGCGCCCACTCCCCCCGAACGACAGATTGCCTATTCCCCGCCCGATCTTTGTGCAGCCGTTCTATGTGAAGGATCTCAGGGTCAAGACGGTCATCAACGATGCCGTGGCGGATACTACGGTCGAACAGACTTTTGTCAACAGCAGCAGCGTGCCACAGGAGGGAACCTATCTCTATCCCCTGCCCGAGGGCGCTTCACCGACATCGTTCACCATGACGGTCGGCGACAAGACCATGGAGCCGCGCATCCTGCCCAAGGATGAGGCCAACAGCATCTATGAGGGCTATGTGCGCCGCTACCGCGACCCCGCGCTGCTGGAGTACGTGGGGCACAGCCTGGTCAAGATCAGCGTATTCCCGATCCCACCGCAGGGCGAGCGCGTCATTCGAATGCGCTATTCTGAGGTCCTCAAGCCGGAGAACGGCCTGCGGAAGTACGTCTATCCGCTCTCTACGTCCCGTTTCGGGGCGCGCCCTGTGGGCACGGCCACGGTCAATATCCAGCTTCAGACAAGCTCGCCCATCAAGAACGTCTACTCGCCCACGCACGATCTCTCTGTGCGCCATAACGAAGAGCGCGTGGCGACCGCCTCATGGGAGGGCAAGGACGATGCTTCCGACCGCGACCTGACGCTCTACTTCAGCACCAGCAACGACGATGTCGGCCTCTCTCTGCTCACCTATAAGAGCGGCGATAAGGACGGATATTTCATGCTGCTGGCAGCTCCGCGCGTCGTGATCCCGGACAACCGCATTCTGCCCAAGCAGGTCGTCTTCGTGCTGGACCGCACGGGCTCCATGCAGGGCAAGAAAATCGAGCAGGCGCGTAAGTCGCTCTTGTTCTGTCTCTCCCATCTGCGTCCCGTGGATCGCTTCGATGTGATCACGTTCAACGAATCGCCGGATATTCTCACGCGGCAACTCCAGCCGGCCACTCCGGAGAATATCACCAAGGCGCAGCGCTTTATCGAGAACATCGAGGCTGCCGGGGGCACCAACATCGACGAGGCGCTTCACGCCGCCCTGAACCTGCTGAAAGGGGAGGACGGCAAGGCGAAAATGGTCGTCTTCCTCACAGACGGACTGCCTACCGTCGGCGAGACCAACATCAACACCATCCTGAACCATGTCAAGCAGCTCAACGGCGATAAGATCGTCGATAATGCTTCAGGCGTGCGACATGCCGGGTTCGGCGGCAAAGCCGGAGAGGCTGAAGGAGCCGGGGCGCGGATCTTCTGCTTCGGGCTGGGTTACGATGTGAACGTACCCTTCCTGGACCGCCTTGCGGACCTGGGGAGAGCGGAATCGGACTATGTGAAGCCGGAGGAGGATGTCGAAGCCAGGGTCGCTGCTTTCTTCTCGAAAGTCACGTCACCGGTCCTCTCGGAAGTAAAGTTTGCGTTCGATGGCGTGGACGTATACGATGTCTATCCCAAGGTCCTGCCCGACCTGTTCAAAGGCTCGCAGCTTGTGATTACCGGGCGCTTCCGGGGTGCAGGCAGCGGCTCGGCGCGCCTCACCGGCCTCACCAGCGGCTCTCCCGAGACCTTCAAACTGGCCGCGAAGGTCGGCGAAGCCGACGGCAGTAACACTTACCTTCCGCGCATTTGGGCGCAGCGCAAACTCGGCTACCTGATCGACCAGTTGCGTCTGAGCGACAATGCCGCCGCCAACAAAGAGTTGACTGGTGAGATCTTGCGCATCTCCAAGGAGTACGGCATCATCACGGAGTACACCTCGTTCCTGGTGGACGAGCAGGAGCAGGTTCGCCTGGGTCTGCGTGCATCCGGCGGTATGCTGCCGCAGGGAATCAACCCCAGCGATATCATCGCCCTCTCCAATGATAACTCCATCATCGTCCGGGTACCAGGTACTGCAAATGGCGAGCAGGCTTTTCGCGAACTGCAGCAGGAGCTCAAACGCCGCGCTGATCAGTTCGGGATCCAGGGAGAGGGCGTCACGGACCAGAGCGCCCGCGCCCGCGATCTCAAGAACTCGGGACAGGAATCCTCACGCTACCAGTCCTCCAACGGGAGCGTGCAGTACTATGCGGGCGGTCAGGGACAGAACGGTCAAGGCCCAGGCGGCTTAGGCCAACCCGGAGGGGGTCAGGCAGGTCTCGCCGCGCCTGGCAACTTCAAATACAACCAGGCAGGCGGCGGCTTTGGAAGCAGTCGTGGTGGCTTCGTAGGCGGCAAGCTCGGAGAGAAGGGAGATAAAGGCAACGCGGGGCAGTTAGCGGATCGTGGCAATACCATAAACGTGCAGGCCATTGGCGACCGGACGTTCTTCCGACAGACCAACAACGTCTGGGTGGATGGATCGTTCGATTCCAAGAAGCAGACCGTGACAAAGATCCAGGCGTTCAGCGACGCCCACTTCGCCCTGCTGCACGCCCTGCCGCAACTGGCGGCCTACTCCTCCATCGGAGAGGAGATCATCATCCAGATCGGCAAGAACGCCGTTCAGATCGGCAAAGAGGGCAAAGAGAAGCTCACCACTGCCGAACTCCACGCCCTGACATCCAAATAGACGGGATTTGAACCATAGAGCACAGAGACACAGAGGATTCACTGAGAAAAACGAGAATAGAGAGAAGAGACTTATCCACGGATGTCTGAACTACGTTATTATGATTCAATGATAACTATGATTATTTGTTGTGAAATCATGGTCCATTCTATAATCATTCTAATCCTAGTTCAGACAGGATAATGCTTCTCCTGTTTTTCTCTGTGTGATCTCTGTGTCTCTGTGTCTCTGTGGTTCAAAGGTCCTTGCATGTCTGATTTGTCTACGGTTTTAACTCCATCGTTGGCCCTGTCATCGCCTATCGTTGCGGCGTCTGGCACGTATGGCTATGGGTCGGAACTCTCCGACCTTCGAGATTGTGCCTCGCTTGGGGCGCTGATTACGCCCACAATCACGCTTCATATGCGTCCCGGCAACCCGATGCCCAGAACCGTCGAAGTCAGCGCGGGCATGCTCCATGCGCTCGGCCTTCCCAACCCCGGCTTAACAGGGTTTATCTCGGAAACGCTGCCCACACTGCAGCATCCAGGCTACCCGGTGATCGGTAGCATTCTTGGTGAGAGCCTGGAGGAGTGGACGCATCTGGCGGAGGCATTGACGGCGACAGGAGCATTGGCGGGGCTGGAGTTGAACCTGGCTTTAGCCGATCCGCGACAGGTTGAGACGGAGCAGGAGGCGCTGGCGCGAATTACGGAAGCCATTCAGGCAGTCCGTGCGGCGACTTCGCTTTCACTGATTGCAAAGCTGCCCTCAATTGGAGCGGAAATCGGAGCGTTGGCTTCCGCAGCAGAACTGGCAGGTGCGGACGCAATCGCTGTATCGCAGTCACCCCCCGGAATTGTGGTACGCTTGAACAGCCGGCAATTTCGACTTCCCGGTGCGGTCGGCGGGTTATCCGGTCCCTGCATCAAGCCCCTCGCACTCTATCAGGTCTGGCGTGTGGCGCAATCGGTCTCTATCCCGATCCTGGGCGGTGGCGGGGTGATGAACGGCGCGGACGCACTGGAGTTTCTGCTGGCAGGCGCGTCCACCGTCGCTGTCGGCATTGCCAACCTCATCCACCCGAACGCCATCGCGGATATAACGGAGGAGATCCGCGTATATTTGACGGCAAACGGCATCGCCTCGCTTTCCGAACTCATCGGATTTGCGAGCGGCTCTCTTCCCCATTAAGAAAGCAGTCAAAAACACGCCCCCTTCCCTGCCTGGAAAGGGGGCTTGTGAACCCTAACGTTAGTGGTGGAACATCGGAAGGTGCATGATGTCGTTATACATCACCAGCACAAACAGGATCCCGATGACGCACAACCCGAATACCTGAGCGCTCGCCATTTCGCGGGCAGTCAGGGCTCGGCGGCGCACCCACTCCCATAACAGCAGCACCAGATGTCCGCCGTCCAGCACAGGAATGGGGAAAAGGTTGAGGATGCCCAGGCTAACGCTCAGAATCGCCGCCGTAAACAGCACCCGCTCCGGTCCGCGCTTGCCCTCCTCATGGATCACGCGTGAGATCGTTATAATGCCCCCTAAGCTATCTTTGACCTTCGACGGTGTGAGGCTCTCAAAAATCCCCGTGACCTGCCGGTAGATAATCTGATTGCCCCGTTGAACCGCCTCGACCACGCCCGACCGGCTCCAGACCTGATCGGGAGCGAATCCGAGATGTCCCTGAACGACCTTCTTCTCCTTGCCGTCAACCAATATCGTGTCTTCTCCTGGTGCGGGCGTAACCATGAAAGTCAAGGGCGTTTTCCCACGCACCACGGTCACCTGGATCGGTATGTTCATGTTCTCATGAATTTCATCCAGTGTCACGTCAAAGATCGTGACCGTCTTGCGGGTTGCATCGGAACGCTCCTTTGCCAATTCCTCGACCGTTTTACCATGGATCCCATAGATCCAATCGCCGTTCTTAAAGCCTGCCTGCTCTGCAGGCATGCCGGGTTGCAGTTCGCTGATCGCGATGTGTTCATTATTCAGTTCCGGCAGACCCGTCGTAAAGCCCATGACACAGAAGATAAGATAGCCGAAGATCAGGCTCATCAGAGGGCCCGCAAAGATGACGGAAGCGCGTTGCCAGATCGGTTTCTGATTGTAGCCGTCGGGATCGGGGCGATAGGCATCCGCTGCCAGGACCGCCTGGATGTAACGGCGCTCCTCCGGGTTCACCGGGGTGGTGAGCAGGGTCTTCAAGTCCTCCCTGCCTGCATCCAGCAGTTTGCCGTCTTCCCCCACCGCACGGTCCACAGTATCTTTCACGCTCTCGGAGACCTGGTCGGCCTGGAGGGAACTCAGCGTCTCCTCGCTCAAACCGATCATAAACGTTCCGGTTCCCTCCGAGCGGAGGGTCGTCGTTCCCCGGGTCAGATCCTCCGGCTCCATGCCGGCGATCTTGACAAAACCTCCGAGCGGAATGCTGCGGATATTGTATTCCGTACCGTTGTACTTGCCCAGACGGAGGAGACGCGGCCCGAAAAACAGGGAGAAATCGTCTACACGCATCTTGAAAAGTTTCGCCACAAAGAAGTGGCCCCACTCATGGGCGATCACCAGAACGCTCAGGACCGCGATGAAATAGAGTGCGGATTTCACTATTTCGAAATTGATATGCATACTTGGCCAGACTCCTTCTCACGTACTTATACGCTCTCTGCCAACTGCCGCCGCGCCCATGCGTCGGCTTCCAACACATTATCCAACGTCGCCGGTAGGAGGGTGTGACGCTCCATGGCCCCCTCGATACGTTGCGCAATTTCCAGATAGGATATCTTGTAGTCTAAAAATAGGGCGACGGCGGCCTCATTGGCGGCGTTCATCACGGCAGGCATCGTGCCACCCAGGGAAACCGCGCGCCGTGCCAACTCCAGCGCCGGGAATTTCGTCTCGTCCGGCGTTTCGAACGTCAGGTTGGCATACGCGCTCAACGGCATGCGCGGCAAGTCGGTGTTGACCCGTTCGGGATAGACCAGCGCATACTGGATGGGCAGCCGCATATCCGGCAGCCCCAACTGCGCGATGGTCGAGCCATCCTTATAACGCACCATCGAGTGGATGATGGACTGCGGATGCACCACGACCTCCACATCCTCGATGGGCACATCGAAGAGCCACTTCGCCTCGATGGTCTCCAGCGCCTTGTTCATTAAGGTCGCGGAGTTGATGGTCACCAGCCCCCCCATGTTCCAGGTCGGATGCTTTAGCGCCTGTTCCGGGGTCACGCTTGTAAGCGCCTCCTTGGGCACGGTCCTAAACGGTCCTCCGGATGCCGTAAGAAGGATCCGCTCAATACTCTTCTCCGGCGCGCCCTGCAGGCACTGAAAAATGGCGGAGTGCTCGCTGTCTATCGGCAGGATAGCCGCGCCTTTCTCCCGTGCTAGGCGCATGGTGGTCTCACCCGCAGCGACCAGCACTTCCTTACTGGCGAGCGCGATATCCTTTCCGGCTTCCAGCGCGGCGTGCGTCGGCGCGATCCCGATAGCCCCCGCGACCGCAACCACGATCAGGTCGGCTTCCGGCAGCGTTGCAAGCGCACACATTCCTTCGACGCCACTAAAGACGTTTCGGTTTCCGGTTTTCGTTCGGAGTTCCTCACGCAGTTCGCCGATGAGGCTCTCTCTTCCAATAGATACGTTAGGAACGTCGAACTCATTCGCCTGTTGCGCCAGCAGCTTGGCGTTATTATTGGCAGCCAGTCCCACAATCTGGAAGCGATCGGGGAGTCGGCGGGCGATATCGAGTGCCTGTGTGCCAATCGAGCCGGTCGAGCCGAGAATTACCAGTCTTTTCATATACTCCCTACACGACAAAAAGTCTCTTCAAACGTTCTACTCCACCACGGCTCCGAATTTGCGGACCCGTTTCTGATAATCCTGCAGGGCCGCGATGAGGTGATCCCGGTCGAAGTCGGGCCAGCAGGTGGACGTGACATAGATCTCGCTGTAGGCGGTCTCCCACAGCAGAAAATTGGAGAGGCGGAGTTCTCCCGCGGTGCGAATGAGCAGGTCGGGATCGGGAATGTCGGGGGCGTAGAGGTGCGCTGCGATGTCGGCTTCGTCGATGGCATCGGGCGCGAGTTCCCCCGCCTGGACCTTCTGCGCCAGGGCGCGCACGGCATCCACCACCTCGCCCCGCCCCCCGTAGTTGATCGCCAGATTGAAAGTCAGCCCGGTAAAGTCGGCAGTGCGGTGCATTGCGGCCTCGAATTCCTGGCGGAGATCAGGAGGGAGTTCCCTGAGACGCCCGGAGACCCGAACGCGCACCCGGTTCTGGATCAGCTCTTCGATCTCGGCCTGCATCGCCCGGAGCATCAACTCCATGAGGCCCCCGACCTCGAGTTGCGAGCGTCGCCAGTTCTCCGATGAGAAGCCATAGACCGTTAGAAAACGCACCCCCAGATCATCGCAGGCGTAGACGATCTCCTTGAGCGTCCTGTATCCCTGGTCGTGACCAAAAAGCCGATCTCTGCCCTGCGCCCTGGCCCAGCGTCCGTTGCCGTCCATAATGATGGCGACATGGGCGGGTAGGCGCTCCGGATCGAGACCGGCCTGCTCCGCAGTCGTTGGCGATTGCGATGCCATTGTCTCCTCGCTCAGACTTCCATCAACGTGGCTTCTTTGGCCTTGGTGAGTTGTTCGATCTCCGCGATGTACTTGTCCACGAGCTTCTGCACCTGATCCGTAGCGCGCTTTTCCTCGTTCTCCGAGATGGGGTTCTCCTTGTCCTTGCGGGCCGTCTGGAGCTTCTTCACCGCCTCATGTCGATTGTTGCGAACGGAGACGCGCCCGACCTCCGCTTTCTGATGGACCTGCTTGATCAAATCCTTTCTGCGCTCCTCGTTCAGGGTCGGGATATTCAGGCGGATACAGATCCCGTCGTTGTTGGGCGTCAGGTTCACATCGGATTTGAGGATGGCCTTCTCGATCGCGCCCAGTGCGGTACGGTCAAAGGGGGTGATCATCAGTTGGCGGGGGTCCGGCACCGTAATCGCACCTGCCTGATTGATCGGGAGCGTCGTGCCGTACATCTCGACCTTCACGTGTTCCAGGATCTCGGGATTCGCACGTCCGGTGCGGATCAGTGTAAACTCATGACGGGTCGCATCGACCGCCTTCTTCATCTTCTCTTCGGTCTCTTTCAACAGTTCGGGTATCATCACAACCTCCTTCGCAAGCGCTTCATGCTACCAGGTTCTGTGGAATGCGGGATCGTTCCGTTAAGCGGTTCGGCCCACCAGAGTACCGATCGGCTCTCCCATGACGACGCGGCGGATGTTGCCCTCCTGTGCGATATCGAAGACGATGATCGGGATGTCGTATTCGCGGCAGAAGGTGAACGCCGTCTGATCCATAACGCGCAGGTTCTTCTGGATGCACTCGTCGTAGGAGATGTGGGTGTGGCGGATGGCGTCGGGGTACTTGCGTGGGTCTTTGTCGTAGATGCCGTCTACGTTGGTGGCTTTGAGTACGGCGTCGGCGCGCATTTCGTTGGCGCGGAGCGCGGCGGCGGTATCCGTGGTGAAGAAGGGATTGCCGGTCCCACCAGCCAGCACTACGATGCGCCCCTTCTCCAGGTGGCGAATGGCGCGGCGGCGGATAAAGGGCTCGGCCACCTCGGACATGGCGATGGCGGTCATCACACGGGTCTGTACATTCAGCTTTTCGAGGGCGTCCTGGAGGGCCATCGCATTGATGACCGTTCCGAGCATTCCCATGTAGTCGGCGGCGGCGCGCTCCATACCGGCCTGCGCTGCTCGTTCGCCACGGACGATATTGCCCGCACCGATCACGATGGCGATCTCGACACCGGCTTGATGGGCAGCAACCACTTCGGAGGCGATGGCGCGGATCGTGGCGTAGTTCAGGCCGATACGGGGTTCGGAACCGACTTCACGCGCGGGCTGCTGGGAGGGGCCATGTTCGGCGGCGAAGGCTTCCCCGGAGAGCTTGAGCAGGACGCGCTTCCAGCAGAGCGGGCGGGCGTCCCCGGTGCTGAAGGGAGAGGCGGCGCTGGCGTGCGCCGCCTCTTCCCGGAGAGTAGAAGTCGGATGCGGGTCGGAGCCGTCCGTCATTCGGCGGTCTCCTTGATCGCCCCGGACGTTGCGGCCCCGATCTCCTCGCCGACGGAGTAGCGTACATAGCGCCGTAGCGTCACGCCCGCCTCCTTAAGCACGGAGGCGACCGTCTTCTTGGGATCGCGCAGCCAGACCTGGTCCAGCAGAACGGCCTCCTCGTAGAACTTACGGGTGCGCCCCTCGACGATCTTTTCCAGAGCGGCCTCCGGTCGGCCCTCGTTGCGCGCCGTCTCGCGAGCGATGTCCTTCTCCTGCTCCAGAATGTTGGCGGGAACATCCTCGCGGCTCTGGTAGCGAGGCCGGGAGGCGGCGATCTGCATTGCCAGTTCACGCCCCGCCGTCTGCGCTCCCTCACCCTGAGCCGCCTCTACGGAAGCGGCTTCCAACTCGACCAGAACGCCGATCTTGTCGTTGGCCGGCACATGGACATAACCGGCGAGTACTCCGTTGGCATCGGTGGAGATGAACTCGAACCGCCGAAAGACGATCTTCTCGCGCAGGCGGGAATAGACGTCCTCGATGCGGCTCTGAACGGTCATTCCGGGCTGGGCCAGCGAGTCCTGGGTTAGCACGGTCTCGACATCGTGCCCCTTGGTTTTCGCAACGTGTGCCGCGATCTCCTTCGCCAGCGCCTTGAACTCGTCGTTACGCGCCACAAAGTCGGTCTCGGCGTTCAGTTCAACGATAGCCGCGTCCTGGCGGTCGAGTACCACGACAGCGATCACGCCCTCGGAGGCAGTGCGGTCGCTGGCTCCGGTCAGTTTATTCCCCAGTTTCTTGCGAATGTAGACGGTCGCGGCCTCGAAATCGCCATCGGTCGCGGTGAGCGCCTCCTTGCACAGCATCATCGCCGCGCCCGTCTTCCCTCGCAGGTCCATGACCATCTTGGCGGTAATTTCTGGCATCCTTTTTACACCTTTCTTCTCGTAGACAGCCCAAAAGTTGCGCCGTGCACGTTAGCAAAGACAGCGGACACGGCGCAAAGGTTGCATACTCCCGATGATTAGCCCTCGTAGGCGGGAACGGTGGAGAGATTATCCTCCGTTCCCATATTGGTGTACTCGTCCTCGATGCCGGGGGTAAAGACAAAATCGGTCGTAACCGCTGTCGGAACGGCTTCCGGGGAGGCGATGCTGTCCACATCCGGCTTATCCGCGCCGTCCTCCAGAACGACTTCGGCGGGCATGCGTGCGGCCTCTTCGGCATCCCACTCAGCCTGTTTGATCTCGGCGATGGCGTCGGAGATCTTGCCGGTAATGAGCTTGATGGCGCGAATGGCGTCGTCGTTGCCGGGGATCACATAGTCCACTTCATCCGGATCGCAGTTGGTATCCACCAGCGCTACGATGGGGATCTCCAGGCGGCGCGCCTCTGCAATGGCGATGTGCTCCTTCTTGCAGTCCACGATGACCAGGCAGTCCGGCAGCGACGTCATGTGCTTGATGCCGCCCAGATTGCGCTCCAGCTTATCGCGCTCTTCCAGCAGCAGCAGCGCCTCTTTCTTGGTCAGGCGGGCCAACGTGCCGTTGGCCTCCATCTGGTTCAGTTCGTCCAGGCGCTTCACGCGGTCCCGGATCGTGCGAAAATTGGTGAGCATCCCGCCCAGCCAGCGGGAATTGACCCAGTACTGGCGGCACCGGGTTGCAGCCTCGGCAATGGCATCCTGCGCCTGCTTCTTGGTCCCGACGAAGAGCACTTTGCCGTTGTTCTTGCCGTCGTTGAGCACGACTTCCTGCACAAACCGCTGCGCCTCATCGAAGAGCTTGAGCGTCTGATGCAGATCCACGATATAGATCCCGTTGCGAGCCCCGTAGATGTAGCGTTTCATCTTGGGGTTCCAACGGCTCGTCTGGTGACCAAAGTGAACCCCCGCTTCGAGGAGCTCTTTCATAGAAAGCGATGCCAATGTATCTCTCCCTGGTTTCCCCGCGCTGCCCTATTGCAGGATCAGCGCAGCCTCCCGGCGCGTCATCTCCGGCGGTCAGGGGAAATCGCATTCCCTCACCCACCGCCGGATCGGTCGCCGGTGCGATGTGCGGCACAGCCTCTTACAATATTAGGCGTGCCGGGTTCGCCATCCTTATCCGGACGCAAACCGGGTTAGTGTACCCCAGGAAGGGCAGGAAAATCAAGCGTGTTTTCTGAGGGAATCGCCGCCACGAAACGATTTCCGTCCCGATTTAGCGCGGATTTAGCATTGACAAATCCATGACGGAGAGGTATACTACCCGTTAGTTCAGTCCCATAAAGCAGATAACGGCCTTTCCCGTTGCCGATGCGCCCGATCTCGCCCCGCCGGTACACAACGGCAGGAGGGGTGTAGTCGGGCTTTATGCTGTCTTTATCCGGCGTGTGTCTGGGGTATTTTCCCATGTTTGAAAGTCTTAGCGATAGATTACAGAGCGTTTTTAATCGCCTTCGCGGCAAAGGCCGCGTCAGCGAAGCGGACGTTAACGAGGCGATGCGCGAGGTGCGCCAGGCGCTGCTCGAAGCCGACGTCAGCTTCCGCGTCGTCAAGGACTTTATCGCCCGCGTCAAAGAGCGGTCGGTCGGGGTGGATGTGCTGGAGAGCCTCTCTCCGGTGCAGCAGGTCGTCAAGATCGTTAACGATGAGTTGGTGACGCTGCTCGGCGGCACGGAATCCCGGCTCAATCTTGCTCCCTCGCCTCCCACCGTCATCATGTTGTGCGGTCTGCAGGGAACAGGTAAGACCACACTCTGCGGTAAGCTCGCCGCCTGGTTCAAAAAGCAGGGGCGCAACCCGCTCATGGTCGCCTGCGACATCTATCGCCCGGCGGCCATCAAGCAGTTGCAGGTATTGGGCGGGCAGATCAACGTGCCCGTCTTCGCCCTGACCGGCGACCAGCAGAAGTCGCCCCCAACCATCGCGCGACAGGCGATCCAGCAGGCCAGTGAGAAGGGCAACGACATCGTCCTCCTCGACACGGCGGGACGTCTGGCCATCGATGAAGAGCTGATGGACGAACTCGGCCAGATGCGGGCGTGGGTCAAACCTCATGAGATCCTGCTGGTCGTCGATGCCATGGTCGGCCAGGACGCCGTCAACTTCGCGCAAGAGTTTAACGAGAAGCTGGCGATCACCGGCTTTGTGATGACGAAGATGGACGGCGACACGCGCGGCGGCGCGGCCCTCTCCATTCGCGCCATCACCGGCGTACCCATCAAGTTTCTGGGAACGGGCGAAAAACTCGACGCCCTGGAACAATTTTATCCCGACCGCCTCGCCTCCCGCATTCTGGGCATGGGTGATATTCTCAGCCTGATCGAAAAGGCGCAGGAGGCGGTAGACGAGAAGAAGGCGGCGGAGCTTGAGAAGAAGCTCCAGCAAAACAAATTCGACCTCAACGACTTCTTGGATCAGATGCAGCAGATGAAGAAGTTGGGTCCGCTGGAGAACCTGATGAAGCTCTTGCCCACGGTTCCCGGCATGACCCGCGAGATGATGAGCGAGGTCAATATCGATCCCAAGATCATGGTGCGGAAAGAGGCCATCGTGCAGTCCATGACGCCGCAGGAGCGCGCCCATCCGCAAATCATTACGGGGCCGCGCCGCCGCCGTATCGCCGTAGGATGCGGCCAGAGCGTTCAAGATGTCAATCAGTTTTTGAACGAGTTTGAACAGATGCGTAAAGTCATCCATACGATGATGGCGCAGCAGAACAAGGGCAAGCCAGGCTGGGGCGGCAAAGGCGGTTCGC
This sequence comes from Chthonomonadaceae bacterium, assembly GCA_035295825.1. Taxonomy (GTDB): domain Bacteria; phylum Armatimonadota; class Chthonomonadetes; order Chthonomonadales; family Chthonomonadaceae; genus DATGIG01. The sequence continues at coordinate 16,213 of DATGIG010000466.1, read as the reverse complement.
CGGGCGGTGGATCCGGCGGACTGGGAGTGCGCCCCCGAGGCGGCCCCAAAATGCCCAAGGGCGGCAAGAGCGGTAAGCGTTTTGGTTTCCCGTTCGGTCGCTGAGGGACGTGCACCCGGCGCTTCTCCCCGCCCGCTACTATGCGGGCAGCGCGCGATCAACCCTACCCAGCAGCTCCGGACACCGGGGCGAATATGCAGAATCGAATATCCGTCCGGGGCGAAGGCGCGAGACGCCTTCTCATTCCCGACATACCGACAGAGGAGTGAAACATCGTGCCAGTAAAAATCCGATTGAAGCGTATCGGGGCCAAGAAGCGCCCTGTCTATCGCGTCGTCGTCGCTAACAGCACCGCATCTCGCGATGGGCGCTTCATTGAGACCATCGGACAATATGATCCGTGCGTAGAGCCACCCCTCATCAAAATCGATGAGGATAAAGCGCTGCGCTGGCTCGGAAACGGCGCGCAACCCACGGATGTAACCCGTGCTCTGCTGAAGAAGCAGGGCATTCTGGATCGCCACGAAGCTGCCAAAACGGCAGCGCGCGAAGCGAGAGCCGGAAACAAGCCCGCAGCGTAACGCAGGAAGGCGTCCCGCCGCTGCTCGGCCCGAAACCGGCAAAAATACTGTCCCCAAAGGAGCAAGACGTTGCAAAGTCTCATCGAATATCTGGTCAAAGCGCTCGTGGATGAGCCGGAACAGGTTACAATCACCGAAGTGCCTCAGGAAGAGGCCACGACCTATGAGGTACGCGTAGCCCCCGGCGACCTCGGTAAAGTCATCGGCAAGCAGGGCCGCATCGCCAATGCCCTGCGCACCGTTGTCAAGTCCGTCGCCATGAAGGATAAGCGCAAGGTCTACGTCGAAATCATCGCGTAGTGCGCCTGCTTCCACCATGATAGATGCAGAGTGGAGTTTGACGATCGGGGAGATCGTCGCTCCCTTCGGACTTGCCGGTGAGGTTAAAGTCCGTCTGGAGACCGATTTCCCAGACCGTTTCTCGCGTCTCAAACAGATCTTTTTGCGTGACGCCAGGGGGAACGGACGCCTGGCGGAAGTGGAGAGCGTCCGGCCCCATAAGGGACAGATTCTGCTGAAGATCCGCGGGATCGTCTCTATTGAGCAGGCGGAGACGCTGCGCAACCATCGTGTGCAGATCCGCCCGCAGGATGCGGTGCGGCTGCCACCCAACGAGTTTTATATCCATGACCTGCTCGGCTGTGAGGTCGTCACTTCCAAGGGACAGGTACTTGGCCCGCTGACGGACGTACTGCGCGGGACGGCCAATGATGTGTACGTCGTCGGGCAGGGCAAGGGCGAGATCCTTCTGCCTGTCGTGAGCGATGTGGTACAGTCCGTAGACCTGGCGGCGAGGCGCATCGTCGTCACTCCGACGCCCGGCCTCCTGCCCGAAGATGATGCGAATTGACATAGTCACCGTTTTCCCGGACATGATCGCCGCGGCGCTGGATCACAGCATCGTCAAACGGGCGCAGGAGCGCGGCCTGGTCACGATCCGTGTGGTCAATCTGCGGGACTATACGCAAGATCGCCATAAGACCACCGATGACATCCCTTATGGGGGCGGCGGCGGCATGATCATGAAGATCGAACCGATTGCGCGTGCGCTGGATGCCCTCACGGAGGGGGAAGCGCGCCCACGGATCGCCCTGACGGATCCACGCGGTCCCCGCTTCACGCAGGAGACGGCGCGCCAATGGGCGCAGGAGCCCCACCTCATCCTGCTCTGTGGGCACTACGAGGGTGTGGATGAGCGAGTCCGCCAACACCTGGTCACGGACGAAGTCTCTATCGGAGACTATATTCTTACCGGCGGTGAATTGCCGGCGCTGGTGATCGCCGATGCTCTGACCCGGCTGCAGCCGGGTGCGCTGGGGGATGCCGAAGCTCCGGATAAAGATACGTTTGCACAAGATTTACTCGAATACCCGCACTATACACGGCCTCACACCTTCCAAGGCTGGATGGTGCCGGATATACTATTGAGTGGGAACCACGCCCAGATCGAACGCTGGCGGCGCTGGCACCAACTGCACGCGACGCGAGAGAGACGGCCCGACCTGTTCGACCGGCTCGAACTGACAAAGCAAGACTACAAACTGCTCGATTCGGCGGAGCCACAGGCTCCGGCGGATGCGATAAAGACACTTCAGCGTACCCACCCGGCCTTCGCGCAGGAGACGGACGCTCCGACGGAGAGAATGCAAGAGGAGAACGATGGCACTGGGACCGGAAACCATTCGTGAGATCGAACGCGCAGAGATCGCGCGCTCTAAAGAGATATGGGCCAATAATGAGAACCGCCGCCGCGAACAGGATGCGAAAGAGAAAAAGCGTCAGTTTACGGATGCGGACAAGGTGAGTGTCGAACAGCGCGCGACCCTCCCGAAGTTCCGGCCTGGCGATACCATTCGCGTTCACGCCAAGGTGGTGGAGGGCGATAAAGAGCGCATCCAGGTCTTTGAGGGCGTGGTGATCGCACAGAACCATACGAGCGCTCGCGCCAGCTTCACCGTGCGCAAAATCTCGCACGCCTCGGTCGGCGTGGAGCGCACCTTCCTGTTGCACTCGCCGCGCATTGAAAAGATCGAAGTGGTACGTTTCGGTGCGGTACGCCGTGCCAAGCTCTACTATCTGCGTGGCGTTATCGGCAAAAAAGCCCGCATCAAAGAGGATCGAAACGCAAAACGCTAACGACGCGTATAGGTGTTCAGGAGTTCGAAAAGCGGCGTTTCGGGTTGGGCGCTCTCTTGCGGAGCCCCGGAATACCCTGCACCGCAGACCCGAGATCCTGAACACCTTTTTGTTGGAGGGAGAATTTCCAAGCCCATGACCCCGACATCCGACACCGGAGCTGCCGAACTGTTGGCTAACCTCAGCGTGGGAACGGTCGTAATGATCGCCCTGGTGCTGACCCTGCTGCGGCTCGTCCTGATGAACTTCAAAACGACGGCACGCCCTGGCGTCGAAGAGACGATGCCCTGGGCGCGCAGCATCGCCGAAATCCTGGAATCGCTCATCATCGCCGGGGTTCTGGTCTTCCTGATTATTCGCCCCTTCTTTGTCCAGGCATTCTATATCCCCTCCGAATCGATGGAGCCAACCCTATTGGGGCATGATGCCCGAACCGTGAATAAGGATGGCAAAGATATACACGAAGACGCCGTACATGACCATATCTTCGTCAACAAACTGGCCTTTCGTATGGGCGACCCACAACGCCTGGACATCATCGTCTTCAAAGCTCCCCCAGAAGCGGATCAGGATGGTCCGTCTCATGGGCAGCCGCCCAAGGAGAATATCCTTATCAAGCGGCTGATCGGCATGCCTGGCGACACCATCGAGGTCAAACAGAGCGCTGATGGCACCAAGTCCCAGGTCTATATCAACGGCAAGCCGCTGGACGAACCCTATATCAAGGATCCCATGGACAAGGACCAGCCCTCTACGGCCAGGTTCGCCGTCAACGGGCCGCTCACCCTGAAACCGGGCCAGTACTTCGTCATGGGGGACAACCGCAACAACAGCAACGATAGCCGTTTCTGGGGCACTCTGGAGCGCCAACGCGTTATCGGCAAGGCATCGTTCATATTCTTCCCCTTCGACCGTATCCGCGTCCTGCACTAAGTCTCGTTTTGGGCGCCTCTCCCCTGACCAGGGATAGGGGCGCCCTTTCGCTTTCACGCTGTGGTTGGCGACACCTGTTTGCATTAGAGGAGTATCGCATGACACAGGATCCTTCTCCCTCCGGAACTACACCAAACAATGCTCCCACCGCTCCCGCGATCTCCAACCCCTCATTGATCCGAGCACCAAGTAAACGCTTTCCCTGGTGGACGGTGCTTGTTGGGATCGTTGAGCCAATGGAGGCTCCGCAGTCATCCATCGCCAAGTATGCGGTCGAAGGACAGACGTTGACCCTCAAACCCGGAGAGTATTTCGTCATGGGCGACAACCGTAACAACAGCAATGACAGCCGCTTCTGGGGGCCGCTGGAGCGGAATCGGATCATTGGCAAAGTAGTCAGCATCAGTTGGCCGCCTGACCGGCAGCGCAACTTTCCCTGATACATCTTGATCTTATTGAATGTGCAACGGATACGTACCATGGTAATCACAAACTGGCTATTGGAGGAGCAGATCGCCTGGACGGAGGGCTATCGCTGTGTGGCCGGCATCGATGAAGCCGGCAGGGGCGCGCTTGCCGGCCCGGTCGTTGCGGCCTGCGTGGTCCTCCCTTACGCGTGTCTCCCTGCGGGGATCAATGACTCGAAAGCCCTGACTCCGGCCCAACGCGAGCGCTGTTATCCCGAGTTGATCCGGATGGCTCGAGGCGTGGGAATCGGGATCGTGGAGGCAAATGTCATTGACGAGATCAATATCCTCCAGGCGACGCACAGAGCCATGCGTCTGGCATTGGAGAACCTGCCTCCGGGCCTCTTCCCGGACCTCGCCCTGATTGACGGCCTTCCCGTAAGACCCTTTCCTCTACCGCAGACGGCGCTAGTCAAGGGCGATTCCCGATGCGCGTCCATCGCGGCGGCTTCGATCATCGCCAAGGTCACCCGTGACCGCCTCATGTGCGCTTATCATGCGGATTATCCCGGCTACGGTTTTGCGGGGCACAAAGGCTATGGTGCGCCCCTCCATCTACGCGCTCTGGCCGAACTCGGCCCCTGCCCCCTCCACCGCCGCTCCTTTCGCCCCGTCGCCGAGGCATTCACCACATGTAGCCCTCCACCCTCCGGCGATTGAGATGACGGTCCCACCCAAGTTGTTCCTTAGCCGGCGTGTGATCTACTCCACCCCTGTTACTTATTTCGCTTCGCCTCCGTCTCATCCATGCGATAATGGAAAATACGATCACATTCTATTTTGGATAATCTCTGGATACGTGCGCCGATCAAGGAATTTCCCCTACGCATGGCGAATGGTATTGTTGTCACCGAGAGTCTCTCGCCGCGCGAAGGAGAGCGACAGGTAATGCCTACTCTGCCTACCGGAACAGTAACGCTGCTTTTCACCGATATTGCCGGCAGTACCCAACTCTGGCAGGATTATCCCGAGACCATGCCTGTCGCCCTGGCTCGCCACAATGCTCTGATGCGTGCAGCCATCGAGGGCAGTGCGGGGTATGTTGTGAAAACCGTGGGAGATGCCTTTATGGCGGTCTTTCCAACGGCCTTAGATGGCGTCCAGGCTGCCATGCAGGCGCAGATTGCACTGAGTGCGGAGCCCTGGCCCGTCGACACGCCGATATATGTACGCATGGCACTGCATACCGGCGTATGCGATGAGCGTGAGAACGACTATTTCGGGCACGAAGTCAACCGCACCGCTCGGATCCTAGGCGTCGCTCATCCCCAGCAGGTTGTCCTCTCCCAGACGGTTGCGGACCTCATCGCCTCCCAATTGCCGGAGAGCGTTATGCTGCTGGACCTCGGTCCGCACCTGCTCAAGGATCTACGTACCCCCGAACATCTTTGGCAACTCTGCCACCCCAAGCTGCCCTCCACGTTCCCGCCTCTCGCCTCCGTCAACCACTGGCCCAACAATCTGCCGGTTCAGTTGACCTCATTCATCGGGCGTGCGGCGGAGATCCAGGAAGTCAAAGCCCTCCTCGCCCGCTCACGCAATCTCACGATACTGGGCGCTGGGGGCTCAGGCAAAACGCGCCTGGCGCTGCAAACTGCGGTCGAGGTCGTCCAAGACTATCCGGACGGCGTCTGGTTCGTCGAACTCGCCTCTGTGTCGGACCCCTCGCTGGTTCCTCAGACCGTTGCCATGCTATTCGGCCTGCGCCCCGATCCGGGGAGATCCCTCACCCAATCGCTGTCAAACTACTTCGCCTCTCGAACCCTGCTGCTTCTCCTGGATAACTGTGAGCACCTGATCGAAGCCTGTGCGCGCCTTACCGACACTCTGCTCAAAGCCTGTCCGAAGCTGAGAATACTGACCACCAGCCGGGAGCGCCTTGCGATCCCCGCCGAGCAGATGTGGCGTATTCCAACACTCTCCCTCCCACCACCGCAGTCTGCTCTTCTCCCTGATAATACGGAGCATGGCAGCGCAGACTGGGGAGACGCCCTTACCCTTTTTGTTGAACGGGCGCGTCTCCAGCGCCCGGATTTCGAATTGACGGAGCAGAATATCACCCTTGCTGTTGAGATTTGTCGGCAATTAGAGGGTATTCCATTGGCCATCGAGCTGGCGGCGGCGCGGATACGCGTCCTCTCCATCGAACAGGTCTGCGAGCGCCTGAAGGACCGGTTCAAGCTCTTGACCGGCGGCAGCCGAACCGGGCAATCGCGCCATCAGACCTTGCGCGCCACGCTGGACTGGTCCTTCGACCTGTTGGATGCCCGGGAGCGCGCCCTCTTTGCCCGTCTCTCGGTCTTTGCCGGGGGATGGACTCTGGAAGCCTGCGAGCGGATCTGCGCGGGAGAAGAGATCGAAGAGTGGGATATTCTGGACCTATTGACCGCGCTGGTGGACAAGTCGCTGGTCATGGCGGAAGAGCGCAATGGTGCGGAGCGCTATCACCTGCTGGAGACCGTACGCCAGTACGCTCAGGAGAAACTATCCGACGCAGATCTCTACGAGCGGAAGCATCGCGACTATTTCCTCAACCTTGCGGAAAATGCTCGAAAACAGATCAGCGGCCCCACCGGCCCCGACATTTTGAGCCTGCTCGAAACAGAGCACGACAACCTGCGTAAAGCGATGGACTTCTCTCTACAAGCCGAAGACGGCGCGGAGGAGGGACTGCGGTTGCCCGTCGCCCTCCATCTCTTCTGGCAGATACGGGGTTATATCACCGAGGGTCAAGAGCGCCTGGAGAGGGCGCTGGCACACCCCCAGGCGCACCGGCACATCCTGTCGCGCGCGGATGCCCTCTGCGCGATTGGTCACTCGGCGCTGGACCAGAGTAACATTCCGACAGCGCGGCAATCCTGCAATGAGAGCCTGGCGCTCTATCGCTCGCTGGGGGATAAGAAGGGAATCGGCTGGGCTCTAAGCGTCATGGGGCAGGTGGCTCTCGCGGAGGGCGATGTCGCTGCCGCACGCGCATGCTACGAAGAGAGCCTGCCCCTCCTGCGCGAAGTCGGCGACGCCTGGCGTATCACGAGCAATCTGACGTTTCTGGGCACGGTCTTTCACGTGATGGGAGACCTCGATCAGGCGCGCGCCTGCTTCGAGGAGGGGTTGGCGCTGGCGCTGGAGATCGGAGACGGCCAGAGCTATGGTTTCAATCTCTCCAACCTGGCAGACGTCCTCGTCAAGCAGGGCGACTATGCACAGGCATTCGCCCACTACAGCGAGGTGCTGCACATCGCCATCCGCCTGAAGCATCGCATGGCGACTGCGCACCTACTTCAGGCTTTTGGAGATGTCGCCGTGGGCCGGAAGCAATTCCAACGCGCAGCGCGGCTCTATGGCGCTTCCAGTGCGCTGCATGCTCAGTTGGGCTCGCAGATGCTTCCCTTCGCCCGCCCCGCCTACGAGCAGAGAATGGCGATCCTCCATGCTGCTCTATCCCCAGACACATTTCAGGAGGAGTGGAGCGCCGGGGAAGCTCTCACCTTTGAACAGGCCACCGAATTCGCCCTCCATACGGAACCAAGCTGAAAATCCTCTCACCGTGTCTTTATTCTGTTTGCGTTCCTCTTTCCGCTGCTTGGCCTCATCAGCCAGTTCTTTCCGAATCATCCCCGAATCCATTTCCCACCCATTCAATGAACATTGCGAATGGATCCCCTCCCTAAATCAAGGACCTTTTGTCAGCCTTGAATCGTAGTATAGAGTAGAGATTCTCCTGTTGTAAGTTGTCTCAGTTTGAGGAGAAAAAACGATGAAATCCGATTTACATAAACCTTTGAGAGCGCTCGGTATCGCCGTATGCACGCTGGGGGCAAGCCTGGGACTATGGACTTCTGCAAACGCTCAGGGTCGCCTGGGCGGCGGCTTTTCCCCAGCGCCAATCGCACCGAGACCCGCGCCTCCGCCTCCTGTCCAACCCAGCATCAACCGTGCACCCGCTCCCGTGCCAGCACCACGCATGGAAGGACTGCCGGACCGGGGCAGAGGCAGTGCGCCTGTCCTGAACCCGCCTCGCCCGATCACAGGCAATCCCACCCCCTACATCCCGCCGAGGCGTGAGCCGTTCATTCCAGGGCGGAACACCCCTTCCTTGCCGGACAACCGCAACGGCCTCTCGACCTACGACCGGTACAAGAACTCACTGGAAGCGGAGCGGAGACGCCATCACGATCATAACGGCGCGCCACCGATCTTCTATCCGTATGCCGGATTGGGGGCGTTCTACGACCCGTTCAATTATGGGTATTTCAGCCCCTTCGGGAGTTATGGCTACTCTCCCGATTACTACCCGTATGGTGCCTATCCGCCCTACCTGACGCCGGAAGCGCCTTATACTTATCCGCCCCCGAATGTCTACAACGACGATAGCCTCATGCAGGTTGACCGCAAAAACGAGGAGCAGGTCCGGCGTGCCGCGAAAGAGATCCAACAGGCATGGCTGGACGGTAACCTGGATGGAATCGCCAAGTACACCCGGCGGGATCAACAGATCGAGGTGAAACGCAACGGCCACAAGGCTTCTCCGCGTGATGTCAGCGCTTTCTTGAATTCGCTGCAAAACGACTTGAGCGCGAACACCGTTGCCTTCACCTTCGATACACCCGAGCGGATCCAACTGGGTGTCTACCAGCTTACCGGCCATCGCACCTTTGTGGATGACCACGGCAACGAACGGAGCTCAACGGTCCGGTTCACGCTCACGAAGATAGACGGACAATTCTATATCACGGCGTTCGAGACGGAATGACGCCGGTTCCGAGCACTTTATACCGCTGCCTGGGGCGTCAGGGCGACCAATGCCCCGGCGACCCAGGTCGGCGCAGGTTTGTTGTAGGGGCCGGTCATATCGTCGGCGACAATATCCAGTAAGGCGGCCTCCATCGGCCCCCTCAGATAGCGGAGCGCCTGCCCTACATCGCGTCCATCGCTCCGGGTCGCCACACAATGCTGCTGGTAGCCCTCATAGTCGCCCAGGCGTAATATGTCGTAACCCTCCAGAATGCGTCGTCGGGCCAGTTCGATCCCACCCTCTTCCGGAGCCAGGGCGCTCTCCGGAGGATCGCCATAGCCGCTGCCATGATGAAAGGCATCCGTCGTCACCACGACCGCTGCATCCTTCACAATCTCCTGCAGTTCCCCAATATCGGGTAGCCGTTCGGGATGCCCTCCTGCCAGAGAGGGGTATCGGAGGAGGAGTTCCGGCGCATCGATGCTCCGCCGCTTCGCCTCGGCCTCCCAGAGAAACTGAAAATGGAGCAGCGAAAACTCCCTCCGCCAGTCCTCCCGCCCCATTAATCCAGGCCCCTGGATACCCCACGATGGCTCATCGTCCGGTCTACCGCCCTGTGCAACGCGCTTGCGCGCCTCCTCCAACTCCTCCGTCAGGGCATGCAGTACGCCGAGGGCCAGCACCCGCTTCGCGCCGCAATCCAGGCAGGCATGAACCGCTGCCGCGATCTGATGCCCGCAGACCTGGAGGGTAGTATGGGGAAAAAGGATCGCCCCACCCTGCTGCAGGATCGGGGCGAGGTTCCAGGCGCGCCCGGCATCCAGAAGTTGAAACAGTTCCTGCTCCGTCATTCCGGTCTGTTGCCGGATATGGAGGGCCTTAAAATCGGGGATCTCCCTGGGCATAGTCTCACCTCTGTTTCAGGGTTGGGTCGGGGATGCTCCGGGAGCATAACGTGAGGGCGCAACGTCCTTGCTGAAGAACTCCAACACGTCATCGAGCCGCTGCCCCTCCGACGTGCAGAGCTGGGTAAGGCGCTCCTGGTTGCGCTGCGCCTCTTCGATGATCTTCCGCTTCTCGGCGATCTGTGCACCCAGTGCGGCAATCTCGCTCTCCGCCGTGCTGACCGTCTGATGCGTCTGCTGCGCCAGGTTGTCGGCATAGGCGGCGAGGGCGGCGAGCTTGCGGGAAGCATCGGCGACGATGGTCTCCGGCGTCGCGCCGAGGGCCTTCCCCATCCCCTTGAGCATGGCGAGAACGGTCTGCCGACGTGTCTCCAGAGGAAGCTCCGCAGGGAGAGCGGCCAGCGTTTCGAGCATCTGCTCGGCGGAATAGGCCGCCGGGGGCAGGCCGACCTGCTGGTAGAGCACAGCGAAGTTGACGCTGCCATCCGGCCCGAGCACGGAGGTGGTGGGAGCAGGCGCCGCCTGGATCTGGTCCAGATGCGGCCCTTCGATCTCCCTCACAATCTGCTCCACTGTTTTGGCGGCAGGCGGGGAAGGCGTTTGCGCCGGTGGAGTGACCATGGGCGCAACGGGGGCAGGGGCAGCTCCAGCCTCGATCGGAGTGTCAGCCAGGGGGGCACTTGCAGTGGGCGTGGGTTTCTGGGCGGCGCGCTCCAGCTCCTCCCACATCTTATCGGTCGCCGATATCTGAGGTTCCGAGGCAGCGGTCGGAGCCTCCTTATCGTCGAACTCTACCACCAGGCTGGCGGCTTTTCGCAGGGCGTCTCTCAAACTCATCGAATGGCTCTCTCCCCGGAAATCGGTACGGTATGATGGGTTGGGTCGGGCGGATTTCAACCCGCCATGCGCGCTGTCATCTGCTCATAGGGAGCCAGCTCTTCCAGCGCCTCGGTCATGCTGTCGGTGGCGACAACCACCTCTTCGATATCGGCAAGGATCTGCTCCGGCGAACGTGCGCGTATCTCGTCGTTGATTAGGCCGAAGGTGTCTTGAACCAGGCTCAACTGATGATTGACGTTGGTGATGATCTTACCCATCCGTCCAACGAATTCATAACGCCGTTGAAGCACATCGGCCCGCTTCTCCAGCACGGCTTTCGTCTCGCTCTCCTGCTCCTTCTCCAGCATCTGAAGCAGGCGCTCCCGCTCCCGCGTATACGCCTTCTGAACTTCCGTGACCATCTGCTGCACCTTGAGGTCATCCGCATCGAGTTCCTGGGGGGTCGCTTCCGGTTCCGTGCCGATCGTCAGGGGACGGCGTGGAATATCATCGTAGGCGTGCCGACGGTTACGTCGGGAGTTCCGATCCGGTTCGCCGACATCGTAATCGGAAAACTTCATGGGGGTGGGCGCATCCGAACGGGCCTGATCTCGCAGCGATTCGAGATAGGTACGAAACTGCACCTCTTTGCTGGCAAACATCAGAAACTTCTCCAGCAGGTAGTCCAGTTTCCGCAATACTTCCCGATACCACTCCTTGTCGTCCTGCGACTGGGTATCCACCTGTTTGCGGATCTCCTCCAACTGCAGGAACCGGTCTCGGGTCTCCGGGCGCAACTGCGGCAGGGTCTGGTCCTTCAGTTTGCGCCGACGCGCTTCCACCTCCGCATCGAACTTGCGCGACAGCCTCTGCTCATACCACTTGGAATCGGGAACGAACAGGAGATATGCCGCCTCCGCTACCAGGCCGACCAGCAGCGGCAGCGGGTTCAATAGCGCCGCAGAGAGAGCCACCGCCCCTACCACCCCGATCAGATTGGCATGTTCTTTGAAAGCTTCGCGAAACCGATTAACGCGCATCATGCCCCTCGGATTTCAACAGGTTCAGCAGGGCCTGGCTGAGCTGGACGAACTGGCTATCGTAGACGAGCGTCTGTGCCCGGGGGCGAGGAAACGGCACCCGTACATCCTGTATGATCTTTGCCGGGCGCGCAGAGAAGACCAGGATCCGATCCGCCAATAACACCGCCTCCGATATGTCGTGCGTGACAAACACGATCAGGTTCTTCTCCTCGGTCCACAGCGAGGTCAGCATCATCTGCATTTCGGCGCGGGTCTGCGCATCGAGCGCTCCGAAGGGTTCGTCCATCAGCACGATCGAGAGGCGCATGGCGAGCGTCCGTGCGATGGCGACACGCTGCTGCATCCCGCCCGACAACTCCCTGGGATAGGCGTCCTCCCGATCCCCAAGCCCGACCTTCTTCAAGTACTCCTGGGCGATCTTGCGGCGCTCTCCAGCCGGCTTGCCCAGCACGCTCAAACCGAACTCCACATTGCCCAGCGCCGTCAGCCAGGGAAAGCAGGTGTACGCCTGGGGAACGGTGGCGGATTGAGCATCCGGTCCATGCACGGTTTTCCCTAACGCACGGATCTCGCCCTTATCGGGCGCCAGCATCCCCGAGACCATCTGCAAAATGGTGCTCTTACCGCATCCGGATGGCCCCAGCAGAACGACAAACTCCCCCTCCGCAGCGTCGGGAATGGTGAGGCTGACATTATCTACGGCTAATTGCGGCGTCCCGTTCCGTCCCGTCGGGAACGCCTTACAGACGCCTTGCAACTCGATGACGGGCGGTCGGGCCTCGGCAGATGATACCTGTACGTCGGTAGCAGACTGTGTCATGGTGTAACCTGAAGCGGTGTACAAATTGGAAATAGGCATCCACTCCGAAAGGGAGCGTCACCAGTTGAAAAAGCGTTTACGCACGGCCCGCAGCATCCAGTCCGTGAGCGCGGAGATCAACGCGATCAGAATGATCCCCGCATAGACCTCATCACTGCGGCTCAGACGGCTGGCGATGCTGATCATGTACCCCAATCCGGACTGCGCGTTGACCCACTCCGCCAGGACGATGTATGTCCACATGAGCCCGTTGCAGACGATGATGGCATCCCAAATTTGTGGAAGCGCGCCGGGCAGGAGCACACCCTGGATTATCTGCCAGTTGGAAGCGCCCAGATCCACGGCCACGTTGACATAATCGTCTCTTACGTTCTGAATGGCGTTTTTGGTCATTAAGGTCATATAGAAGATCGCGCCCAGAAAGAGAAAGACGACCTTCGACCGCTCCTCGATACCGAACCAGAGGATGATAAGCCCGACAAACGCTGTGGGCGGGACGCTCTTGCCGCCATCCAGGAACTTCCGCAGCGCGGAGTCCAGGAACGGATAGCTCCCCATCAAGATGCCGAGCGGGACGCCCACCAGGATCGTGAAGAAGAGCCCTTGAACGATACGCCACACGCTGATCCAGATGGATCCCGGAAGTTGGCCCGCTTTTACCAGATCCTGCACTCCGTCCAGGATATCCCTGGGCGCTGGCAGGAATACCGGGGGGATCATGCGGTGATCCGGCGGCCCAAGCGTAATACAGACCCAGACAATCAGCACAAGCGCAATGGCTCCGAGGCCAAGCATCGCATCGAGACGGGGCTCTATCTTTCCACGAACTGTAAAGGCCTGGTGCATCGTATGCGCTCGGCTCCTCTCATCGGATTATCTATGGGCGACGACTACATCGGTGCGACGGTTTTTCGCGCGCCCCTCTTCCGTGCTGTTGGATGCCATGGGCTTGTTCGGGCCGTTTCCCTTCGCGGTAAGCTGGTTCCGGTCGATGCCCCGCGCCACAAGATAGTTCACCACAGCCTGTGCACGGCGTTCGCTGAGCGCGACATTGGCGGCAGTTGAGCCAACATTATCGGTGTTGCCCTCGATATTCAGGTAACTGTTGGAGAACGACTTCGCCAGCGTCACGACCTGGTCGTCCAGCACGTTCTTGGCGTTGGTATCCAGTTCTGCCGAACCGGTAGGAAAGAGGATACTGACGGGCTTGGTCAGCACGACCTGCGTCTGCGGCGGCTCCGGCTTGATGATGGGTTTCGGCGGCGTCACAGGGGTCTGTCCGTAGAGCGCCCGCACAAACTCGTCGTCCTTAGCGTCCTCGGTCTTCACGACATAGGGAATGTAGCCGCGTCGCAGCCACGCCTGGCTGGCCTGGTTGAAGATGCGGTCGAAATCGGGAGCGCTCCCATCCAGGCCGAACATCCGGGTGTTGTCGGCAAGGTCGGCAAGGCGGACCTTGCTCAATCCGTCGCGTGTCGCCTCTTCTCCCGCTGCTTTGTAGGGCGGCTCGTTCGCCATCAGCAGTTGCACCGACTTCGTCTTGTCCCGGTTCGCCTCGGTCGCCCCCTCCAGCCAGCCCGCGACAAACGCCTGTACCGCGTCCTTATGTTCGTTAATGAAACTCTCTTTCGCCACCATGATGTCGGCGATCAGATTGGGAGCAAATGCGGAGCTCACCAGGACATGGCTGCTCGGACGCTTCTGCAACGCCTCGGTAACAAACGGCTCCCATACCACGGCTGCCGGAACGCGTCCGGCCACAAAGGCATCGCGGGCCGCCTCTTCGGAATCGCTGTTCACCAGATCGTTCACGATGCGTTTCTGATCCTCATCCGAAAGGCTGGAGTTCGCGATATTGTACTCCAATAGCCAATGGCTGGGAGTAAACTGGATCAGCGCGATCTTCTTGCCGGCCAGGTCTTCGACGCGCTTGATGCTGTTGTCCGCCACAATCGCGTCTCCCCCCTGGCTCCAGTCCACCTGCATCACAGCCCTGGCCTTGACGCCGCCCTTGTTCATGCCGACGACGTTATTGGCCCAATAGTCCACGGTGGACCAGACGATGTCAACCCCATCCGGACCGCCCTTTGAGAACGCTTTGTTCGCCTGATCGGGATCTTCGATGTCCACAAACTCAACGAGCAGCTTATGATTGTTCCAGAAGATACAGTCTTTGTTGGGCTTGAATCCGTTATTGGCATAGATCCCGCCGGTGTATCCGGGCCAGTAGACAATGCCGACCCGCAACGGACGCCCCAGCAATCCCTGGTCGCCCGAGACATGTGCGGGCGCGCCCCCCCCGTTGCCGCCGCTGCTTCCGCCCGAGAGGCGCTGCCAGAGGGTCCAGCCGCCCACCCCGATCCCGATCACCAGGAGCAGTATCAAGAACCTTCCAAAAGGTGTAATCCGCATTATCGTATCCTTATCATCCCTCAGAGCGCGAGACGGTTTCCCGTCGTTCCACCACACGTGGGCATGTCACGCATCCATTAGATTCGCCATAAACGCCGTCTGCACCTCCGCGAATTGCGCGAAGCCATCCACGATCCAGCCCTTCACCTCGGCTCCGTCCTCCTTGCCGGTGTAAAACCGGAGGGCGCGGTTCGCGCCCTTGGTAGCGAAGGCAAAGTGGTCCGCCTCGACGCTGGTATGGATGAATATCCAGAAATAGGCGTTGTGCTGCTCCGCATTGATCTCGATCTTGGTCTGCTCCAGATACTCCACCAGCGCCGCGTGATGGGTATGCAGATAGCGATCCAACAGGGCGAACTCCCGGTCCGCCAGGACTTCGGACCCCGCATGAAAACCCAGGGCGCGAAACAGTTTCGGCGTATCGATCGCCTGATCCAGGCCATATCCCTCCCGAACCCGCTGCATGGCGTCCAGCGTGGAGGCATTGGGGCGAATGATAGCGTTTAGTGCGGCCCCCTCGTGATGGAAGTACTGCCCTGCTCCCTTCACCGTTGCCTGGGCCAGGGTCCGGTGGGTATCTCGCCGCGCGGTGGAGCGGTCGTCAAATTCGTCTACCGCCGCGAAGAAGATATCGGAAGCGACTTCGACGCTCCGATCTGCCAGCAGTTCTACTGTCTCCTGTGGATCGCGGAACAGGTCCTGGCGCACTGCAATCTCTCCCGCCAGGTTGGCGACCCCCCCGCCGAATACGGAGTTGAAGTGAATATAGCGCCCCAGCAGGCGCAGCAACGATTCCCCCGCCGATACGCTCTCCAGGCAACGCGAGAAGGCTTCGTTTCCGGTGTGCGTCCGCAGGACAGGTTCCAGATCGGCATGTACCAGTTCAGACAGCGGCATCTATTTTCTCCTATCAAACACTCTTCCCATAGCTCATTCGTGAATGCAGACGAGGATTTCACCGTAGAATGGTCCTGGCGAAATGGCTCGGAAGGGAGCATACGCCCATTCACACTACGTGGTCTTCCCAATGCTGGTTTCCGGAGGGCTACCGCGAACAGGCAAGAGCGCCGTGGGGTCACTTGGCGAGGGCTTCCAGCAGGATCTGCTGCGCGCTACGGCGGTGCTGTCCTTGAACAGGATGGCGGCGAACATAGCGCCCATCGGGCTGGAGGTCCCACGATTGGCAATTGTCTGTAAGGAGGAGGCTCAAAACGTCGTCTCGGAGGATCCGGCGATATTCCGGCTTCTGGATCGGCACGATCACTTCGATACGCCGGTCGAGGTTGCGCGGCATCCAGTCGGCGCTGCCGATATAGATCTCCCCCTCGCCATCATTCTGAAAATAGAAGATGCGGCTATGTT
>DATGIG010000465.1:0-9417 GCA_035295825.1 Chthonomonadaceae bacterium | reverse complement strand
CGCGTCGCGCACCTACCAGATCCATCCGGCGGTAGCACAGGCTCTGGCCATCGTGCTGGACCGCGCGGGCGCCCACCGGATCCGCTTCCTGGAGGGCACCTACACCAAAGCGCCCATCGAGCGGACCCTACATTCCGCCGGGTGGGACCTGCAGGCGCTCAGCGCCCTGCACGCCAAAGTGGAGTACGAGGATACCCGCAATGCCGCCGGAAAGCCCTACAGCCTTCTGCGTGTGCCCGGCGGAGGCGACCTGTTCCCCGCCTATAAGCTCAACCACTCCTATACGGACTGCGATGTCTTTATCTCGCTCGCCAAGCTCAAGAACCACGTGACCGCAGGCGTGACCCTCTCCATGAAGAACTGCTTCGGCATCACCCCCATGGCCCTCTATGGCAACACGACCGCCGACGAGAGCTGCACGGAGAACCGGCTCACCATCATCCATGCCGGGCAGGCAGCGCCCGCTGCGGGCGTGCCGCAGGAGCTGCATCCGGACGGCCCGCGCGTGCCCAGCTATCGGGTGCCGCGCCATATCGTGGACATCGTCCGCATCCGCCCCATCGATCTCGCCCTCATCGATGGGATCGAGACCATCTCCGGCGGGGAGGGACCCTGGTACGACAACCTGGCGCTGCAGAAGCCGCACCTGCTGATTGCGGGGCGCAATCCGGTCTGCACCGATGCCATCGCGACCGTCTGCATGGGCTACGATCCGCAGGCCGTCTCCGCCACTGGCACGTTTCCCGGTGACAACCACCTGGCGATGGCGGCGCAGCATGGGGTGGGCACGAACGATCCGGCCCGCATCGAAGTGGTCGGGCTGCCTATCGCCCAGGCAAAACACCCCTTCCACTGGGAGCCCGCTGCCCGCAATACCTGATCTCCTTTCGACGCCGGGAACAAGCATGGCTGAAATTGCGCTGGACTATACCTACCGCTACCAACGCCCGTCGGAAGTCGCCTGGACCGATGGCAAGCCACAGTTGAGCCTCACCACCTCCGGGGTCGGTGAACAGCCTGCGCTCTTCTTTCGGGGCAACCTTGTCCGTCCGCGCCTCTGCGCCGATCTGCTGTTGGCCCTGGTGCGGGTGGTACACTCGCGCTTCTGCCTGCCTCCCAACATGCTGGCGCGAATCAAGGTGTTGTCCGACCCGGTGATTACCTGCGGCGAGGATAGGCTTCGATTTGAAACCTTTTCCGCCTGTTGCGGGGTCTATGGTCGGGTGGATCTGTTGCCGGAAGCGGTGGCGGGCTCTCTGCTGGCGACGGGCACGACCAACGTGGATTTCAATCCGCCCATGCGCGCCGCGCTGGCGCAACTGCAGGATTCCGAACCGGCGGCGCTTACCGTGGGGGCGGAGGCAGTCGACTTGGAATCGGGCGGCCAGACGCAGGTGGAGCGGAAAGTGGCTCTGCCGCTACGCTGGCTCAAGGGCTTCGTCGAGGTCCAGGCGCATCAGGCGCGGATGATACAGCGTTTCGAGGTGAGCGGGGCGGAAGCGCGGCGCTTCTTGCAGGGACTGCCGCGCCAGGGTACGAGCGGACTGGCGGCCTGGGTCGCGCGTGTCGGCCCCGGTCTGCGCCTCTCGATGCTGGGCGGTCCCGGTTCGGTGCGGGTAGGCGGCATCGAACGGCTTCGGCTGCTTGAGGACATCGTTCGCCATGCCCATATACTCCGCGCCTACGGCGCGGCAGACAGCGAGGCCAGCGCCTGGGAGGTGGACTGCGGCATGGCGCGTATGTTTGTCGTGCTCAGCCCGGAGACCTGGCGCAGCTTCTCCGGCGAGGGGCAGGCGCTCTCCCATCTGGCCGAGACGCTCCCCGCTGCATCGGTGGAGTGCGTACGCCAGGCGCTGGGGTGGCAGCCCAGAGTAAACGTGGTAGCGCTGGCTCAGCGTTGCGCCCTGGAACCTGCAAGGATAGAATCCGCGTTGGCGCGTCTGGGAGCGCGTGGGCTGGTAGGCTATGATCTGGCCGAAGGCGCCTATTTCCATCGTGAACTCCCCTTCGATCTCTCCCTCGTCGAAGCGCTCCAACCCCGGCTGACCGCCGCGCGTCAGCTCCTCGCAGATGGCGGCGTGCAGCTTATTACCGATACCCCCGAACGGATAGAAGCCTGGGTTCGCGGCGCGGATTGCGAATACCACGTCCGCATCACCCCCGAAGCCCGCCTCTGTACCTGCCCCTGGTTAGCCAAGCACCCCGACGATCGCGGCCCATGCAAACACATCCTCGCGGTCCAACTCGCCACCGGAGATGCAGATGACGCCTGAGGAGCTGAAGCAAGCCATAATCGCTGGCGACCAGGACGAAGTCATTCGCCTGATCGCGACCGCTTCTGAAGCGGATCGGCGGAAAGCGGCGCCCACCGCGATTCGTTTGAAGCATGAATTACTTGAGCGCTTCGGGAGTGATTTCCAGACAGAGGAAGCAGCCGGAATGGCTATCCTCGGCACTTGTACACTCACCGAGATGAAAAAGCTGCGCGGATTCCAGAACCGAGACGCAGCCGTACCCAAGCGTGCATTTGAAATCCTCAAGATCCGTCACCCAGATTGGCTGAGCGCCTGGGCCGAATGGAAGATGGAAAACGGCTGTCCTTGGATAAGAGAGGAATATACCAGTCCCTGGCTCGTGGTCCGAATTTTGATCCGGGCAGGGCTTATCTCCCGTCCCACCTCTGATGGATATATCGTGTCTATGATCCGCTGCTATGAACCGCGCGGACAGGAGCGTGGGCGGGAATATCGCGAACAGAACCCAAATGCTCAGCAACCGCCTGATCGCCTCTATTACGATGATCTGCATCAGATCCTGGCGGATGATCCCGCGCTTCTTGAAGAAGAGGTCTGGCGGCTTTTCGAAGTCGAAGGCATCGGCAAGGTCAGCCTCGCCTCGATGGGAACGACCTGGCAGACGGTCATGATCGAACTCTCCGACATGGGAAAGCTTGATCGGCAGCGGCTGCTTACCTGCAGTCTTCAGGCGCTTCAACGCGACTTCACCCCCTTTCATGCGGGCTGGTTCTCACGCTTCCATGAAGTGATGAATCCGACGCTGGACGAGCGGGCAGAGCGATTGGAGACCTATCTGGCGCTCGCGGGAAGCGCGGTCGCAGCAACGACCTCTTTTGCATTGAAGGCGCTGGCTGCGCTGGATAAGGCAGAACGCCTGCCACCGGAACGCGTGGCAGTTTCCATGCGACCCGCTATGGTCGCACGCGAGAAAGGGATCGCGTCTCTGGCGTTACGTCTGCTGGAGCGGGCTGTAAAGCGCGATGATGCCCTCACCTCGGAAGTAGCCATCGCGGCGAGCGAAGCTTTGGAACACGCTTCCGGCGATGTACAGCGTCATGCATTGGATCTGCTCGAAGCCCTGGGGGCTGGAAATGATCCCATAGTACGGACGCTTCTTGAAGCCCGGTTTGAAGGCATCGCTCCCTCTTTGAAGCCGCGTGTTGCAGTTCTATTGCAAAGAGCAGCAGAGAGCAAAAACCTTCCGGAAGGTGAGGAGGCGAAACAGGATGGCGATCTGGAGCGCCTCCTCCGGCGTGCAGAGAAGCTCGCCCCCACCCTAGCACGTCTGGCTGAAGTGGAAGAAGCCTTGAGGGCCGTACGGACCTATGATGCCTCCATTACCAGGCTGGTGCTGCCCTTGCTTGAAACGCCCCGGTTAGACCCAGCGCACCGTCAGGTTCCGATCACAGATCTGGAGGAACTGATTGATCTGTTTGCAGCCTTATTGGAAACAGGAGGCCCTGCGGACGATGTGGAGCGGGTGCTCGATGGGGTGTCTCGCCTGGGCGCGAACCGGCCTGCCGATTTCGAGCGTCGGACTTCGGCGCTCCGCAAGCGGGCCGAAACGCTGATCGGCGAGCAACTTCAGTCACTCTTCAACGGCAATGGCGTCCGGAACGATCTCTGCGGCCTCGCCCTGGCTTGGACGACAGGCACCGTCCATGGCGGCGGGTTCCTCCTCTATCCCTCCGCGCCGAAGCCCTACTGGCTACCCCGTCTATCTCACTTTCTCTCTGCCCGTGTGATGGAGATAGCGCGTAATGTCGCCGAGCGACGATCACGTCCTCTCCTTGCTGCACCGACCCATGCAGGAGGATGGATCGCCCCGACCATCGCGGTGGAGCGATTCCGCGAGCGAGACCAGACCAGACCTTCATTGCAGCAAAGGGCCGACTTGCACAGCAGGATAATGCCTTATTGGAAAGCGTTACCGGACCTGTGCGATATTGTCCAGGCGCTGCTGCGGCTCGCTCCAGATCAACGAAAGGAGGCGTTGGAGCGCGCAAAAGATCTGCAAGGAGAACCGGGGGACGCATTGCGCTATGCGCTGGGAGCGGAGGATGTCGCCATCGGTTCTACCTTACCGCTCTGGGTCGCAGCCGCGCGGGCACGCTCTCCATTAGAGGACGATGCGCATGTCGAGCGCCGTTTCCCTCGGTTAGGACCTGGAGGCGGGCGGATCGGTCACTCGGAAATCCACTGGCCCGCAAGAGAGAACCGCGCCTATCGCTATGGGAAAGCCTCGTATGATCCTCCTTTAAATGAGCCGCTTCGTGGCGACCTGCCAACGATATTACATTTCACCTATGTCCATAACACGATCTACTGGCATTCTCGCTCCATGGAAGGCATGCGCTGGTTTGCGACCGTCTGGCCTCTGTGCCGGTATCCCTGGTGGATCTCCGGCAGCATCAGCATTGGTAGCAATCTGGACTGGATCCAGACAATCCGGGCGGATGTGGCGATTCTGGAAATGATGGCCTCTCCCGACGAACCAATCACGAAACCAGCCGCAGAACTCATCACCATTGCGCTTGCCGCAAAGGAGCCTGGTCAAGCTACAACCGCGGTAGATGTGCTGATTACAGCCATAGCGGATACACGCCTGGATGGGACGGCACTTGGTCAGGCTTTGGTGTCCGCGCTCCGAATAGAGGAACTGAAGCCGCAGCGGTGGGCAAAAACGCTGGCGGAAGCTAGTAGAACCTCGCTGCTCCATGCCTTCGTGATCCGCGAGGCAATCGAAAGGTTTCTCTCGTCCCGCCCACAGCGGCCTCCCTTGCAAATGATCGGGCTCTTCGAGTTGCTCGTCGAACTTGGCACGCAAACCGGTCAGGGGGTCACCAATCCGGAAGCGCGCTCCTACCTCGAAGGGATCCAAGGCGGAGCTAAAGCAGCCCGGCTTTCCAGGACGCTCCTGGAGCTTCCCCGGCAGAAGAGCCAGGCGCTTGCGCATAACGCGGCGGTACAAATACTGACCAGCCGCATCGAGCGCGCGGAGAGATGGCAGAAAGCGATGAAGGGTTGATATGGATCCTACTCCTACTGACAACCTGAAGGATGATTCCCTCCTGGAGCGCTCCGAGATCGTGGCGAACATCCGGATGAACCGCGAGCGCAACGTCGTTGGCAACAACAGTTATGCCAAGGATCTCGGCATCAATCCGCTTGTCTTTCTGAGGGAGCGTCTCCACTTCCAGCCCCAGGTGAGTTGGCTTGATCTCTGCTGCGGGACGGGCAATGCCTTGATCCAGGCGGCGCTCGCTTTCGAGCAGGATCATCTCAGCGCACGGGTCAGTCTGGTAGGGATAGACCTGGTGGATATGTTCTACCCCCTCCCTACCGCACTCCCCTCCCTGCGCCTACAGGCCGCCTCGGTCGCCTCCTGGATCCCGGAGACCTCCTTCGATCTCATCACCTGCGTACACGGTCTGCACTACGTCGGGGACAAGCTGGATCTCCTCCGCAGGGCGGCCTCCTGGCTGAAAGAGCAAGGGACGTTTCTGGCGCATCTGGACTACGCCAACCTGCGCCTCGCCGATGGCAAGCCCCTCGCTACGCTCGGCAAAGACCTGAAGCGGGCAGGACTTACCTATAACTCCCATCGGCATCTCCTCACCTGTCAGGGCAGGAGGGTTTTTGAATTGCCATACCACTATCTTGGCGCGGACGACCAGGCCGGCCCCAACTATACCGGCCAACCGGCGGTGAACTCCTACTATCGGCGCATAAAGGCATCCCACAACGGCTGAACTTTCGTAATCAAGCGAACCGAACGATATGAGCGAGGGGAATTCATGGGAAGTATGGAGGGGAAGGTGTGCCTGATCACAGGCGCGACGAGCGGGATCGGCAGGCAGGCTGTACTGGAACTGGCCGGTATGGGGGCGACCGTCGGGATCGTGTATCGGGATCGGCAGCGCGCTGAAGAGACCCGTGCCGAGATCCTGCAGGCGACCGGAAACGACCGTCTGGAACTGCTGGAGGCCGATCTCGCCTCCCAGGCTTCTCTCCGCCGCCTGGCAGAGGAGGTATTACAGCGGTTTCCTCGCCTCGATGTCCTTATCAACAACGCCGGGATCATGCAGCGGAAGCGCGAATTCTCTCCTGACGGCATCGAAATGACTTTCGCGGTCAACCACCTGGCCTACTTCCTCCTCACCAACCTGCTCCTCGACCGGCTCAAAGCCTCGGCCCCGGCTCGCATCATCAATATCTCCTCCGATGCGCATCGTGCTGTCAGAATGGATTTCGACAACTTACAGGGCGAGAAGCGCTTTTCGCTGATGCGCGTCTATAGCCTCTCGAAGCTCGCCAACGTTCTGTTTACGTACCGGCTGGCAAAGCAACTGGAGGGCGCCGGGGTCACCGTCAATGCCGTCCATCCCGGCTTTATCAAGACCCGCATCCTCCACAACGCACACAGCCTGCTCTTCTCCCTACTGGCACGGTTCTATGCCCGCTCCGTCCAGGAGGGCGCGGATACGATGGTCTACCTGGCCTCCTCCTCGGAGGTCGAAGGGCAGACGGGGAAGTACTTTGTCAATCGTCGGGCCAGCGCCAGCGGCCCCGGCTCCTACGATGAAGCGACCATGGAGCGCCTGTGGGAGATCAGCGCCAACCTGACCGGGCTGACCGCCTGATGGCTCAGGGCCGGCGCAACTCCATTGCGCCGACCTGTGAACAAGCGGTAGGCGTCTATTATTTGCCGGACAGAGTGTGGTTGATGTCCTTGGAAGCCTTGTTGACCGTCTTATTTACGTCCTTGGACTCCCGGTTGGCCTCATGATTGACATTCTTGGAGAGGTTGTCGGCGTGCTTGCCGGGGCTCTTATGCGGGTCCGGGGTGATCTGGCGCACCGTATGGTTCGTCTTTCTATCCTGCGCCAGCTTGGAAATTTCATTCTTCGGCTTGGTATGCTTGGCGGTCGTATGGTGGGTCGTCGTATGGTGCGACGTCGTATGATGGCGTCGGTGGCTTCTATGGGTGGTATCTGCGTTCGCCGCGCCCAGCACCTGCGCTGTGCCTAGAATAACGAAGAGTAGCAGAGCGGTTGTCTTCATTGTCATCTCCCTGTTCTTATGTGTCCCAAGGCCCTCTCTCGCAAGAGGGCTTCGAGAACAACTGCTTATGGGAAGCGGTTGTGATAAGGCTCCCCCAGGCAATGACGCACCCGGTACATCTATTTGTTCCCTTGTTTCTCTGAAAACGACATGAACCCTGAAAATAGGCGTCCAGGCAGATGACGGAACTTAATCCGCATCCACCAGGTGGATGACATACTTGCCGCCCGCACTGGGCGCGGACACCCAGATCGTGTAGACCCCGTCGAGCGGCAGGCGGATCGAGAACAGGCAGTTATCGCCCTCTCTGCCGGATTCGTCGCTGGCGACTTCGATGGCGTCCGGGCCGAAGACGGTCACGCGGGAACCGAAGTCCTGCGACCGAACGCTGAGGATCACGGCCTGGCCGGCCTTGCCCCGAAACGACCAGATGTCGCTGCTGCCCGTACCCAGGTTCTCTTCGACCCGCGCCCCGATCTGGATCGGTCGGGTCGGGTCGGGCCGGCGGACGAGCCGATAAGGACCGCTGCCGCCATCTCCGAAAGCGGATACCCGCAGCAGGTAGCGCCCTGTCTCCTTCAGCAGGGCCGTCAGCAGGGCGTTGCGCCCGCCATCCCCATCGTCATTTGCCTCGATCCGCTCGCCGCGCGGGTTGTATAGTTCCAGGGTAATGTCGAACGGCTCGGCAAGGCCCGCCAGCCGCACCACCTGCCCGGCCTTGCCCTCGATCGCCCAGTAGTCCGAGCCGCCCAGAACCAGTTTGCTGTTCAGGTCCGCGCCCGCTGCCCAGGGCTTGACGTCCCGCTCCACGCTCAGGGTGTACTCCGCCTCCAGGCCGAGCGGCTGCGAGACCTCCACCTGATAGGAGCCCGCACTCCGTAATAGGGCGATCAATTCGCCCCGACCCTTCGGATCGGAGGGCAGGCGCACCAGGTCCTCCCCGGCGGGGGCGGCATCGGCAGGTGCACCCTCTTTGGCGGCGGGCGGCAGATATTTGATGGCAACGGAGACGCCGGTGCTGCCGGCCCTGGCCTGAACGTGCAACAAGTCCCCGGCTGTGCCGTTAAAGGTCCAGAGGTCCAGCCCGCCCGCATCCAGATGCCGGTTCGGGCTGACCGCGCCGATAGCGATAGGCGCGACACGCGCCGCCGCCACCGTCACGGCATAGCCGCCGGTATTGTTGCCGGAGGCAATCCGCAGGTAGTAGTCTCCCTTCGTCTCCGCCCGGAATACGGAACTCTCCGTCCGTCCCCCGTTCAAGGAGCGCCTGTCCGCTGTTATCTGCTCCCCGTTGGGGGCGTAGATCTCCATATTGGGATTGAAGATCGCAGAGCGCCCCGTAACCACCAGCGTCTCGCCTGCGGTCGCGGAGAAGCGGTGCCACTGCAGATGATTTCGGCCCAGAACTGTCGCATTCCGCTCCCCCCTCCGGAGGTCCGTGGGCAGGAAGCGGCGGAGGGTCAGAGAATACTGTCCTCCCGCGACGGATTTGAACCCCTTCACCAGGATCTTGTACTGACCTGCTGCGGGAAACCGGTAGAGGATCAACGAATCCTGATCGCCGGGGTGCACGTCGTCGTTCTGCGCCAGTACTTTCCCTGCAGCGTCCACGATCTCGGCAGCCGGGTCGAATGTATCGGAAGTGACAAAGACAATGACGGTCTCTCCCGCCTTGATGGTGAGGGGCCACTCGCCACGGTCTCCCGGCGTGAGGATGTGTTTATAGGTGGCAATGTCCCCCTCACGCACCTCGGGGAGACCTCCTCCGCCCCGACCGCCGCCGAATCCTCCACCCTGACCTCCCTGCGCCCAGCCGGGACCGGGCAGAAGCGCCAATAATGCAAGCGCCGTCAGAATGCAGTACCCTCTTACCTTGCAGATCTCCCTTACCATAGCGACCTCCTGATGCAAAGCACGTTCGTGGTGAAATGGACCCGCGCACAGAATAAGGACCGGAGCCCTTCCGGTCCTCTATTGGACGGGTTTGGGTTGCAGGGCGTTACATGCCGTCGGGGCAGGCTGAAAGCGGCTTGAGAGAGAGGGACTGTCGCACGCG
>DATGIG010000464.1:0-10559 GCA_035295825.1 Chthonomonadaceae bacterium | reverse complement strand
CCGGCTGGGCTATTCCGACATCGTTCAGTTCCATGTCGGCGAGGCGGTCGAAACGCTCCGGAATACCGCCGGTCCCTTCGATCTGATGTTCAACGACATCGACAAGCACGGCTACCCGGCTTCCATCCCGGTCATCAAGGAGAAGCTGAAACCGGGCGGAGCCATGCTGATCGATAACATGCTCTGGCATGGGGCGATCTTCGATGAAGCCGACCAGTCGCCCAATACGCTGGGCGTGCTCGACGTCACCCGCATGCTTACCCAGGATCCGGATTTCATCAGCACCCTGATCCCGATCCGAGATGGCATGATCCTCGCATACTATCAGCCGTAGTAAGCCTATTCGCGGGGAATTTCGCTCATCATGTATTCGCTGGAGTAGTTCGGCGGCTCCTTGGTGATCCAGACGTCGTGGACGTGGCTCTCCCGCAGGCTGGCGCCGGTGATACGCACAAATTGTGCGCGGTCATGCAGTTCGGGAATGGTATGCGCTCCTAAGTAGCCCATTCCCGAGCGTATGCCGCCCACCAACTGATGGATGGTGTCGTGCAGCGCGCCTTTGTACGGCACGCGCCCCTCCACACCCTCGGGAACGAACCGGGCCGTACTATCCTGCCCATAGCGGTCGCTGGATCCCTCCTTCATGGCCGCCTCGCTCCCCATCCCGCGATAGTCCTTATAGGCGCGTCCCTGGTACAGGATCACCTCGCCGGGCGCTTCGCCGGTACCGGCAAGAAGGTTCCCCACCATGATCGCGGACGCGCCGGCAGCGAGCGCCTTCACCGCATCCCCACTGAACCGAATGCCTCCATCGGCGATGATCGGAATGCCGTGTCGCCGCGCCTCCTCCGCGCAATCCATTACTGCAGTCAACTGAGGGACACCAACTCCGCTCACAATGCGGGTCGTACAGATACTGCCCGCGCCCAGCCCGATCCGTATACAGTCCGCTCCCGCCTCGATTAAGGCGCGCGCGCCCTCTGCGGTCGCCACATTGCCGGCGACTACCGGAAGGTCGGGATATTCGCTCTTTACCGCCCGAAGGGCATAGAGAACGCCGCGCGAGTGGCCGTGCGCGGCGTCAATCACAATCAGGTCCACGCCGGCCTCGACCAGGGTCGCCGTGCGACCGATGGGATCGCGCAGCGGGCCGATGGCCGCGCCGCAACGCAGCCGGCCACGGGAATCCTTCGTCGCATTGGGAAACTGGCGTACTTTCTGAATATCCTTGATCGTGATGAGGCCATGGAGCTTGCGGTTCTCATCCACGATGGGCAGCTTTTCGATACGATGCGCCTGCAGCATCTCCTGCGCCTGCTCCAGGGTCGTCCCGATAGCAGCGGTGACGAGGCCGCCGGGGCGCGTACGCTCGCTGGTCATCACTTCGTGGATATAACGGTCGTAGTTGGTCTCAAAGCGGATGTCGCGGTTGGTGAGGATGCCGACGAGGATGCCGGTTCCCGGCTCCGTGATCGGAACGCCGGAGATGTGGTAGCGCTCCATGATCTGAACGGCGTCGCGGATCGTCTTGTCGGGCGGCAGACTGATCGGATTGACGATGATCCCATGTTCCGAACGCTTCACCTTGTCCACTTCCTGCGCCTGTAGATCCGCGCTCATGTTGCGATGGATGATCCCAAGGCCGCCTTCACGCGCCATGGCGATTGCCATCCGCGCCTCCGTCACGCGATCCATCGGAGAACTGAGAATGGGGACACGCAGGTTGATCCCATTGGCAATCGAGGTGCGCGGGTCTACTTCCGCCGGTGTGATGTCCGTGTCACGCGGCACCAGCAGAACATCGTCAAAGCTGAGCGCTTCCCGCAGCGAAATAGCTACCTCTTGCATGTTTACCCCTCCCACTCGAAGCCAGTTATCTAGTTAGTGGGTAAGTATACCTTCCTGTTGTGGGCATGTCAATCTCTACAGGGCCAGTAAAATCACGCTGTTTTTGGCTTCTTCGGAGAGGTGATCGCGAAAAAAAGTGACCACCTGGGACCGCACCTCTTTACAGCGCAGCGGGTCAACCGGGCGATGGTCGAAATTCGGGAGGAGGCAGAGCATTTTGGGCTCCCCGGCTTGTGCATACAGTTCCTGTGCATCCTTCACCAGGACAATCGGGTCGCACATCCCGTGCAGGAGCAGCAGCGCTCGTGGCGCAAGCCTGGAGACCGCCTGGATCGGCGCGACCTTTGTGGGAGGCACCGGGAACCGTTTCGCTCCTACCCGCCGAACGATGGTTTCCGCTATCAAGGCAAACGGTCCGAAGTGGTGCCGGCACCGTTGTGTAATCGCACGCTCAAACGAAGTATACGCGCCATGGGAGGCGATGGCCCGTATCCGCTTCTCTTCAGCCGCCGCCAGGATCGCCGCGACACCTCCCATGGAGTACCCGAATACTCCCAGAGCCAGACCAACACACTCTTGCCGTTGCGCCAGATAGTGCACCGCCCCTATCACATCCCGCGCCTCCAGATAGCCGCCGGACACCTGCTCTCCCCCACTCTCTCCCAGGGCGCGAAAATCGAAGAGCAGGACATGGAACCCGGACTTCCAAAACGTCTCCGCCCAGGGGAGCATCTGCTCCCGGTTCTTCGACATGCCATGGCAGAGGATCACCGCCCCGTAAATGCGCTCGTCGTGAGTTGGGATGAACCACCCGGAGAGTTCCGTAAGATCCTCACACGCCGCAAACCGTACGGCATCGAAGGTAGCTCCAAAGGAGGCCGGCGTGCGCCGTGCGTGGGATCGCGTGGGATAGAGCGCCCGCTTGACCAGCGTCGCAATCCCCAGGCCAAGCCAGAGGGCAATGCCTCCCACGACAAGGCTAACCACCCCCAGAGCGATGTTTCCCATCCCCAAGCCTTCGTTCCTCCCTCTTACCGGGCCATAAAACGACCTGTCTGGCCCTCCTCCAGTCAGAAAAACTCCCCGTACTCCTGCCGAATATAGGATACGTGGGCAGAGGGTACAGGGAGGGTAAATGGAGCAGGGTTCGGGATACGTCGGTTATTTGCCCGGTGGCGGATCGCCCTTCTCCTCGCTGGCTCCGTCATCCATAATGATATGCTTGGGCATATCCTCCTCGCCCGGAACCGGCGGGAGCTTGGAGAGATCCAATCGGCGCGCTCCGGCGTAGTGCTTTTTATGATAGTCTTCATCCAACCTGGTGACGATGACGCCTTTACCACTGCCACAGGCATGAATGAACTCGCCGTTGCCGATGTAGATGCCGACGTGCGATATTCCGGATTTATAGGTATTGGCAAAGAACACCAGGTCGCCGGGCTGCAAGTTCTCCTTGCTGACCGGCTTGCCCATACTGTACTGCGCATTCGCCGCACGGGGGAGATAGATGCCCCACTTGGCACAGACAGCCTGTACCAGACCGGAGCAGTCGAAACCCGTCTGTGAAGACCTGCCGCCGAAACGGTAGGGAGCGCCCCGGTAAGACAGGGCGGAACGCGCCAACTGATCGCCTCGGCTGAGGTGGCGATCCGGAGTCTTGTTCTTATCCTCTTGTTTCTTAGCAGCGGATTCCTCAACGGTGAGGGTGACACCGGTAGCCTTATCGGTTCCCGTGTTGGAAG
This sequence comes from Chthonomonadaceae bacterium, assembly GCA_035295825.1. Classification (GTDB taxonomy): domain Bacteria; phylum Armatimonadota; class Chthonomonadetes; order Chthonomonadales; family Chthonomonadaceae; genus DATGIG01. The sequence continues at coordinate 6,969 of DATGIG010000464.1, read as the reverse complement.
ACGTCTTGGTTGCGTCTTTTGATGGTTGATTGGTGGGGTGCGGCGTTTTATCGGCAGTTTCGTCAGCGCAAGCCCGAATGGTAGTCATGGCCGACAGACAGAGGGTCACGGCGCAGACCGTGACCTGAAGTGGCATCCACTTCACGTACATCACTTCCTTCCCATGTCTTGCTTTTCCTATTTCCACCATCCGGAGCAAAAACAGGAAGGACCTAGCGCACAAAGGGATTATGGCACATAAGCCCCCGTAATGTTAGGGGATTCTCGCTTTTTTCCGCTTTTTTTGTTGTCCGCCCGCTCTCACTATAGGAACCGTAGCCTAATTCCAGTAACCTGCCTACTCCTTCTCTTCGGGCTGCGCCACAATGAGAATATCAATATTGCGCAGCTCCTGGGTCAGCCGGTTGATAATGGAGCCGCGCAAAAACTCCTGCCAGCGCGACCGATCCGAGTGGCCGACCACGATCTGCGTGATCCGATTCTCACGGGAATAGCGGATGATCTCGTTTGCCACGTCGCCATGCAGTGTCACCACCGGTATCTTCAAGCGGTCCGCGAGGGCGAAGTCATTGCGCAGGATCTCCTGATCCTTTTCGGAAGGCGGTTTATTCTCCACGTAGACGGCGACGATATCGCCATGCAGGCGCTGTGCTACGCGCCAGGCACGGCGCAGGAGGCGCATGGAGGAGTGGTCGGGGCTGATACAGACCATGACCCGATCATGGGTCGCCCAAATATCCGTGACATGGCGCTCCTTGCGATAAGCGGTTACCTCCTCATCCACCTCGTGGGCGATCTCACGCAGGGCAATCTCACGCAATGCGCTCAGGTTCCCCTCGCGAAACCAGTTACCGAGCGCCTGTTGCACCTTATCTTGAGAGTAGATATCGCCGCGCTCCAGCCGGTTGATCAGCGCCCGAGGCGTGATGTCCACCATCTTGACCTCGTCGGCATCACGCACGATACGGTCCGGAACCGTCTCGCGCACCCAAATACCGGTAATGTCATGGATGGTGTCGTTCAGGCTCTCCATGTGCTGCACGTTCATGGTGGAGAGCACATTGATACCCGCGTTCAGGATCGCCTCCACATCCTGCCAGCGCTTCTCCCGTTCGGAGCCTGGAACATTGGTATGCGCCAACTCATCCACAAGCACCGTATGCGGATGCCGGGCGAGGATCGCATCCGTATCCATCTCCTCCATTTTGGCGCCACGGTACTCGATCACCTTCCGAGGAATGACCTCCAGGTCGCCCAATTGTGCCTCGGTTTCCCGGCGCTTGTGGGTCTCGATATACCCGATGACGACGTCTTGCCCGCGCTGTTTGCGCCGGTTCGCCTCATTCAGCATCTCAAACGTCTTACCGACCCCCGCTGCAAAGCCCAGAAAGATCTTCAATCTTCCTTGCTTCTCTTGCCTCTCCTGGCGCATCACACGTGCCAAGATCTCTTCCGGTGTGGGACGGCGCTCGCTCTCACTCTCTCTCGACATGGGCGATCACTCCTGCTATCGGGAAGACATGACCTTCGTTTCCGCGTTCTCACCCAGATACCAGGGCACGTTGATGACAACCACCCGTTTATCCCCGCGCAACAGCAGCGCTGCCTTCAACCCGGTCGCCCGCTGCTGGTGCAGGAGGTACTCGTACCAGTGCGCCTCGACCAACTCGGGAATGATGACGGCGATCTGCCGATCCGGGAAATCCTCCTTCACCCCATTGATATACTGGAAAAGCGGATTGAACAACCGACGGTAGGGGGAATCGATGATATGCAGCACGGGCTCCGGGAGGTTCGCCTCGCGAATGGGCTTCTCCACATACTGCGCCCACTGGGTTCTGAGTTGCTCCTCATGCTCCTCATCCGTGCTGATATGAACCGCAATGACGTCCGGAGAGAGACGCAAGGCAAAGTGGAGACCACGCTCGGTCAAAATGCTCCAGGTCTTGAAGGGCACGATAACGAGGGGAGGGCGCATGTCGGTGAGATCCATCGGACGCGGGCAACTCAGTTCCCTGTCCACATGGTTATAGTGTCGCTTGACCCGGTCGAACACAATCAGCATGCCCGGTATCAGCACTATGGTGATCCAGGCTCCCTCCACAAACTTGGCGGCGAGGACGATGAGCAGGGCGACACCCGTCGCTACTGCTCCAACGGCGTTGATGATAAGCGCCGGAACCGCTCCCTTCCCCCCGGTCTTCCGCCAATGGACCACCATTCCGGCCTGTGAAAGGGTGAAGGCCAGAAAGGCGCCGACCGCGAACAGCGGGATCAATCTATCCGTAATACCCCCGAATATAATGAGGAGGAGTGCGGAGAGCAGCGTCAGGATAGCGATCCCGAGCGTGTAGACCAGCCTCCTCCCACGGTTCGAGAACGCATGCGGCAGAAAATCGTCTGAGGCAATCAGGCGGCAAAGCCTTGGGAATCCCGCAAAGCTGGTATTTGCCGAGAGTGCCAGGACCGATAACACGCTCCCGATGGTGATATAGTAAAACACGCCTCGTCCCGCTACTGCGCTCACCAGTTGTGAGATGATGCTCTGATAGTCTTTGCCATCCGGGTCGGTAGCGCCGATGTGGTACACATTCGCCAGGTAGACGATCCCCGCCAGCAAAATGCCCAGAATAACTACGATCCCTGTCAGGGTGCGCTGGGCATTCTGTACTGCCGGCTTTGCAAATGCGGTAACCCCATTACTGACAGCCTCTACCCCAGTCATCGCGGTGCATCCGCTGGCAAAGGAGCGCAAGAGCATCCAGATACCAACCCCGACCGTTGCTGCGGGCAGCACCGGAGGCCCTTCCACCGCAATCGGATGCCCTCCGCTTATCACCGTCTTCACCAGACCGATCACCAGAGTAATGAGAAGCGTTCCCACAAAGAGGTATGTGGGCAGTGCAAAGGCCAGCCCGGATTCGCGTACCCCGCGCAGATTGACGAATACGATCAGGGCGAGGATGCCCAGACAGAGCCAGAGGATATAGGGGTGCAGCACGGGAAACGCGGAGACCAAAGCTCCCACCCCTGCAGAGATCCCCACCGCTACATTTAGAATGTAGTCCAGCAGCAGCGCCGCCGCTGCCAGCAGTCCGGCCTTGGTGCCCAGGTTCTCTTTCGCAACGGTATAGGAGCCACCGCCCGTCGGATAGGCGGCGATGGTCTGGCGATAGGAGAGATAGAGGATCGTAAGAAGCCCGAGAATGACGAGCGTGATGGGACCAATATAGTGCAGACCTAAAGCACCCATAGGGATCAGTATCGTGAGAGCGGCCTCGGGGCCATAAGCCGCCGAAGAGAGCCCATCCAGCCCCAACATCGGGATGCCTGCAAACACCCCGATCTTCTGCTCCTCCTCTTCCGAAGAGGCCAATGGCTTGCCAAGAATGCGATCCAATAGCGACATATTATGTCCTCGTGCGGATGTCTCCGTTATCCGATGCGATCATTATGCTGCAGTCAGCACCGAGTCGATCCAGCGGTTCAAGCTGGTCGTAAGTTCCACCACTTTGAGCACCTCTTCCGGCGGAAACTCTGCATTCTGCCAGACATAGTTCGCCAGCGCCTCCTCGCCCAATGCATGCCAGAAGCGGTCGCCGCCCGGCAACGTATCGCTATCTACATGGGCTTTGACCAGCTCAATCAGGTAGGGTGGGAGGATTACCGTACAGGTTCGGGTCTCGCCTGTGGGGGATGTAAGGTCATAATCGTGGCGGAACTCCCCGGTCGGGGTCATCCCGGCGGCAGGCCGGGATTCGATCCGATAGCCGTTGATGGTCGTCATGCCATAGGTCGCTCCCGTACCGCTCGCCCCCTTCGGACGCTGGGGCTGCAGCACCGCCTGCACCGCCCCTCGCAGCGTCTCGGTCGTAAACGGCTTCCGGAGGAAATCCGTTGCACCGGCCTTCATCGCCTCCACAGCGAGATCGATGGTCCCGAACGCCGTCGCCATAATGATCTTCGCATCCGGGTTGTGATAACGCATCTGCTTGAGCACTTCCAGGCCCTCCAGCCCCGGCATCCGCTGATCTAATAACACCAGATCGAAATCCTTGCCGTTGCCATACTTATCCAGGGCCTCGTTTCCGTCCGCAGCCGTCTCCACATTATGCCCAACGTGCTGCAGGGCCAGGCGAATCATCATACGGATATTATTCTCATCGTCCACTACCAGGATGCGTGCCATCGTCTCTCTTCCCTTCTAACCGGCCGGCGGCAAAGTAAAGGTGAACATACTCCCCTGTCCCGGTTCGCTCTCCGCCCAGATCCGACCCTGGTGCGCCTGTAGGATCGTCTGCGCTATCGAGAGGCCGAGGCCGGCGCCGCCACGGGTCGCGCCGGGAACCTGTGTAAACCGCTCAAATATACGCGGCAGATACTCCTTCGGAATACCACTCCCGGTATCCTGAACCTGAAACCGGACCTGCCCCTCCTCCGCCCAGGCGCGCACCGTGATATGTCCCCCCTCCGGAGTGTGCCGGATGGCATTGTTGAGCAGGTTCAGCAACACACGACCAATTTGCGAGCGATCCGCCCTCACCGCAAGCTTTGGATCGGCAATCTCGATGTTCAATTTCACTCCCTTGGCTTCCGCCGGGGTCGCCACCGCCTCCACAGCGGAAGCCACCAACTCCGTCGCTGGGACAAGCTCGAAGCGGGGAGGCGTCACACCCGCTTCCAGCCGGGTCATGTCCAGCAGGTCGCGCATCATCCGCTCCAGCCGGTCCAAATCCTCCCGCTGCGCCGCAACCACCTCTTTCTGCTCCGGTGTCAGCTCCCCCACCGCACCCTCCTGCAACAACTGCACTGAGAGCTGCAGAGAAGTGACCGGGGTTCGCAACTCATGCGAGGCGACGCCGATAAACTCCGTCTTCAAGCGGTCCAGTTCGCGCAGGTGGGTGATGTCCTCCAGCACCGTGACCGCCCCCAACAGACTGCCGTCATCATCCCGCATGGGGCTCGCCCGGAGACGATAGGTACGCTGCGTCCCGCCCACCTGGATCGGCACAAAGCCAGCCTCGCCCTCCGCCGCGGAGACACGCTCCTGAAGGATGGCCTTCGACACAGCCTCCGCGATGCTCTTCTCTTTGATGGCCTCCCCGACAGGGCGGCCGACCTCCTTCGCCTCCGGGCCGAACAGCCCCTCCGCCGCGCGATTGAGATGCACCGTTCGCCCCATCGCGTCCGTGACGATCACGGGGTCGTAGAGACTCTCCAGGGCGGCATCCGACATGCGCTCGGCGCGATGCAGGCGCTGCTCCTCGATACGACGCGCCTCGCGCAAGCGCTCCGCCATCACATTGAATGAGACGGCCAGCGCACCGATCTCGTCCGTGCGCTGTACATCGATGCGCTGGTTCAGGTGTCCCGTCCCGATCTGCTCCGCCTGCCGCGCCAGGGAGCGTAACGGCGTCAACGCGGCCCGTATCGCCCAGGGGGCGAAGAGGAACGCGAACAGCAGTGCCGCCGCTGTGACGATGATCCCGGTTGTCGAGGCGCTGCGCGCCTCCTGCTTCGTACGTGCCGCCTTCTGAACAATCGCGTTCTGGTTCAGATCCAGCACATCCTGTGCCCGCTGCTTCAGGCGCAGGAAAGCAGGCTTGAGCTTCCCAAAATAGTAGACCCGTGCGGCATTCGTAGGCATCGGAGGATCGGCAAAGAGCAGTTTCTCGATGGACTGCTGATAGGCGGCAAACTGCTGCCCTATGTCGTTCGCCATCTCCTCTTCTCCCGTCTCGGTGATATTATTGGCCTCTTTCTGGTACGCCTCTTTAAACTTGACCCTGTACTCCCGGTACTGATCCCGCGCCTCCTGAACCTGCTCCGCGAGATAGAACGTCGCCGCGCTGTCCTGACGCTCCAACGCCTCCTTCATATCCTGCGCCGCGATGACACTGTCATAATTGTCCTTGAGGATACGGTCGATCGAACGGCTCAGATGGATAAAACTCAGCACCGCACCGACCATCACGCCGCCCATGAGCAACGCGACAACGAGTTGCCCCATCAGCAGTTGTACCCGCAGGTTTTGCATGTTCCAGCCCCTATCCGGCGCTTTCCCTACTCTTTTCTCAGTCCAGTCAGAGAGACCAGCTCCGCATCTATCCTGCGCGTCAACTCCAGCCAGTCCCCGCTCTCCAGCCACCCGTTGTGCTCCGCATCCAACAGGGCGCTCTTCTCCGCCGTCAACGCGCGCCTTCGCGCTTCATGAGCCTGAAGATCCGTAATCACCGGATGCTCCGGGTCCAATCCCGCCAGGGTCGCTTCCAGTGCGTTCCGACGTGTGGTATAGTCCTGAATCAGCAATACTACGGCCCAGTCCGGATGCGCTTCGATCCGTCGGAACCGCTCCAACTCGAAGAGCGCCGCTTCACAGGCCAGGATCTCCCCCGCCAATCGGCGCTGCTCCCTGGGATTTTCGGCAGGACTTCGGGTCAACCCCAGACGCTTCAGCAGCGGTCCGACGGTCGTGCCCTGCACCAGCAGCGAGAAGAGCACGACGCCGAATGTCCCGGCGATGAGCGCCTCCCGCTGTGGAAACGTCGGGCTCAGACCCAAAACCAACGCCATCGAGAGCGCGCCCCGCAAACCTCCCCAGAAGAGAATGTGCTGCCAGGCGAGCGGGATGTCTCCCTTGAGCCTGTTCACCAGCAGGGAGAGCGGATAGATACCTGCTCGACCTATCAGCACGATAACGACCATCAGACAGGTCAGACCGATCTGATTCGCCCAGTGCACATAGGCCACTTCGATCCCGATCAGCAGGAAGACCAGCGAGTTGACCACATACCCGGCATACTCCCAGAAGGCGGTCACCGCCAGCCTTGAACCTGGCGTCATGGCGGTCGGCATCCCATAGTTCCCGATCACCAGTCCCGCCGTTACGACCGCCATGACGCCGGAGACCCCCAGCGCCTCCGCTGCCAGATAGGATCCGAACGCCACGACCGTCGTCAGCGTGATCTC
>DATGIG010000463.1:0-8108 GCA_035295825.1 Chthonomonadaceae bacterium | reverse complement strand
GCGGCAGAGACGGTCGTGCGCCCGTCGGGGCAAAAGACGGGCGCACAGAAGATCAACCCAGCAATGACACAATTTCCCTCCGAAGGCAGAGAAGGTCCACATGAGAGGTGAAGCCTGAAAACGCACATTGGTTTATCCATCCCCACATATCTGACCGCACATGCTTCCTCAATCCTCTCCAACCCGCCAATACGTTGTGACCTTCCCAGCAGGCGGCTCCTCGGTTCGCTCTGTCCCGCTGACCTGCTATCGGGGCCGCATGGGAGGCGGGCAGCGAAAAGCGGTTTGCGGACTGAGCCAGGCATCTCGCAACCGCCTGCGGCGACAACTGGAAGCGATGAAGAGAGAGGACATCGAGAGCGGCATCCTGATCACCCTGACCTACGGAAGCGAAGTCCCAGACGCAGAGACAGCCAAGCGTCATCTGCAAGCCTTCTGCAAGCGGCTGCTCAGAGTATGGCCGAAGGCGGGACTGGTGTGGCGCCTGGAGCATCAGCAGCGGGGTGCCATCCATTTCCATCTCCTCCTGATGGGCGTCCGTCAGGTTCCTGCCACCTGGATCGGCCAGGCATGGCATGAGATCGTGGATACAGAGGAGGAGAGCCATCGAGAGGCGGGGACGCGAGTGGAGCGCGTTCGGGGGTGTGCGGGCCAGGTCATGACCTACCTCTGCAAGCCGGAAGTCCTGGCGGAGGAGGAGGAGAGGACGGGGCGCTGCTGGGGTCTGCGCGGGAACTGGCGTGCCTATGAGGCACCGGTTACGACGGTTACGCTCACGAGCGAAGAGATGGCCCGCTTAGCCCGCGCCCTCGATGCTGAGAAGAGGGCACAGGTGAGAAGGCGCAAGACTGCTTCAGGAAAGGCTCTGCGTTGGGCGAGGCGGCGCAAACCGGGGGCGCTCCTTCGCCCGTCGCGCTGGCAGACACATCCCGAAATATTCCTGGAGCGGCTACGGGGGATTTGTGGGGAGGACGGGGAGCGCGGTCAGATATGTGGGGATGGATAAACCCAGGAAGTAGAGGACGCACGATGGGTGACGAACTAACGGGCCGAGCGACCGACGTAGCACCTTTGACCCGCGAGGAGAAGGAGCGGCTACAAGAGCAGGAAAGCGTGATCCAGGCCAACCTCTACGGCTGGCGTCAGGTCATGCAAGCCTTCCACATCATCTACCAGGAGAACCTGTACCGAGGGTACGGCTCCTTTCCGGAGTACGTGCGCCGTCAATGGGGCGATGTGTGGACCGACCTATCCCGCATGAGCAACTCACGCCTCTATCGGCTCGCGGAGGCGGGGGAAGCCATAGCGGACGTGAAAGACTACTTTGAAAAACAAAGCGAGTTGCCCAATGGGTTAAAACCGCAAGCAGAACGACCGCAACTTGACGTTCTCCTGCCTGCTAACGAGAGGCAGGCGCGGGAGCTGCTGAAAGCTCCCAGGCATCAGCGCGGCCAGATCTTCGAGGGCGCTCTGCGGATCGCCGGCAACCGGCCGCTGACCGCCCGTCATATCGAAATCGTCCGCAAGCAACTGAACCCGCCTCCACCGCGCCGTCTGGATTTTGGAGAACCCTGCTCGGCCTCTTCCTCCGCACCACCCCACGCTGTGACGATAGCGGACACGCCCGCGTCTGCCGTTCCCGGCTGCTCCCCGAACGTCAAGAGCCTGACCTTCCATGCAGGGGTGGGCAAGATCGTCCTGCGCGTCACGAGCGGCCAGCTTAACATCCCCGTCTGGATCACCCTCCAGGCTCTAGCTAACGCCGGGGCCGTCACGCTCGGAGACGACGAAGCGTAGCCGGCTCCCCAACTTCTTGACTGACCACAATATAGATTGCCGAGAAGCCAGGTTAGCAACTTGACGTGTCTGGGCCGGTTCCTAATCGACCACGGAGAAAGTAGTTATGATCAAAACAGGAATTCGTGAGCGATCTGAAGAACGAATAAGCACCAAGACATCCAGAAGATGGCTGACATGCTGATTGATAACGACAGAAAAGAGCAGCTAAGCTATGCCTATGTTCACGCTGTTGCCTCTCATGCCGGTTTTGGATGTGATAGGCCGGGGATAGATCGTGACAGTGTTGACGTGACGGTTTCCGCCAGAGGTCAGCTCGTGGCGACCTCCATTCTATGGTCGCCGAAATTAGATCTTCAACTCAAAGCAACGGCCTGTTCGGCTATTACAGGAGATCAATTTTCTTTCGCCCTTCCAATGAAGAACTATAACGATCTTCGTGTTGACAATACCCATATACCCCGCCTGCTGGTAATTCTTACGCTACCAGAAGATGATGCAGACTGGCTTAACCATTCAGAGGAGCAACTAGCCCTGAAGCGCTGTGCATACTGGTGTAACCTTCAGGGGTCGCCAGCAAGCGATAATGAAAACACGCAGACTGTGCATATTGCACGATGTAACGTGTTTTCACCTGAGGTATTACGGGAAATGCTGATTCGTGTCTCGCTACAAAGGACAATCGGCCATGCTTTATAACGGAAAGCACAACGGTCTGCAATCCAGCCTGTTGGCACTCGTGCGCCCAACCAATATGCAAAACTATGCGCGGGCGAAGGGATGGGAACGAGTCCCAACTGTGGCGGGAGAGATCGCTGTTTACCATTGGCCGGGTTCCAATGTAGCTGAGTTGATTGTGCCACAGAATCCTGCCCTGAATGATTATGTATATCGTATTGCTGAGGCTGTTGCTGCCTTAAGTGAAGTCGAGCATCGCCCAGAACCTGAGATTTTGAACGACCTCCTTATCCCTCCGGCAGATACCCTCCGCTTTCACGTGGCGAGCCCAGCAGAAGAAGACGGTACACTGCCCTTCACCGATGGGATTAATCTGCTAACCAGCACTAGAAAAGCATTGATGGCCTCCGCGTGTGATGTACTTAACCCTAAGACATTCCACCCACGCCTGAGCCGAGCAGAGGCCGAGCAGTTTGTCAATTCCTGTCGTCTCGGACAAACGGAACGCGGCAGTTTTGTGGCGAGGGTGATCTGTCCCCTGGATACGCAAGGAGAAACACCTTCCCTTTTCCCTGATCTTCCCACTGTGGAAGAATCCCTAACACGCCAAGTTACTCGCCATTTAATGAAGGCTCTAAGACGTATCGTGCAGTCTATCCAAACAGATAGTTCTGAGAATCTGACCAGATTCGAGGGTGAGCAAGTTGTAAGTGCAAACCTATACGAGGCTTTGGCCGAGATGCAGCCTCCCGGTGATCGTAGCGCACTCCAAGTCACTGTAGTATGGGCACCCACCGTGCCGGCGCCGACCGACATTCCGAATCAAGTCACTCTATACAGGGATTACTTCCCGGTAATTGGGATGGCGGGGCGACTGCTTCGCCCTAATAAAGAGCCTCAGCAGGATCATTTCTTCGGAGTGGTTGATACTTTGAGCGGAGAACCTGACGAGGACGGTCAGATGCAAGGTGCAGTAACGCTAACTATCTTTCTGCCGGAAGACGAGGATGTGATTCGGGCGAGGCTTGAGTTATCGCCACAAGACTATGCAACTGCCTGTGACGCTCACAAGATGGCCCGACCAGTCGAGGTCACCGGGGTTTTACATCGGGCTGCGCGCCTTCATACCCTTCAAGACTATAGCAATTTTCACACCTGGACGCCTGCTGCCTCCAGAGAGAATACTGCCTGATGTCTACCGTCCCTATTGCTAACGTGAAGCTCAACGCGATGAGGAAGGCAACAGGTCAGGTCAGCGTTGAAGCTATTCGACAGGCTGCCAAGAATCGCCGCCCATCCAGGTAACTTCTTTCACCAGAGGCGTCCTGTCCGCGTCCGTTTCCACCAGTGCGGATCCATCCCTAACACGCCGTAACCCGGCGCCACCATCGGCAGCTGTTGCTGCTCCTGCGCCGTCTGCTGCTCCTGCTCCGACCGGGCCGCCGCCTGCAGCTCGATGATCTCCGCAGGAATCTCCCCACCAGGATAGAGCCGGCCTTGCTCATCCATGTACGGACAGGGCAGACCGTTGAGACCGCCCGCCGCCCGCCATAGCTGCTGCTCGGTGGCGGAGAAGGGCATGTGATAGACGATCGGAGGCGCCGTGACCACGCCAGGGTACGCCGGCGCAAAGGCCAGGTTCAGGGCGTCCGCATCGTCGGGGCTTCTCCCTATTCTCTTCTTGGTGTCCGCCTTCGGCTCGACTACCCGCCTCCCCTGGCTATCCAGCTTCCAGGTCGGCGCCATCACCTGCCGGCGCAACAGCCTCTTGCTCTCCTCCGATAGCCGGGACAGGTCCAACATTCCCGTGTCCGCTCTCTCCGCCACGGCGAACCAGAACTCGCTCCTTCTATTCGGATAGTCGTCGGACTGGATGGCCTTGTGCGCTCCAGAGAGACCCACGAAGCGCCAGTCCGCCTTCTGATCTACCACGCCGCCCCCGACACCGTCATCGTCCACCTTGATGAGCACCTGCCGAGGGTCCTCTCCTTGCGCCGCGAACTGGCCCGCCAACTGCTTGAGCCTGCCTGCCGTCTGCGCCGTGGACCAGCCGTTATGCGTTTCGTGCCAGAGGGCGCAGTTGCCTCTTCTTACCAGAATAGAGGTAAAGTCGTCTCCGAAGCGGGCAACGTCGGCGGCCACTTCCAGCGGCTGATCGAAGTCGATCTCCTGGGGCGTTAGGGCTGCCTCCCACATGGCCTCTTTCCAGACCGACGAGGAGCCGGTCGTCGGCCATCTGCCCAGCACTCTTGCCTCAAAGAGCGGGCCCGGCCGATACCAGATGCCACTAGAGGGCGGCCACGCGATGTCCCCGGAGCGCTTATCGGCAGAAGCGATAGGATCGCACCACTCCGCAACCCGCTCCTCGACCCAGGCCAGGCGCACAGCCGCCGGGAAGGGGGCGGGCAGTCCTGCGAGTTCGGCTTTGATGTTGGGATGGTCCAGGCAGCTCACCGTGATGACGTGGAACTTGCCCTTCTGCTCCTCCTCGTAGGCGCGGGAGGCCGTGTCGGTAGGATTGAGGATCGTAAGCCACAGACACCCTTCTCCGGTCATCATGCCCTCGGCGGCGTCCCAGAAGTCGCCCAGGATGCCCGTCGCCTCGTCGAAGACGATCAGCACATGCTCCCCGTGCCGGCCCTGGAAGGCGTTGTCATCCCTGGCGGTGTACCCAACGGCGAAGTGCTCTGCCGAGGTCTCCATCCTGGGGGCTTTGGGCTGCAGGCCGGGACGGTCCTTGCGCTGCGCCCGCACCTCCTTCCACAAGACATCGCCCACCTGCTGACCAGTGGGGGCGGTGGAGAGGGTCACGCCGGGATCGAAGCAGTCGAAGTGCCAGTTCACGAGGCCGCCGGCCACGTGGGTCTTGCCGACCGCGTGAGCCGCCTTGACGAAGACACGCTTATGCTGAAGCAGCGCCTGGGCGATCTCCTGCTGCTTGGGCCACCAGGTAACGGAGAGGACCTGCCGGGCGTAGAGCTCAGGTCTTCGGCGGTAGCTCTCCAGCAATAGCGCCGTCTGCAGCTTCCGCAAGACGTTGCCGGAGTTCGGCGTCACTGAGCCGGTCAATGCCTAATACCTCCTCTACCTCAAAACGATGGGCGTGCGTCTCGGTGGCCTCGCCCATCAGCAACAAATCGAGCTTGACCAGCCGTTCCAGGTCGGTGACGCTATCCACCTCGATCTCGCCGGCCTTTAAGCGGTTGACAAAGTCGGAGATGGCCGAGCCGACGACTTTCCTGTAGAGCGCCTTGACGTTGACGATCTTCTCGTCGGTCTTCTGCTGGAGGCGCCTTGCGTTCTCCTGATCCCGCTGGACAATGCGGGCTTGCCATTCGAAGGACTTGGACCAGGCAGCAACGCTTCTTTTGGTGACGCCGTGGTGAAGCGCCACTGAATCAAGATTGCGGTCGTGACCGAGGGAGTAGTAGTATTCAAAGGCTTCTTTATGGCGGAGGGTTTCTTTCATAGCTATTCCTAATAACTACTATTGCTAGATAAAGGATAGCAGACAAACGGTGATCTGTCAAGTAGCTAGAAATGATCAAGCAACAACTATTGGCTGGTCAGTATTGCTCCAAAAAACTTGTTGACAATGGCAGTTGCCTTTGTTAAGATAGGGACTATCTCTCACTCCAATTTCACTTTCAGAAAAGGAGGCAGTAATGATGTCCCGATGCGCTTTCCGTTTCCTGAGCTTCTGTCTGATGTTCCTGCTGCTGCTTGGCACCCTCAACGCGGCTCACGCACAGACGAGCTTTAGCTACTCAGGCAAGCTGGCCAGCACAGACAACGGCAATTATGACTTCAAGTTCACTCTCTACACGGCTGCTACCGCTGGCACCCAGGTTGGTTCGCCCCTGACCATCAGTACCGTCCCCGTTACCAATGGCGCCTACACCGTCACCCTGGATTTTGCTGCCACCTCCTTTGCCAATGCGCCGTTATGGATGCAGATCGCCTATCGGGTCAGCGGAGGCACGACCTTCACCAACGTCAACGGACGGGTACTGGAAACCTCGCGTTTCTCCCTGCTTTCACTGCTGTCGGGCAACACTCTGGCGATTGGCGGCTATCCGGTCAGTAGCGCGGCGCCCTCCACCGGTCAGGCGCTGGAATGGAACGGTTCGGCCTGGTCGCCTGCCAGTATCAGTGGAGGCGGCACTTATCAGGCGGGAGCGGGATTGGCCCTCAATGGCAATATCTTCTCCATCGCGAGTGCAGGCGTGGTCAGTTCCATGCTGGCCTCGGGAGCAGTCACGGCTTCTGCAATTGCCTCCGGTGCCGTGACCTCCTCGGCGCTGGCTGCGGGCGCGGTGACTTCTGCGGCTATCGCGGCAGGCGCGGTAGGCACGACAGCCCTTGCCAGCGGAGCGGTCACCTCCGCCAAGCTGGCAAACGGTGCGGTAACTTCCTCCGCCATTGCTTCAGGAGCGGTGACTTCCTCGGCCCTTGCCAGCGGTGCGGTCACATCTTCGGCTATCGCCAATGGCGCCGTGACGGCTTCGGCTCTGGCTTCAGGAGCGGTGACTTCCTCGGCCATTGCTTCGGGAGCGGTGACCACGCCGGCTCTTGCCAGTGGCGCCGTCACGGTGGATAAGATCGGTTGGCCGCTTTCAGAAACCCTCTCCAGCGGGAGCGCGCTTCTGGCTCTGACCAATAACGGCAGCGGCGACGGCCTGGATGCCTTCAGTTCTAGCGGCAACGGCGTGTATGGCAATAGCACAAGCGGCACCGGCGTGTCTGCCCACAGCAGCACGGGCCACGGTGTCTATGCCTGGAGCGACTCGGGGGGTCGGGGGGTATGGGGTTACAGCAGCAGTGGTTTCGGTGTGGAAGGCCAGAGTAACAGCAATGATGGTGTGTTCGGCTATAGTGGCAGCGGTATAGGAGGCTACTTCACGAGCCCCACCGGCCAGGGTGTGCAAGGTGTTAGCAACGGCGGCGGCGCTGGCGTGTATGGCGAGAGTGCCAGCGGCACCGGCGTGTTCGGCTATAGCGGCAACGGTGATGGAGGCGGCTTCAATGCCAACGGCAGCGGCAATGGCGTGTATAGCTATAGCGTCAGCGGCACTGGCGTGTATGGCGAGAGCGGCAGCGGTATAGGAGGCTACTTCGTCGCTGATGGCAGCGGCAATGGCGTGTATGGCCAGAGTGCCAGCGGCACTGCAGGCTACTTTGTCTCCCTAGGCAGTGGCGGCACATACTATCCTAGCGTGTATGCCACGAGCACTGGCGATGGAGGCGACTTTTACGGTAACGCGATCGGCGTGTATGGGCAGGGCAACATCGGCTTCGGAGGCGAATTCTACGCTACGGGCAGCAGCCCCGGCGATGGCGTGTATAGCCATAGCGTCAACGGCTATGGCGTGTATGGTATTAGCAACAATAGCTATGCCGGCTACTTCGACGGCCCTGTCTACATCGATGGCATTGTCTACGCTGGAGCCAAGGACTTCAAGATTGACCATCCCCTCGACCCGGCCAACAAGTACCTACTTCACTCCTGCATCGAGAGTGACCAGATGACCAACCTCTACAGCGGGCATGTGATACTGGATGCCAGCGGCTCCGCCTGGGTAGAGCTTCCCGACTGGTTCCAAGCGTTGAACAAGGACTTCGAGTACCACCTT